>JBQTHC010000116.1:0-10873 GCA_052390255.1 Microthrixaceae bacterium
AGGGCGAAGCTCCCATCGGTCGCCGGGGAGGATGGTCAGACGAGCACGAGCCGCTCGACCGGCTGACCGGTGAGGTCCGCGATGAGCTCGAAGTCCTTGTCGAGGTGGAGGACCGTGAGCTCGGCGAGCTCCGCGGTCGCTGCGATCAGCAGATCCGGGATGGCGGGAGCGCGGTGCTGCCCGCGTGCAGCGAGCATCGACTGGATCTCGCAGGCACGGTCTTCGATCCTGGGCGTGAGGTACTCGATGGGCATCGATGCGATCGGGGGCTCACCAAAGAGGGCGCGATGATCAGGCCCAGATCGCGCCGAGAAGCCGATCTCGAGCCGCGTCACGGTGCAGATGCGGACGAGGCCTCGTTCAACCCTCGACGCCCACTCCGACGCGTCGGTCGCGAGATGAAGACGCCCCACCGCCGACTTGTCGATGAGCCAGGCGGTCACGACCAGGCATTGGACATCACGTCGGGGTCATCGAGGTCGGCAGCGAGCGTGGCAAGCCGCGCGAGCTGCTCGACGCTCACCGGACCGGCATCGAGTGCTCGCTCGCGCTCCAAGGCTCGTCGGAGATACGCCGTCCGGGAGAGGCCGACCCGCTTCGCCTTGGCGTCGATCGCCGCGAGCACCTCATCAGGCACGTCTCGAATCAGGATGTCAGTCATCGGAACCTCCTGCGCTATCAGATGATATCAGACGCGGGGCCCGCCGTCGGCGCTTGCTCGATGCCGCTCTTCGGTGACTCAGACCCACCACTCGTCGTCGAGCTTGGCCTCGATGTCGCGGACGTGTGACCGCGTGCAGGTCGGGCACAACCCCTCGATGCCGCGGCGCGTCGTCGCCATCGACCAGCCGAGCGGGAGGTCGTCGCCCGCGTCTCCCAGCTCACCGCACCGGCTGCAGGTCGCGGCCACGTGGGCGACCGTAGCCGTGCGAGGCTCTGCACGATGGTCGACCTCCCCCCCTCCGGTCCACGCCGCAGCAGTGAGCTCATCCAGGAGCTCCTCGCGGCGAGCGGCGCGACCACCAACCGCGACGTGCTCCGCGACATCCTGCGCTCGGCCGTCGGACTCGCCGGCGACGACGCCGACCGCCTCGACCTGAAGATCACTGCCGCTGCCCTCAAGGAGATGCGAGCCGCGTTCGCGATGTTCCGCCAGCTCGAGGGCGTCCCGAAGGCCACCGTCTTCGGCTCGGCGCGCACCCACGCACACGACCCGCTCTACGACCAGGCGAGGCGACTCGCAGCGGACCTGGCAGCCGCCGGGTGGATGGTGATCACTGGCGCCGGTCCGGGGATCATGGCCGCCGCGGCCGAAGGCGCTGGTCGTGAGCGCAGCATCGGGGTCAGTATCCGGCTCCCGTTCGAAGAGGCACCGAGCAACGTCATCGCCGGCGACCACAAGGTGGTGGCGATGAAGTACTTCTTCACGCGCAAGCTGATGCTGATCAAGGAGTCGTCGGCCTTCGTCTGCCTGCCCGGCGGGTTCGGGACACAGGACGAGACCTTCGAGCTGTTCACCCTGCTGCAGACGGGCAAGGCCAGCCCGGCCCCGGTCGTCCTGCTCGACGTGCCCGGCGGAACCTACTGGGAGCGCTGGCAGACCTTCATGGACGCAGAGCTGGTGGCCGCAGGCCTCGTGTCGCCCGAAGACCACGACCTCTTCCTGATCACCGACGACGTCCACGAGGCGGTGAGCGAGATCCAGCGCTTCTGGCGGAGCTACCACTCGATCCGGTGGACCGGCGACCGCCTGATCATCCGACTGCGCCACGAGCCGCTCGACGAGGAGCTCGCGCAGCTCAACGCTCGGTTCGCGGACCTGCTGCTCGGAGGCCAGATCGAGCGAACCGGTCCGCTGCCTCCAGAGGTGTCCGATCGCGACGAGCTCGAGCTCCCACGGCTCGTGATGCGCTTCGATCCGCGCAAGGCGGGCCGCCTCCGCGCGCTCATCGACGCCTTGAACGCCCTCGACAGCGCGCGCGGCCGGACAGCTCCCCCCGAGCGCTGAGACAACCACCGGCGGGGCCGGGGGTCATGCGAGGGGGGCAGAGCCCCCTTGCGGGCACATCAGTCGAGATCGTCGGGCTCGCGCAGGATCCCGATGGCCTTCTCGACGGCGCGGCGCGCGCGAGACAGGCGCCGCTCGTCGACCGGCAGCTCGTTGCCGCCAGCGTCGATCGACTCCTTGATGCGCTCCATCGCGAGGTCGGCGAGCTCCTCGGAGATGACCTCCAGGCGCGAGCGGATGTCGTCGAACTCCCCTGCCATGGGCAGCCACCCTAGGCAACTACTGTGACCATCCCCGACGAGGAGCTGATGTGCACGAAGACCTCCACGAGTGGGTCTCCTTCGAGGACCCTGACGAAGACCGCACCTGGATCTTCGACGTCACGTTCCTCACGAGCCCGTGGACGTGCATCTACGGACGCGGGTGCCAAGGCGTGCTCACCGGCCCGGCCGAGGATCTCGCGCAGGGGTGCTGCAGCTACGGGGCGCACTTCGTCGACGACGACGACGCGGCCGTCGCGCTCGAGCACGCCGAGCGGCTCACCGACGAGCAGTGGCAGCATCGTGACGTGGCACGCCGGAAGGGCGGCCCGACCAAGCGCAACAAGGCCGGCGAGATCAAGACCCGCCTGGTCGACGGGGCCTGCATCTTCCTGAACCGCCCCGGCTTCGAAGGAGGCATCGGCTGCGCGCTCCACAAGGGGGCGCTCGACGCCGGCGAGCGGCCGCTCGACTGGAAGCCCCAGGTCTGCTGGCAGCTCCCGTTGCGCCACGAGGACCACACCGACGACGACGGCCACGTCACCTCGACGGTGCGCGAGTGGAAGCGGCGCGATTGGGGCGAAGGCGGAAGCGAGTTCCACTGGTGGTGCACAGAGGATCCAGAGGCGTTCGTGGACCGTCAGCCGGTCTACGAGACCATGCGCGACGAGCTCGCCGAGATGGTCGGCAAGAAGGCGTTCGACCTCCTGATCGACCACTTGAGCGCACGGCGCGACCACTCGCAGTACCTTCCTCATCCAGCGCTCCGACGTCGTTGAGCGGCAGGCGGTCCAGATCGAGCACCACACAAGGGACGTGACATGAACTTCACCGCTGAAGAGCTCGGGTTCGCAGCCAAGCGGAACGGCCTCTTCTTCCCCGACCACGTCCTCGACCAGCTGGTGGCGGCCATCGACGCCGGCAAGCACGTGGTGCTCACCGGTCCGCCCGGCACCGGCAAGACGACCCTCGCCTACCTCACCGCCGAGGTGGCCCAGAAGTCGATGCTCTGCACCGGCTACCTCCCCACGACCGCCACCACCGAATGGACCACCTTCGAGACGATCGGTGGCTTCCAGCCCACCGCGGAGGGGCTCATCTTCCGGCCCGGCATGTTCGTCGACGCGATCGAGTCCGGTCGCTGGCTCGTGATCGACGAGCTCAACCGGTCCAACTTCGACCGCGCGTTCGGCCAGCTGTTCACCGTGCTCTCTGGCCAGGCCGTGATCCTGCCGTTCAAGCGCGGCGGCCGCGTGCAGCCGATCTCGCTCGTGCCCCCGGGCGTCGAGGCGCCCGACGACACCGACGCGATCAAGCTCCCCGCCTCGTGGCGCATCCTCGCCACGATGAACGTGTTCGACAAGAACCTGCTCTTCGAGATGTCCTACGCGCTCATGCGCCGGTTCGCTTTCGTGGAGGTCACGTGCCCGTCGGACGAGGCCTACCACGACCTGCTCGAGGGCCCGGGTGACATCGTGCGCGAGCTCCTGCCGCTGCGCCGATTCCGAGACCTCGGCCCCGCCGTCTACCTCGACGCCGCTCGGTTCGCGGTTCGCCGCCTCGAGGACGAGCCGACGCGGTCGCGACTGCTCTACGAGATCTTCTACGCGTACTTCCTCCCGCAGTTCGAGGGGATCGACGACGAGAGCGCCGTCGAGCTGTACCACACGATCGCCGCGCTGCTCGACGCCGCGGAGCAGGCCGATGCCCGCCGCACGATCGGTGAGGTCCTCGGCACCGCGCTGGCCGTCTGACGCGATGACAGCGCAGGTCGCGGTCGAGCCGGGGCAGGGCACCCAGATCGTGCTCGCGCGCGTGACCCGCCCCTACGACCCGTCACGTTTCGCCGCCGCGCTGCTGGGCCTCCCGCTGCGGGCCGCCCGCCAGATCGTGGGCGCCGTGCTCGCCACGAGCGACGAGGCCGAGGACCTGCTCGACGCGATGCCGCGCATCGTCCGCTCGATGGCCATCGCCACCACCGACCGCCCGGAGCGCTGCCATGGCGAGCTGCGCGGACCGGTCCTCTGGTCCGAGACGATGTCCGTGCGCTCCGCGTCGGCGGGCGATCCGGGCCTGTTCGTGTGCGCGACCACCACCAAGGCGTACGACACCGACGAGAACCGGGTGCTCAAGGCTGCACTGGCCGCCATCGAGCGAGCCGGACGGGACGCCACGTACCTGGTGGACCTCCACGGCGACGAGCGCCTGCGTCGTGCCCGACACAACGAGCACCGCGCACGGCACCTGCTCGAGCACCGCACCCTCTCCGCGGTGCCCATCACGCTGGTCTCGGGGCGCGCGATCAAGCGCACGCGCGCCGGTAGTCGCCGGAACACCTACCAGCCGGCGATCGCCTTCCTGGCTCGGTCGCACGAGCCCGTCCAGGCGGTCCACCTGCAGTCGTACGCTCCCCAGGCCACCGTCGCCGAGCACGATCTGCTCGCCACGGTGCTCACTGCGATGGATGCGCGCACCGCAGAGCCGATCCCGTTGCGAAACGCCGCTGGTGGCCTCGAAGCCGGCCCGGTCCGCTACGACCACCTCGGGGGCGTGACCGTCGGCGACGCGCTCATCACCGATGCCGCACAGATCCCCAGCGCACTGGACGCGGTGCTCTAGCGCCCCAGCGCTGCCGCTGGACGACCGCCTCGGCTACTCCTCGTCGTCGCCAGGCTCGTCGTCGAACGCGCCGTACTTGCGCGCGAGGGCGGCGTAGTCGTCATCGTCGACGTCGCTGTCGGCGTCGCGGTCGTCAGAGGGCCGGCTCACGTCATTGCTGAACAAGAACTCCGGACCCGACTGCTTGAGCTTGCGCGCTTCTTCGAAGCGGCGATGGCGTCCCTTCTTCACGGAACGGCTCCCGAGGCTCGCAGGGGTGAAGGTGGACCGTCACCATAGCGCGACCACCCTTGAATCGCGCATCCGGGCGAGCCGGTAGGTTGACCCGTCATGGCTGCGCCTGCTCGGACCCCGTGGTGGCGCTCGGCGGTGGTGTACCAGGTGTATCCCCGCTCCTTCGCCGACTCGGACGGCGACGGGATCGGCGACCTCGAAGGCGTCCGGCGGCGGCTCGACCACCTGCGCTGGCTGGGGGTCGACGCCGTGTGGCTCTCTCCCTTCTATCGCTCGCCCATGGCCGACTTCGGCTACGACGTGGCCGACTTCTGCGACGTCGATCCCCTCTTCGGCGACCTCCCTGCCTTCGACGCCCTGCTCGAGGAGGCCCATCGCGCCGGCATCCGGATCGTCGTGGACCTCGTCCCGAACCACACCTCCGATCAGCACCCCTGGTTCCAGTCGTCGCGCCGTGCTCGCGACGACCCCAAGCGGGACTGGTACGTGTGGCGCGACGGCGGTGGGCCGGACCGGCCGCCGAACAACTGGCTCGGCGCCTTCGTCGACGGAGGGCGCGCGTGGACGTGGGATCCCGCAACCGAGCAGTGGTACCTCCACCAGTTCCTGCCCCAGCAGCCCGACCTCAACTGGGCCAACCCCGAGGTGGTCGAGGCCATGCACGGGGTGATGCGCTTCTGGCTCGACCGCGGGGTCGACGGGTTCCGCATCGACGTCGTGCACTGCATCGGCCGCCACCCCGACCTGCCCGACGACCCCAAGCCCTGGTCCGAGATCCCCCACTGCGCCTCCAACGAGCACGAGAGCACCCACGCCCACATCCGTGCGATGCGGGCGCTCGCCGACTCATACCCCGGTGACCGAGTCCTGATCGGCGAGACCGCGCTGCCCGGCACGCGCTATGTCGCGCCGTACTACGGCCGCGGTGACGAGCTCCACCTCGCCTTCAACTTCGCCGTCACCCACGCGCCGTGGGATGCGGCCGCGTGGCGCAAGCGGATCGAGCGCGTCGCCGAGGAGCTCGATCCTCGTGAGGCGTGGCCCTCCTGGGTGCTGTCGAACCACGACGTGCCGCGGCACCGGACGCGCTACGGCGGCAGCGAGGCGCGCGCTCGTGCCGCCGCGGTCGCCCTGCTCACGCAGCGCGGCACGCCGTTCATCTACGCGGGCGAGGAGCTCGGCCTCGAGGACGCCGTCGTCCCGCCTGAGCGCGTCGTCGATCCGGGTGGCCGCGACGGGTGCCGCGCACCGGTCCCGTGGGTGGCCGGGCCCGGCCACGGGTGGGGCGAGAGGGCATGGCTCCCGTTCCCGCCGAACGCCACGGAGCGCGCCGTGGACACGCAACGAGCCTCGGAGGACTCGATCCTGCACCTGTACCGCCGGCTGCTCGCGGCCCGGCGCGCCTCAGAGGCCCTCGCGCTCGGTTCGCTCTCCCTCCTGGACACGCCCATCGGAACGCTCGGCTGGCGACGCCAATCGCCCTCCGGCGACGAACGGGTGGTGCTCGTCAACATGAGCCCGGTCGGCACCGAGATCGACGAGGGCGGGATCGTCGAGGTGGCAAGCGACGGGCGGGGCGAGGGCGCACGCTTCGCTGGGACACTCCCACCCGACACCGCGGTGGTCCTGCGCGCGGGCTGACCTGCGGACGGTCAGTCGATGAGGCGGACGCCGGAGCGAGTCTCGAGCACGAGCCTTCCCCCGCCATCGACAGCAAGGGAAGCCTCGCCCGCGGCAAGGGCGCGGATCGGCTCCCCGACCAGCGCGTTGCGCCATCCGTTCGCAAGGCGGCCCCGCCCATCCATGAGGAAGGCCTCGATGTCCGAGCGCGTCGCGAGGATGGCCGCGTCGATATCGAGCTCGCGGGCGCGTTGCGCGGCCCACGCGCTCACGAGCGAGGCGGCGGCGCGCTGCGAGCGGTCGACGCCTTCGCTCGGGGGGAGCTGCAGGAGATCGAGATCGAGTGCGAGCCCCTCCTCGATCACGCTGAGCAGCTCGCGGGCGGCTGCGCCCTTGCGCTTGCCGTCGTCGAGCCCGCGCACGCGGCGCAGGTCCTCCTCGGTCTGCGGGGGTCGCTGAGCCATCGACACCATCGCGAGATCGGGCAGCAGGAACCGCACCGGACGGTCGACCTCGGAGGCCTTGCGCTCACGCCAGGCAGCGAGGCACTGCGCGACCGCTGCGGCACGCCCCCGGAGCGAGCGCGCCTCCTTGATCTTCCACCACGCCCGCTCCGGCACCACGGCTGCGGCCGCGCGCACTCGGTTCACCTCGCACTCGTCCTCCGCCCACTGGCGCCGTCCGAGCCGGTCGAGCTTCGCGCCGAGCGCGTCGAACAGCTCGTGCAGGTGCGCGACGTCTTCCGCGGCGTAGACGACGGCATCCTCGCTGAGCGGGCGCGCCAACCAGTCGGTGAGCCGATCGGCCTTCGGCAGCTTGAGCCCGAGCTCTCCTTGGACCAACCCACCGAGGCCCACACTGCTGTAGCCGATGAAGCCGGCGGCCACCTGCGTGTCGAACAGGCGCGTCGGGACGGTGCCGCAGACGCGATCGAGGATCTCGAGATCCTGTGACGCCGCGTGCATCACACAGACACCGTCTCCGCGGAGCACGGTGGCGAGCGGCGCGATCTCGACCGAGAGCGGATCGACGACGGCCACGCCGCCGCGCCACGAGAGCTGCAGGAGGGCCAGCCGAGCGTGATAGGTGCGCTCGCGATGGAACTCCGTGTCGAGCCCGTAGACGTCGACCTCGGTGAGCCGGTTGACGAGGTCGGCAAAGGCGACGTCGTCAGCGACCCACTCGCTCACTGCGCGCCGGCTTCGGATCCTGCGTCGGCGTCGACGGGAAGGCCAGCGTTGATCCACCCGATGGTGCCGCCGGCGACGTTCACGGCATCGACGCCGACGGAACGAAGGTGCTGGACGGCTCGGGCGCTGCGGCTGCCGCTTGCACAGATGACGTACACCGTTGCATCCCGCGGCACCTCGTCGACCCGTTCGACGATCTCGCCGAGGGGAATCAAGGTCGCTCCCGGGACCCGCGCCTTTGAGAACTCGTGCTGCTCGCGCACGTCGACCAACGGCGCACCCTGCGCGCATCGCCGTGAGAGCTCCGCGACATCGATCTGGGGGATGTCGGACATCCGCACGAGGCTACCCGCACCGCCGAGGCGATCGGCCGGGATCACGGCAGGTCCCCCGGCACGTCCGCGTCGACGAGGGCGAGCGGGTCGAGGTCGGCGACCTCGACGAGCGCGAGGAGCGCGGCCGCTCGGTGCAAGGCGCGAGTGCCGCTCTTCCACTCGGCCTCGAGCGCATCGCCTGCCGGGCGTCGCCATGCCGCATGGGTCCACTGCCGGTACCCGTCGACCACCGGGACCGCGCCGAGCACGTCAGGGTGCGCGAGCAGCGCGTGGACCGTGGCCGCCACGGCGTCGGCGCTCGGTGCGAGGAGGTCGCAGGCCATGACCATCACGACCGACTCCGTCGCGACGTGCAGCGCCGTCAACGTCGCGGCAAGCGGTCCGCCACCGGGGTGATCGTCGGGGCGCACCGCGAGATCCCACGCCCGCAACGCCTCGGCGTCTCCGCCGATGGCCAGCACCTCCGCCGCGCCCGCGGCCCAGAGCGCCTCGGCAACGCGCGCCGCGAGAGGCTGACCGTCGACGAGGAGGAGCGACTTGTCGCGCCCCATGCGACTGCTCGACCCACCGCAGAGGACAGCGCCGCTGAAGAGAACGGGGCCGGCGGGTGGCATCGGCGTGGTGCGGCGCTCGGCCTACTCGGCGATCCCGCCGTAGCGAGCCTCGACGCCACGACTGTCCCCGTGGGTCGCGACCGCATCCGCGAGATCGGCGAGGAACTCGTCGACGACGTGGCGGTGGTACGGCGACAGCATGAGGTGCAGGCCGCCCTGCTGACGGTCGAGGTGCCACCCTCGGTCCTCCATGATGTCGTTCACCGCCGCGAGGTCGTGCACGTCGGAGGAGATCTCCATCACACCCATCACCGGATCGCCGGTGATCCGCAACCCGTCGATCGACTCGATGCCCACGCGGAACGCGTGGGTGGCATCGCGCACGTCGCCCGCGAGTCGGAGGTAGCCCGCCTCGCCGAGGTGCGAGACCGTCGCCCAGGCGGCTGCGATCGGCGCGCCGGGACGCGTGCCGGCCGTGGTAGCGGAGCCGTAGATGCCGCCCGGCCAGCCGTCGTAGAGGAAGTACTGGAGTCGCACCATGTCGGGGTCTCGGTGGAGCAGCACCGACACGCCCTTGAAGCACCACCCGTACTTGTGAAGGTCGGCGCTGAGCGAGGTGACTCCTGGGACAGTCAGGTCCCACGGCGGCACCGGTTCGCCGAGGCGCGCCCAGAACGGCAGCAGCCACCCGCCGAGGCAGGCGTCGACGTGGCAGAGGACGCCGCGCTCAGCGGCGAGCGCCGCGAGCTCGGGGATCGGGTCGATCACGCCGAACGGGTAGCAGGGCGCCGAGCCGACCAGGAGTGCGGTGCGGTCATCGAGCGCGGCCGCCGCATCGGTTGGGTCGAGGCGGCCGTCGCCGCCGACCGCGACCAGCACATGTTCCATGTCGAGGTACTTCGCGGCCTTGGCGAACGCGGGGTGCGCGGTGGAGCCGGTGACCAGCCGCGGCTCCGCGATGCCGCGCGCCGTGCGTGCGTGATCGCGGGCGACCTGCACCGCGAGGAAGATGCTCTCTGTGCCACCGGAGGTGAGCTTGCCGCCGGCGCCGGCCGCGCCCATGAGGTCGGCCGCCATGGCCACGACCTCCTGCTCCATGCGGAGCAGGCTCGGGAACGCGAACGGGTTGAGGTAGTTCTCGTGGAGGTACTCCTGGGCCACAGCCTCCTGGAGGCGCTCGAGCTCCGGGTCGGCCGGGTTGTACACGAGGCTGAACGTGCGGCCGCCGCGCCAGTCGGCGTCGTTGCCCCGGCTGCCCTTGATCTCCGCGAGGAGCTCGTCGGCCGGGCGCCCCGCAGTGGGGAAGGTTGGGTGCTCCATGGAGCGAACCTAGGTCAGCGCAGGTCCGCGGGCGGCCAGGACGGGTCGAGCTGGCGCAGGAAGGTCGCGCAGCGCTCCGCTTCGTCGGTCTCGCCGATCTCCGCCGCGCTGGCCTGCAGCCCCGCGAGGGCGCGGAGGAACCCACGGTTCTCCTCGTGGTCCCATCGCACGTAGCCGCTCCCCCGCCAGCCGTTCGCTCGGAGGCGGTCCAACCCGCGGTGGTAGCCGACGCGGTACGCGGCATAGCGCTCCATCACGTCACGCCCGTGATCGCCGAGGCGCGCCCACCCGTCGAGGAAGCGCGGCCATCGCGCGACGGTGTGTGCGATCGCGTCGCGCCGCTCCGCCTCCGGCAGCTCGAGCGCGGCCGCGAGCGCCTCGAGCGCCTCCGTCGGCTCCGTGTCGAGCACCGTCTCCGGCGGACCCGAGGTGGTGAGGTGGACTTCAGACATGCGCGGGAGGCTACCGGTGGCGAGCCCGGTCCTCCTCCGGTCGGCGGGTCGTGTCACGGATCTAGTGACAGCGTGACGAATCTCATGACACGTTCGACGGTGTGGGTCACGGCCCGGGCGCAGCTCGACCTCCGCGCTGTGCCGTCAACCGCCCGCGCCGAAGCCTGCCAAGAATGGATGAGACTGTCGCGATGTCCGCCCCCGGTCGTCCGGTCGAGCTCGAGTTCCCGTTTCATGCGCCGCTGATCGGTCGGACTCGATCGGTGGTCGCCGTATCGCGG
>JBQTHC010000117.1:0-3664 GCA_052390255.1 Microthrixaceae bacterium
AGCCCAGGTTACCGACTGATCACGACACGGTGTAGTTGCTTGGCTCGAGCCCGGTGCCCGCGCTCGTCATCGCTGGTCTGGCCTGCTCCGATGACCCCCGGGAGGTCATCCTCAACCCACATACGACACCACCGTCACCATCCCGGACTCTGCGTGGTAGATGTTGTGGCAGTGGAGCACCCATTGCCCGGGGTTGTCCGCGTCGAAGTCGACGGTCACGGTTCCCATGGCGGGCACGATCACCGTGTCCTTGCGGGGCCCAGGGTCGTTGCCGGTCACAACTTGGGGGGTCTGGCCGTGAAGATGGATCGGGTGCCACATCATGGTTTGGTTCTCGATCACGAGTCGGACCCGCTCTCCCTGTCGGACGGGGAGGGTGCTTCCGTTGTCGCCGGAGGCGGCGATGCCCCACTTGTAGCTGGTCATGTCGCCGGTGAGTGCGACGCGGTAGGTGCGGTCGGGATCACGTCGGGATAGCGCGACCTCCGGCGCGGCGCGGAGGTCCTCGAGTGAGAGCAGTCGCCCCGCGAGCTCGGCCGGCTTGACGCCGGGTGGCGGGAGCTCGCCAGGTCCGGATCTCAGTACTGCGAGCGCGCTGGCATCCCTGCCTTCGGCGACCGCGACGAGCGGGAACGCTCCTGGGTCGGGCAGGGTCACGATCACGTCGTATCGCTCGCCCATGCCGAGCAGGATCGCGTCGACCTCGACGGGCTCAGTTGGGAAGCCATCCGTCGCGATCACCGTCAGCTTGCTCCCACCCAGCGCGACGCGGAACGGTGTGTCCGATCCTGCGTTGATGAGGCGCAGGAGCACGCGCTCGCCGGGCGTCACCGCGAGCTCGGCGGGGCTGGTCGGTCCGCGACCGTTGATCACGTACAGCGGATAGCTGACATCACCGGTGTCGGTACCGAGGGGCGCATCTGGCGACGGCTCACTCATCGTCATGTCCGTGCCGCTCGCGCCCCCCATGTCCATCCCGCCCATGCCGCCTTCTGCAGGCTCCTCCATCGTGCTGGGGCCGGCGCGGAGGTCGGCAAGCACGTCGTCGGGGGTCGGGCCTGTGCCGTCGATCCAGTCGTCGATCAGGACGGTGAAGTCCCGCTGGAACTCGGTGGGTGCCGATGGCTCCTCCACGATGAGCGGGGCGTAGAGGCCGCGGTCGAGCTGCGTGCCGGTGTGCGGATGGTAGAAGTAGGTGCCCGGGTCTGGCGCGGTGAACTCGTAGACGAGCTCACCGCCTGGTTTGATCGGGTCCTGCGTGACGCCTGGTACTCCGTCCATGTCGTTGCGCAGCGCGATCCCGTGCCAGTGGATCGTGAGCGAACTGGGAAGCTCGTTGCGGACCCGCGCGCGCAGGACCTCACCGGCCCGAAGCCTGATCTCAGGTCCAGGGACAGTCCCGTTGAAGGCCCACGTCTGAACCGTACGGTCACCGAGGTCGATCGTGGCTGGCGCGGCAGTGAGCGTCACATCACGAACGATCGCGTCGCCCGCTCGTCGCGCCTGCTCGGCCAGGGCGACGACGGGATCGTTCGGTTCGATGATGCTGGGAGTGTCGTTTCGCCACGGGCGGACGCTGACAGCCCACACGGCGGCAGCGGCGACGATCGCGACTGCCGTGACCGCGAGTGGTCGCGAGGTTCGTGGTCTCATCGTTGCGCTCCTTCGTCCGGGGTGGTGTCGAGAATCTACGACAGCATGTCGTAGATTCTCGGTCGGGTGTCATCGACTGCCCAACAGATCGACGGCCACGAGGAGGTCGCCCGCTGAGTCGTCGGCGGCCTCATCGCCTCGACCGATGGCGAGTCGGATCTCGCACTCGAGCAGGCCGCGTCCGACGGCCGTCAGTGCAGCCCGCGTGGCAGCGACCTGGGTGAGCACGTCGATGCAGGCGTCGCCTCGCTCGATCATGTGCTGGAGCCCACGAACCTGACCCTCGACCCTCCGAAGTCTTGTGACGAGCTCCCCGGCGGTTGCGTGGTGGAGGGTGTGCGTCACGGCGCCGGCTCCTTCGTGCGGTAGCGGTCGGGGTGTGCGGCAAAGTCAGCTCGGCAGGAGTCGGAGCAGAACCACCACTCGTGCCCCTCCGCTTGCAGGTGCAGGGTGGCGTCTTGCTCCACGGACATGCCACAGACGGGATCGGTGGCCATGCCGGCGAGCTCGCGGAACGCGCCGTCTTCGAGCCACAGCACGCGGTCGGCCACCTCGCGCAGGCGTTCGTCATGGCTGACGATGACGATGGTGCGACCGTCCTCGTCTGCGAAGCGACGCAGCAGCCGGGCGATCTCGCGTCCGTGACCGGAGTCGAGGTTCGCGGTCGGCTCGTCGGCGAGCAGCACAGTCGGGTTGTTGGCAAGGGCGCGCGCGATGGCGACACGTTGCTTCTCGCCTCCGGAGAGCTGGTCCGGGCGGAAGCCGACGCGGTGACCGAGCCCGACGCGCTCCAACAGCTCGGTGCCACGCTCCCGGGCGGCACGGCCGGTGGTCCCGGCGAGGTTGCAGGCGAGCTCGACGTTCTCGAGCGCGGTCAGCGCGGACAGGAGGTTGAAGTCTTGGAAGATGAACCCGAGGTGGCTCGCCCGCAGCGCGGGGAGGCGCCGCTCGGGGGCGGTGGCCAGATCGACGCCGTCGACGACGACCGAGCCACGGGTAGGGCGGAGCATGGCGCCGAGCATGAGCAGCAGGGTGGTCTTGCCACTTCCAGACGGTCCCATCACAAGGACGACTTCACCGGCGTCGATGTCGAGGTCGATGTCGGTGACGGCGTGCACGGCGATGTCGCCTTCACCGAAGGTCTTGGACAGGTGACGAACTGAGACGGCGGTCCGTGCTCGAGGGGTGGTCGGCTCCACAGGCGTATCCATGGTCAAGACCTCCTGAAGGCGGTGGCGGGGTCGACGCGCGCGACCCTGCGGAGTGGGAGCAGGGCGCCGAGCGCGCCGACCATGAGCGCGCCGACACCGGTGCGGAGCACTGAGTCGGCTTGGATCAAGACGGTCACGTTGGGCGTCAGCGCACCGATCGCGCCGCCGAGCGCGATCGAGACGACCACGGCCACGATGAGGCCGAGGCCGACCGACCACGCGGCCTGGGCGATGACGGATGCGGCGAGGCGGCCCGAGCCCGCGCCGAGGGCCTTGACCACGCCGTACTCGTGGAGCTTGGCGAGGGTTGCCGTGAACAAGGTGAGCCCGACGACGGCGAGCGCGATCAGGAACCCGATGACGGTGACGATCTTCATGACGTCCGCGGCCATGTCGCGCACGACGTTGGCCTCCTGGCGCGCGAACTCGGCCCGGGTCTGGACGGTGGTGTCGGGCTGGGCAGCCGCGAGGCGATCGGCCAGCACGTCGGCAGCGACACCGGGGGTGGCACCGACGAGGACGTAGGCGACGCTGTCACCGTGAAGCCGAGCGAAGTCCTCGGTCCGGATGAACGCGGTGGTGTTCACGATGTTGGTCCCATTGGTGGAGGTGCCGCTGACCCGGAACGGCTCGCCCATCACCGCGACGAGGTCGCCGATCGCGATGCTGAGCTCGCGGGCGGCGA
The DNA here is from genome assembly GCA_052390255.1 of Microthrixaceae bacterium. Classification (GTDB taxonomy): domain Bacteria; phylum Actinomycetota; class Acidimicrobiia; order Acidimicrobiales; family VFJN01; genus VFJN01. The sequence continues at coordinate 3,550 of JBQTHC010000117.1, forward strand.
CATCGTCCACGAGGACCTCACCGGAGGCGGGCGGGTTGCCCGAGGCGAGCCGGCGGGGCCCGCCGCGCCCGCCGGCGACGTCGTAGCCGAGCACGTAGCTGAGCCGCTGGCCCTC
>JBQTHC010000118.1:0-4569 GCA_052390255.1 Microthrixaceae bacterium
GGCGGCGCACGCGCCAGCCGCTCGTCGGCGAAGCTCCGCTTCGCCTACGACACGCGGACAGGCATCAACAGGTAGAGGAACTCGGGATGCTCCGGGACGCGCAGCAGTGCGGGCTTGAGCGCGTCGACCGTCTCGATGGTGACCTCGTCGCCGGGTGCCACCTCGATCCCCTGCAACAGGTACTCGGGGTTGAAGGCGACGGTGAGGTCGGCGCCCTCGAACTTGGCGTCGAGGCCCTCGTGGGCCTGGCCGACGTCTTGGGTCACCGCGACGAGCTCGAGGCCGTCGGAGGACATCGTGAGCCGCACAGGCGTTGCCTCGCGGGCGAGCAGCTTGACGCGGCGGACAGCCTCGAGGAGCGCTTCGCGGCCGACGGTGAGGCGGTTCGGCTGCGCCTGTGGGATCAGCCGCTCGTACGGCGGGAACTCGCCCTCGATGAGCACGGTGGTGAGGCGGGTGCCGCCGACCTCGAAGCTGGCGTCGCGCTCACCGAGCCGGATGCTCAGCGAGTCCTCTGCGGCGAGCACGCGGGCGAGCTCTTGCAGCGCACGCGACGGCACGAGTACGTGCTGGCCCTCGGCGAGCACGGAGGTGCCGGGCAGGTCGCGGATCGCAAGGCGGTAGGAGTCGGTCGCGACGAGCCGCAAGCCGCCCTCGTGGGCCGCGAGGAGGACGCCGGTGAGGATCGGCCGAGCGTCGTCACCGGACGCGGCACGCACCACCTGGGCCAGCGCGCTCGAGAGCTCGGTGCTCGCGAGCGTCACCGCCTCGCCCCCCGGCTCCGCCAGACGTGGGAACTCGTCAGCGGGGAGCGTCTTCAGCGAGAACTCCGACCGTCCGGCGGAGATGCGTGCCTCGTCTGCGTCGACGTCGATCTCGACGCTGCCCGCCGGGAGTGCCCGTGCGATGTCGGATGCGAGGCGGCCGGGGAGCACCGTGACGCCGTCTCCGGATCCTGCGACTTCGACCTCGACGGCGATCGTGAGCTCGAGATCGGTACCTGTGAGCCGCAGCGCGTTGCCGGAGAGCTCGACGCGGACGCCCGACAGCACAGGCAACGACGTCCCTCGTCCTGCTGCCGCGCGCCCGGCAGTGCCGAGGGCCTCGACGAGGACGTCACGCTCACATCGGAACTTCACGCTGTGACTCGCTTTCTACCGTCGTGTTGTGCTGACAAACGAAGGAGTGGTGGTAGGGGCTGTGGATTGTGGATCGGGGTACGTTTCCCCAGGTCATCCGGGGTGTCGCTACCCGAAGGTTGTCCCCAGGATCGCACAGGGGATCCGAAGGGACGCGGAGGCGACCCATGGGCCGGGGTGGTTGCCCACAGGTGCGCGGCGGCGGGACGTCGTTGTCCACAGGAAGCGGTGTGGGGAATCCCCAGTGCAGCGCGGCCGGGTCACGATCCTGCCCGGATCGTCTGGACGAGCTCGGTGACCTGGTCGTAGGTCGGTCGCTGCGTCTGCATCTGTGCACTGATCTTCTCGACCGCGTGGATGACCGTGGTGTGGTCGCGTCCGCCGAACTCGCGGGCGATGGCGGGGTAGCTGAGGTCGGTCATCTCCCGGAACACGTACATCGCGACCTGGCGAGCGGTGACGAGCGGCCGCTGGCGCTTCTTCCCGGTGATCTCCTCGACCGGGATCCCGAACATCTTCGAAGTGGCCTCGAGGATCAGCTGCGGCGTGATCGGCTTGGGCTGGCGCGCGGTGAGCAGGTCACTGAGCACGTTGGCGGCCGTGTCGACGCTGAGCTGCTCCGAGGTGAGGTTCGCGAACGCGGCCACACGGATGAGCGCGCCCTCGAGCACGCGGATGTTGTCGGTGATGTTGGTGGCGATGTACTCGAGGACCTCGGGCGGGATCCACGTGGCCTCCCGTTCGGCCTTGTTGCGCAGGATCGCGAGCCGGGTCTCGAGGTCGGGGGGCTGGACGTCGGTGATCAGACCCATCTTGAAGCGGCTGCGCAGCCGGTCCTCGAGGGTGCCGATGGCATCGGGCGGCCGGTCCGAGGACAGCACGATCTGCCGGTTGGCCTGGTGGAGGTGGTTGAACGTGTGGAAGAACTCTTCTTGGGTCTCGGTCTTGCCCTCGATGAACTGGATGTCGTCGACGAGCAGCACGTCGACGTCGCGGTAGCGGCGCTTGAAGCTGTCGTTCGTGCGCTGGCGCACCGCGTCGATGAACTCGTTGAGGAAGGCCTCCGAGGTGACGTAGCGCACCCGGTAGGTGGGGTAGTTCTCGCGGACGTAGTGCCCGATCGCCTGCAGGAGGTGGGTCTTGCCGAGGCCGGCGTCGCCGTAGATGAACAGCGGGTTGTACTTCCTCGCAGGGGTCTCCGCGACGGCGAGTGCTGCCGCATGCGCGAACCGGTTCGACGGCCCGATCACGAAGGCCTCGAACGTGTACCGAGGGTTGATGTCCTGTACGGAGATGGCACCGGGGCCGGCAACGACGGGAACGGGCGCGGGCGGCGCGGGCGGCTCGACGGTCCAAGCTGGCTCCGGTTCGCTCGGCGCAACCTCGAGGGCGAGCGCGACGTCGGCGGCACCGACCTCGGTGAGCGCATCGCGCACGAGCGACTGGTAGCGGCCCTCGATGCGCTCCTTTGCCAGGAACGACGGGACCGCGAGCGTGAAGGTCGCTCCGTCGAAGCTCACGCCGCGGGCGGCCTCGAAGGAGGTGAGCCACACCGGCTCGGACACCTGGGCACGCACGATCCCGGCGCACTCGTCCCACAGCCGCTGCGCCTCGTTCACCCGGGGCCCTGCCTCCTGCTCGAGGGACGTCCACAGCGACGTCCACACCTGTGGAAAACGACCCCCGCGAGCCCGCCGTCGCCCGAAGTGGGCGTCGGTGTGCCAGGCAGTCGCGCCCGTCATGAGGGGCCAGGAGGCGGGGAAGCGACCGCTCCTTGGCCGCCATGGCGGTTCGGGCACCGTAGCACCAGCACCGACCGCCTCGGCAAGGGGTCCGAGAAGATGTTCGTTTGCCCAGGTCAGCAGGGGTCAGAGGTCCCCCAGTGGGCGCGCGAGGTGTGGTAACGAGCCGCGCAGTCGTCCCCAGGTTGCCCGTCGACGCGCCGACCCTCTAGCGTTGCGGCGCACCATCGGGTGCCGGGGCTCCGGCGCGGGTGGTGTCCCGCAGGATCGCTCCAGCCGGGCTGCCCCCTACCCTCGGCCGCTCGCGCACCCCCACAGGTCATTCGCTGCCAGGCCGTGTCCGGCCCGGCAGACGAGGAGGCAAGCAGTGAAGCGCACCTTCCAGCCCAACAAGCGTCGCCGCGCCAAGCGACACGGCTTCCGTCACCGCATGTCGGATCGGGCCGGCCGGGCGGTGGTCCGGGCTCGCCGCCTCAAGGGCCGCAAGCGTCTCTCGGCCTAGCAGGGCCGGCCACGGTGACCGTCGCGCTCGCAGGCGAGGAGGTGGCTCCCACGCGCCCGCAGCTCTGGCGCATCACGGACCGCGCGACCTTCGATGCACTCCGGCGTCAGGGGCGCCGGGGCCGCGACGACGCGCTCACCGTCACCTGGCTGCCACCCACGGCGGGTTCCGCGGTCGAGCCGCCGCGGGCCGCGTTCGCGATCAGCTGCGCGTCCGGCAACGCCGTGACGCGCAACCGGATCCGCAGGCGCCTCCGCGCAGCGCTCAGGCTGCGAGCCGCCGCGGGGACGCTTCCCGGCGGTGCGTACCTGCTCTCCGGCAGCGCCTCGCTCGCCGACCTTCCCTGGACCGAGCTGGTCGTGTCGCTCGAACGAGCGCTCACGGCGGCCGGCGCGGTGGTGGCGCCGTGAGCGGGCCCGCCCGCCTCCTGCACCTGGTCGTCCGCGGCTACCGGCGCGTCACCGCGGGGCGGCCATCGCCGTGTCGGTTCGACCCCACCTGTTCCACCTATGCGCTCGAGGCGCTGGAGCGGCATGGCGCCGCTCGCGGCTCGTGGCTGATCCTCCGGCGACTCGGACGCTGCCACCCCTGGGGTGGCGTGGGGTTCGACCCGGTTCCTGACGGAAAGGCGAACTGATGTTCGACGGCCTCTTCGAGATCATCGCCAAGACGCTGAGCGTCTTCTACGACCTGGTCCCGAACTACGCGGTCGCGATCGCGATGCTGACCCTGGTCGTGATGGTGGTGACGACACCGTTCACCCTCAAGGGCACCCGCAGCATGATCCAGATGCAGCGGCTGCAACCCGAGATGCGGCGCCTCCAGCTCAAGTACAAGGACGACCGGCAGAAGCTCAACGAAGAGCTGATGGCGTTCTACAAGGAGAACAACCTCAACCCGCTGGGGGGCTGCCTGCCGCTGCTGCTGCAGACCCCGATCTTCATCATCCTCTACAACGTCATCCGGGGCCTCACCCGCCTCGGCGAAGACGGGACGTTCGATCCGAAGTACCTGGACCACACGTCGCAGATGTACCAGGACCTCGACCCGGTCAGCGAGATGATGGCCTTCGGTGTCGACCTGGCCGAGAGCGCCAGCAAGGCTCTGAGCCACGGGTTCGTCGAGGGCCTCCCCCACGTCATCCTGGTCCTGATCGTCGCGGTCAGCTCCTACTACCAGCAGCGTC
>JBQTHC010000119.1:0-8750 GCA_052390255.1 Microthrixaceae bacterium
AGTCATCCGGCGTCGATGACAAGGACGCAGGCCGACGAACTCCACCAGCGAATGCGAGGCCGAGGACACCGTCAGCGGCGGCGGGGGCCGCCGGTTAGCGGCGTTGTGTTGCGAGCCACCCCACTAGCCATCCAGGCGCTCCAGCGGTCGTCACGGCGTGACAGCTCGAGCGGCAGGCCGAACGTGTCCGACAGCGAGGACGCGTCGAGCACGTGCTCGATCGGGCCGGCGGAGGTGATGCGGCCGCCACGCAGGAGCAGCACGTGGGTCGTCCCGCGCGGGATCTCCTCGACGTGGTGCGTCACCAGAACGGTGGGCGGCGCGAGCGCATCGCCCGCCATCGCCCCGAGTCGGGTGACGACGTCCTCGCGACCGCCGAGATCGAGGCCCGCCGTCGGCTCGTCGAGGAGCACGATCGCCGGGTCGCCGGAGAAGGCCCGGGCCAGGAGCACCCGCTGGCGCTCACCGGACGACAGCGATCCCATGCTTCGTGCGGCCACGTGCCCGACGCCGAACCGCTCGAGCAGGTGCGCGGCCCTCGACCGGTCCTCGTCGTCGTATCGATGCCACCACGGCTCGAGCGCGGCGACTCGCGCCATCATCACGACCTCGAGCGCGGTGACCGCCGGTCGGAGAAGGTCACCGAACGCCGGGCTGGCGAGGCCGATGCGCGCACGAAGCGCGCGCACGTCGGTGCGGCCCAGCTCCTCGCCGTCGACCGCCACGCAGCCGGAGCTCGGATGGACGTACATCGACGCGATCCTCAGCAACGAGGTCTTCCCCGATCCGTTGGGACCGAGCACCACCCAGCGCTCGTGCGTGCCGACGTTCCAGGTGATCTCGTCCAGAAGCACCGCGTCGTCGCGCACGAGGCGGACGTCGCGCATGGAGAGAGCGGGTGGCACGCCGATCGCTCAGCTCGTGATCGGCAGCTCGAGGAGGCGCGGTCGACCCGACGCCAGTGCTTCGTACACCGCGTCGCTCACGTCGTCGCTGTGGTCGACGAGCGCCGCCTCGACGCCCATCGAGCTCGCGAGGGCGACGAAGTCCACGGGCGGTGCGTCGAGATCCATGCCGACCAGCCGTCCCGTCCGAGCGGCTGAGCCGCCCATCGCGGTGAGGTTCCCCTTGAGGATCTTGTACTGACGGTTGTTGACGACAGCGAAGACCACCGGCAGATCCTGCGCGGCCGCGGTCCAGAGCGCTTGCGGTGAGTACATCGCAGAGCCGTCGCCCACCACGCACAGGACCGGTACATCACGCTGGGCGAGCGCCACGCCGCACGCGGCGGGCATGCCCCAGCCCAAGCCACCTCCCGTGCAGAAGTAGTAGCGGCCCGGTTCGGTCCAGTGGTGGAACCCGCGCACATATCCACCAGTGGTGATCGCCTCGTCGACCACCACCGTGCCCGCGGGCATCGCGCGCACGAGCGCGTGCGCGGCGGCCATCGGATGCATCGGTGCGGGTCCGTAGCGCTCGCGTGCGGTGGTCTCGAGTCGCTCGATCTCGGCGCGGCGGTCGACGGCTGCAGCGGCGAGCGCCCCCTCCGCTGCGCCCTTGTCGGCACGCGCGACGACGAGCGGGAGCAGTGCCGCCAACGACGTTCGGACGTGTCCGGCCACGCCCAGTCGCACCGGCCACGTGCGCGCGAGCTGGCCCGGATCCGGTGACAGGTGCAGCAGCTCGACGTCGGGCGGAACTGCCGGTCCGGGTGTGAAGGGATAGACGACGAAGGCCTGCTCGCCGATGAGCAGCACCCGGTCGTAGCGCTCGAGCGTGGCGCGGATCGCGGCGGCCGCGGGGTTGAGCATGCCCTGCCACAGGGGATGTGCGGGTGGGAAGACACCGCGTCCGTGCAGCGGCGCGCCGTGGACCGGCGCGCCGAGCGCCTCTGCGAGCTCGACGACGAGCGGGACCGCACCAGCGGCGGCGACTGCGTCGCCCGCCACGATCCCGACCCGACCGACCGCTGGTGCGCTCAGCAGCTCAGCGAGCTCGTCGAGCGCGTCGGCCGTGCCGAGCGGGTGGAGCGTGGACGGCGGAGGCACCGGTTCGCCGTGCTCGTGGTCGAGCAGATCCATCGGGAGGGACGCGAAGACCGGACCTGCGGGCGGGCTGCTCGCGTCGTGGAAGGCACGCCGGAGGATCGTCGCGAGCTCACCCACGGTTCGCACCTCGTGACCCCACTTCACGCATCCACCCGCGAGCTCGACGAGCGGGCCGGACAAGAGGGGCTCGGTCGCGATGTGGCGATAGTCCTGCTGGCCGGCGGTGACCACGAGCGGTGCCCGGTTTGCACGGGCGTTCGTGAGGTTGCCGATCGCGTTGCCGAGCCCCGCGGAGGTGTGCACGTTGACGAACGCGGGCCGGCCGGTGGCCTGGGCGTACCCGTCGGCCATCCCAACGACGGTGGCCTCCTGGAGCCCGAGGACGTAGTGGAGGTCCTCGGCATCCGCGAGCGAGTCGATGAACGGAAGCTCGGTGCTCCCCGGGTTCCCGAAGATGTGGCGCACGCCCTCGGTGCGGAGCACCTCGAGCAGGATCTCTCGACCGGGCGCCATGGAACGCGACCCTACTGCCGCCATTTCGTCATCGAACTGCAACATGGGCCCGACTCGCACTAGATTCCACGGGCTGTGCGCCGCTTCGTGGTTGCGCCCGTGCTGGGTGTCGTCGTCTTCCTCACCGCTCTGGCGGTGGCGCCTCGCGCCCAGGCTGACGAGCTCAAGGCGGCCCGCGCCCGTGCAGACCGCGCCGCAGCGCAGCTCGCCGACGCGGAGTCTGTGCTCGGCGACGTCGAGGCCCAGATCTTGACGCTCGAGACCCGGCAGGCCGACGCGAAGGCGCGCCTCGACGCACTGCGCGACGCCGTGCGCACGCTTGCGGTGCAGCGCTTCATCAACGCCGACGCTTCGCGACTCGCCACGCTCGACCCCGACATCAACGCCCAGGCGCGGGCCGACGCGCTCAGCCGCTACGCGACGCTCGGCAACCAAGACGCGGTCGACGCCTACACCGCCGCCAGCGAGGACCTCGCGATCACGTCCGAGCAGCTCGCTGCGAAGCGCGCAGCGCAGAAGGCGGCGGTCAAGAAGTTCGAGGAGCGTCGTGCCGCGCTCAACGCAGAGTTCAAGCGCCTCGAGAAGCTCGACCGTGAGCGTCGTGCGGCCGCAGCGCGAGCCGCGACCGCGGGACGAGCCGCGAGGGTTGCCAGCGCACCCACCGGTCCGATCGCCCAGGGGAGCTTCGTCTGCCCGGTGCAGGGTCCCGTGGCGTTCACCGACACCTGGGGAGCGCCACGGTCTGGCGGCCGGTCCCACAAGGGCGTCGACATGCTCGCGCCGCGCGGCACGCCTGTCGTGGCGCCGGTGAGCGGTGTGGTGTCGCACCGCTCCAACAGCCTCGGTGGTCTCACCTTCGGCCTGAGCGGCGACAACGGTCACTACTACTACGGCGCACACCTCCAGTCGTTCGCCAACGTCAACGCCGGGCACGTTGCAGCGGGGACCGTGGTGGGGTACGTCGGCGACTCCGGCAACGCACGGGGCACGCCGCATCTGCACTTCGAGATCCAACCGAACCACGGTGCGTCGGTGAACCCGTATCCGACGGTTCGAGCTGCCTGCTAAGACCATCGGGTGGGTGACGCCGGATGGGTTGACCTGAGCGACCGCGTCGCGACCCTGCTCGCAGCGCACGGAGTGTCTGGGAGGGTGGAGTCGCTCCGGCGACTGTCGGGGGGCGCGTCGCGCGAGACGTGGTCCTTCGACCTCGTCGGCCCCGACGTCACCCACGCGCTGATCCTCCAGCGGCTTCGGGCCGGCACGGTGTCGGGGGGCCCGGGGATGGCGGGGGAGGCAGCGCTGCTGGAGGCGGCAGCCGCCGAAGGCGTGCCGGTCCCCGAGGTGGTGGCCCACGACTCGGGCGCGGCGATCGGTGCTGCGTGCATCGTCATGCGACGTCTCGATGGCGAGACGATCCCGCGCAAGCTCCTCCGCGACGACGAGTGGTCCGATGCTCGTGACCATCTGGTGGCCCAGTCGGCGCGCGCCCTGGCCCGGATCCATCGGATCGACCCAGCCGTCGCGCCCTCGCTCCGGGAGGCGGACCAGCTCGACGAGATGCGCGCGCTCCTGCACGGCATCGCGCAGCCGCTCCCCGCCTTCGAGCTGGCGCTGCGCTGGCTCGCAGCGAACCGTCCGGCGTCGCCGGGGCGCGCGGTCGTGCATGGCGACTTCCGGCTCGGCAACCTCCTCGTGGACCGATCCGGTCTTGCTGGCGTCCTCGACTGGGAGCTGGCGCACGTCGGGGACCCGGTCGAGGACCTCGGCTGGTTCTGCGTGCGCGCCTGGCGATTCGGGTCGGCACTCCCCGCTGCCGGGCTCGGGACGCGCGAGTCCCTCCTCGAGGCGTACCGCGAGGCCGGCGGAAGCGCGGTCGACCTCGAGGCGCTGCGCTGGTGGGAGGTGCTGGGCACGCTGAAGTGGGGGCTGATCTGCATCGTCCAGGCGGAGGTGCACCTGAGCGGTGCCACGCGGTCGGTCGAGCTCGCGACCATCGGGCGTCGTGTTTGCGAGAACGAGTGGGACGTCCTCGCCCTCCTCCCCGGCGGACCGCTCCCGACCCCGAACGAGACGGCTTCGGCACCGATCGAGGAGATCTACGGCCGGCCGACCGCATCCGAGCTCGTCACCGCCGTGCGCGAGTGGATCGAAGGTGACGTCCGATCGGCGACCGAGGGGCGGCTCGCCTTCCACAGCCGGGTCGCAGAGAACGCGCTGCGGATGGTCGAGCGCGAGCTCGCTCTCGCGCCGGCGGCGCGCGCCGCACGCGCGACGCAGCTGGCGGCGCTGTCGGCCGACTCCGACAGCGACCTCGTGGACAAGATCAGGGCCGGCGCCTTCGACGGCGATCCTGAGGCGCGCCGGGTGATAGCGGAAGGAGTGCGTGCCAAGCTCGAGGTAGCCAACCCCCGCTGGCTCGAGCCCGACCGCTAGTGGGGTGGCTCGCAGGTCAGGTGGCGACCGCGTGGAACCCGCCGTCCACGTGCACGATCTCGCCGGTGGTCTTGGGGAACCAGTCGGAGAGCATCGCGACACAGGAGCGCGCCACGGCGTCCGCGTCGCCGCGCACGTCCCACCCGAGCGGGCTCCGCTCGTCCCACACGTCCTCGAAGCGGGAGAACCCGGGGATCGACTTGGCCGCGAGCGTCTTGACCGGTCCCGCCGCGACGAGGTTGACGCGGACGCCTCTCGGACCGAGGTCGCGCGCGAGGTACCGCGAGGTCGCCTCGAGGGCCGCCTTCGCCACACCCATCCAGTCGTACGCGGGCCAGGCCTGACGGCTGTTGTCGAAGTCGAGCCCGACGATCGAGCCGCCGTCGGTCATCAGCGGTACGACCACGTCGGCGAGGGTCTTCAGCGAGTAGGCCGAGATCTGCAGCGCGACGGACACGTCGTCCCATGGGGCATCAAGGAACCCGCCGCCAAGGCAGGACTGTGGCGCGAAGCCGATCGCGTGCAGCGCACCATCGACGCGCCCCCAGCGCTCGGTGAGCTCGTCTCTCACGCGCGTCACGTGCTCGGCTGAGGTGACGTCGAGCTCGAGCACGGTCGCAGGGGCCGGGAGCTTGCGCGCGGTGCGCTCTGTGAGGGAGAGCCCGCGTCCAGCGCCCGTGAGGATCACCTCGGCACCCTGCTCCTGCGCGTGCCTCGCGACGCCGAACGCGAGGGAGGCGTCGGTGAGGACGCCGGTGACCAGGATGCGCTTGCCGTCGAGGAGGGACATGGCCCTGAGACTGCCACGGCTCGCACCCTGTTACGACGGCTCCGAGCCGAGTCGATCGGCGAGGCGACCATGTGCGCAGTGCCGCTGTTCCAGCGGTACCCCGTCCAACCCCGCCCCTGTCCGCTCATCTCCTGAGTGATGCGTTGGTTCGGACCGCCGCTACGGTGTCGCCGATGCGGATCGGGATCCTTGGCGGTACAGGCCCCGCGGGCAGTGCACTTGCTGCACGGCTGGCGTCGGTGGGCTTCGAGACGGTGGTCGGCTCGCGGTCGCGGTATCGCGCGATGGAGGCGGTCGACGGCCTGCGGGCGCAGTGGCCCGGCCGGGAGCTCACGATCGAGGCAGGGGACAACGCTGACGCGGCCCGAGCCGACCTCGTGGTCATCGCCACCCCGTGGGACGGCGCCACGCAGACCGCGCAAGGCGTCGAGAAGGAGCTCCGCGGCAAGGTCGTGATCTCCATGGCCAACGCCCTCACCCGGATCGGCAAGGAGTTCCAGCCGCTCGTGCCGCCCCGCGGGTCGGTCGCTGCGAGCGTGCAGGCGGTGCTCCCGAGGAGCTTCGTTGCCGCCGGGCTCCACCACGTCCCTGCCAAGGAGCTGGGCGACCTCGATCACCCGATCGAGAGCGACGTGCTGATCTGCTCCGACTTCCCGGAGGCGACCACGACCACGGCCGACCTCGTCGCGAAGATCCCGCACATGCGGCCGCTCGACTGCGGGGAGCTGTCGCTCGCGACGCCGATCGAGTCCTTCACGGCGGTGCTCCTCCAGCTGAACGTTCGATACAAGACCCGTGTTGCGGTGAAGTTCACGAGCATCCCCGAGTGACGCCATGGTGATCGACGGCGAGGGCCCGATCCGTCTCTGGTGCACCGCCCGCGAGTCTGTGGTGCCGTTCCAGCCCGGGCCCGTCGTCACGATGTACACCTGCGGGATCACCCCGTACGACGCGACCCACCTGGGCCACGCGGCCGTCTACGTGGGCTACGACGTCCTCCAGCGGCGCCTTCGCGATCTCGGTCACGAGACCCGGTGCGTGCGCAACATCACCGACGTCGACGACTCCATCCTCGGCAAGGCGCGCGAGCTCGGCGTCCACTACCTCGATCTCGCCGCGGCCGAGACCGCCCGCTTCGACGACGACATGGACGCGCTCGGGATGCTCGAGTGCTGGAGTGAGCCGCGGGCCACGTCGGCCATCGCGGACATCCGGGGCTTCATCGGCATGGTGCTCGACCGCGGTCACGCCTACCAGTCCGGCGGGGCGGTGTACTTCGACGTGTCCACGGTGCCCGACTTCGGCGCCGTGTCCGGCTACTCGCGTGAGGACATGCTGGCCCTCGCTGCCGAGCGCGGCGGCAACGTCGAGGATCCCAACAAGCGGGATCCGCTCGACTTCGTCCTCTGGCAGCCGTCGCTCGACGACGAGCCGTCCTGGGACTCGCTGTGGGGTCCGGGCCGCCCGGGCTGGCACATCGAATGCTCGGCGCTCGCGCTGCGCGAGCTCGGGACCACGATCGACCTTCACGGTGGCGGCGCCGACCTGATCTTCCCGCACCACGAGTGCGAACGGGCGCAGTCCGAGGCAGCCACGGGTGAGCCCTTCGTGCGCCACTGGATGCACCAGGCGATGGTGCGGATGGATGGCGAGAAGATGTCCAAGTCGCTCGGCAACCTCGTCTTCGTGTCGGAGCTGCGCAAGCAGTGGGAGCCGATGGCGATCCGGCTCATGATCGTCGAGAACCACTACCGCACCGCATGGGAGTGGGACGACACCCGCATGCCCCGCGCGGCTGAGCGCCTGGACCGCTGGCGGGCGGCTGGGGTCGGTGCCGGCGGCCTGGACGCCGTGCGCACCGCGCTCGACGACGACCTGGACACCCCCGCGGCGGTGGCGGCCATCGACGTGGCAGCCGGTCAGGGGCTCGGCGTGTCCGACGCGGCGATGCTGCTCGGCATCGTGCTCTAGCCCCTGCAAGACTCCTGCTCGTGGCTGATCCCGCCGAGCAGCACGCCGACCTCCAGGTCGGGAAGCTCTATCCCGTCGCGCGCGCGGTCATGACGCCCGTGTTCCGCTCGCTGTGGCGCGTGAAGGTGCGCGGGCTCGAGCACGTTCCGGCCACCGGCGGCGCGATCTTCTGCCCGAACCACACCTCGGTCATCGACTCGTTCTTCCTCCCGCTCGTGCTGCCGAGGCGGATCACCTTCGTCGGCAAGTCGGAGTACATGGACTCCTGGAAGACGCGTCGGCTCTTCCCCGCGCTCGGGATGATCCCCATCGACCGCGGGGGTGGCAGCGCCTCGGAGCGAGCGCTCGCCACCGCGGCGCGCGTGCTCGAGGACGGTCAGTTCTTCGGCATCTATCCCGAAGGCACGCGCGCGCGTGACGGCAAGCTGCACCGCGGGCACACGGGTCCCGCGCGCCTCGCGCTTCGCACAGGGGTTCCGATCGTGCCCGTCGGGATCATCGGCACCCGCGAGATCCAGCCACCCGAGGCGAAGGTGCCCAGGCCGTTCCGCCGCGCCGAGATCCGATTCGGCCCACCCATCAACGTCGCGCGCTACGCGCACCGGGCCGACGATCACCTCGTGCTGCGTCAGATCATCGACGAGGTGATGTTCGAGATCCGCGCGCTCACCGGCCAGGAGTACGTCGACGAGTACGCCACGAAGCAGGCGGAGCGCTTCCCGAGCGCGCCATCGACCACCACGGTCGCGATCGGTGGCGACGGCGCGTCAGGTCAACCCGCCGCGGCCACCAACGGCGATGCCGCCGCGGGGAGCCCCGACGGCGAGGTGCGACGATCGAGCGCCGAGGTGCTGTCGAGGTGGGGCTAACCCGCTGATCTCGCTCGGGTGCCGAGCGTCGCTCCGGTACCCTCCCGCCTCATGGCCGAGGACATCCAGATCACGCTGCCGGACGGTTCGACGCGATCGATGGCCGCCGGCACCACCGCGGGT
>JBQTHC010000120.1:0-10328 GCA_052390255.1 Microthrixaceae bacterium
GAAGCGGAGCGTCCTCGCCGATCTTGAGGGGCGCCCGTGGGCCGCGCTGAGGCGTCCGCGGGGGCGGAGCCCCCTGCGGCGCATGTGCGGGGGGAGCCCCCCCGCACCCCCCAGCGGCTGCGCCGGGCAGCAGGCGCCGCGGCGGCCTTCGCCGGGTTCCCGAGGGTGCTCTGCGCCTCCGCGCGCGGCCACTAGCGTCAAGCTCGGATGTTCCTCAAGACGCTCACGCTGAAGGGCTTCAAGTCCTTCGCCGACACCACCGCACTCGACCTCGAACCCGGTGTGACCGTCGTGGTCGGCCCGAACGGGTCAGGCAAGTCCAACGTCGTCGACGCGATCGGATGGGTGCTCGGGGCGCAGGCACCCTCGTCGGTGCGCTCGCAGAAGATGGACGACGTCATCTTCGCGGGCACGTCGAAGCGCCCGGCGCTGGGTCGCGCCGAGGTCGCGCTCACGATCGACAACTCCGCCGGCCTGCTGCCGATCGACTTCACCGAGGTCACGATCACGCGCACGCTGTTCCGCACCGGCGACAGCGAGTACGCGATCAACGGCGTGCCGTGCCGGCTGCTCGACATCCAGGACCTGCTCTCCGACACAGGCGTCGGTCGGCAGCAGCACGTGATCGTCAGCCAAGGCCAGATCGACGCGGTGCTTAACGCCCGCCCCGAGGACCGACGCCTCATCCTCGAGGAGGCAGCCGGCGTCCTGAAGTACCGCAAGCGCAAGGAGAAGGCCGAGCGCCGCCTCGCCGCCACCGAGGGCAACCTGACGAGGCTCGGCGACCTCCTGCGGGAGGTGCGCCGCCAGCTTCGCCCACTCGAGCGCCAAGCCGATGCTGCGCGCCGCCACGGTGATGTCGTGGCCGAGCTGCGCGCGCTGCAGGTGTTCCTCGCCGGTCGCGAGCTCACCACGCTGAAGCGCCGGCTCGCCGACGGTGGCGCCGCCCGCGCCGAGCTCGCCACCGAGGAGAACCTGTTGCGCAGGTCGCTCGCCGAGCTCGATGCCGCGGTGATGGCGGCGGAGGGGGAGCTCGGCACGATCGGCGGCGACGACCTCGGCGACGCGCTCGTCCGATTCGAGTCACTGCGCGAGAAGGCGCGCGGGCTCGCCGCAGTGCTCACCGAGCGTCGCCGCGGGATCGACCGCGATCGCGAGGCCTTTGTCGACCAGGCCGTGATCGCGTCGTTCGAGGCCGAGGCCGCTCGGCTCACCGCCGAGCTCGCCGAAGCCGAGCGCGAAGCCAGTGGACTCAGCCCGCTCGCCGAAGAGCTCGCACGTGCCGAGGGCGCGCTCGCCGAGGCGCGGCTCACCTACGAACAGCAGTGGTCCGAGGGCGTGCCGGCGCCGACGGGCCGCGCGGCAGAGGCCCGCGGCGAGCTGGCCGCGCTCCGGGCCGGCGTCGAGCGTGGTGAGGCCGAGCTCGCCCGGTCGCGAGCACGCCTCGCGGCGCTCGACGAGAAGCTCGCACGCTTGGCGACCGAAGCCGAACGTCTGCGCGCGGAGGCGACCGACGCGGAGGGTGCCGAGGGTCCGCTCGTGGAGCGGCTGCAGGCTGCCGAGGCAGCGCGTGCTGACGCCGAGGGCCAGGTCGCAGGAGCGGAGGCCGCGCTCCGCGCCGCGGACGCAGACCGCCACGCGTGGACCGCTCGCGCCGAGGCACTGAGCCTCGCGCTCGACGAAGCTCGCCTCCGAGCGGGTGCCGAGCGGCTCGCGTCGGTGACCGGCGTCGTCGGCACGCTCCTCGATCTCGTCGACATCGATGCCGGCTGGGAGGCCGCGGTGGAGGCGGCGGCGGGAGATGCGCTCGCCGCGGTCGTGGTCGACGGCATCGATGCGGCCCGAGCGGCGATCGCCGCGCTGCGAGACGGCGAGGTCGGCGGCGCAGTGCTCGCGCTGGGCGCGGGAGGGTCCGCCCGCCCGGTGCCGCCGGTCGGGGAGCCGGTGCGGCGCCATGTGCGCGCCCTGCGGGGCGACGTCGAGGCGCTCCTCGACGCGCTGCTTGCCAACGCAGTCGTGGTCGAGGGCGACTGGTCTCGTGCGGTCGACGCCGCGCTGGCGCATCCCGACGCGGTCGTGGTCACGCGCGATGGCGGCCGCTTCGGCATCACCGGGTGGCGCGTCGGAACCGCCTCCACGGGCGCAACGGGCGCGGCGCTCGAGGAAGCGCGTGAGCGCGCCGCGGCGGCCACCACGCTCGCGAACCACGCGGAGTCGAGCCTGCACGGGGCGCGGTCGCTCCTCGACGAAGCACGCCATGCGGAGGCAGCGCTCTCCCGCCAGCTCGACGAGCACGACGGACGGCTCACCGCGGCCACCGACGGCTTGCGCCGTGTCGATGCCGACCACCGCGACGCCACCACCGAGGCCGACGCCCTGCGGAGCCACGCCGACGAGCTCGGCGAGCGACTCGCGCGGGAGCAGGCCCGGGTGGCCGAGCTCGCGCTCACGTTGCCGCTCCTCGAGGCGGAGGAGGTCGACGCCGCTGAGCGGTCGCGTGCGATGGCGGCCGCGAAGGCGCACCTCGACGAGCGCGCCGCGGAGGTGGGCGCGCTGCGCACCGACCTCGAGGTGCGAGGCGCTGGGCTGGAGGAGCGACGCCAGCTGCTCCGGCGTCGCCAGGCAGAGGTGGAGGCGCGGCTCGAAGGTTCGATGGAGGCTCGTCGCAGCGCGGAGGTCCGGCGTGTCGAGCTCGACGCGAAGCAGACCGCCGTCGATCGCCTTGCCGCCCTCGTCTCGACCCGCCTCGCGACGGTCGAGGCCGAGCTCGTCGAGCTGCACGAGCGGCGCCGGCGACAGAGCGAGGCGCAGCGTGCCGCGGCGACCCGGCTCGACGGGTTGCGCCGTGAGCGGGTCGATGCCGAACGTCGACTCGAGGAGACGCGCGAGCGCGCGCGGCGCGTCGAGATCGACGAGGCAGAGGTTCGCCTCCGCCTCGAGACCGCGGTCGAGGCTGCACGCCGAGACCTCGACGTCGATCCCGACGTCGCGATGGCCGCGGAGCCGCCGGCGCTCGCCGATGGCGTGACTCCGACCGCGCGGGCTCGTGAGCTCGAGCGGGACCTGCGCCTGATGGGCCCGATCAACCCCTTGGCGCTCGAGGAGTACGACGCACTGCAGGAGCGCCACCAGTTCCTCGAGTCGCAGCTCGACGACGTGAAGTCGTCACGGCGTGATCTCGGCAAGGTGATCCGCGCGATCGACGCGGAGATCGTCAACGTGTTCGCCAGCGCGTTCGCTGACGTGTCGCAGAACTTCGAGCACCTGTTCCAGACGCTCTTCCCCGGTGGCACCGGCCGATTGCGCCTCACCGAGCCCGACGACCTGTTGGAGACGGGCATCGAGGTGGAGGCGAAGCCGTCGGGCAAGAACGTGCGAAAGCTGTCGTTGCTGTCCGGTGGTGAGCGGTCCCTCACCGCGCTCGCGTTTCTCTTCGCGGTGTTCCGCAGCCGTCCGTCGCCCTTCTACGTGATGGACGAGGTCGAGGCCGCGCTCGACGACATGAACCTGCACCGCTTCCTCGATCTGGTGCACGAGTTCCGCCAAGAGGCGCAGCTCATCATCGTGAGCCACCAGAAGCGCACGATGGAGGCTGCCGACATCCTCTATGGGGTGACGATGGAGCCTGGTGGTTCGTCGAAGGTCGTGAGCGAGAAGGTCACCGAGCTCGCAGGCTGAGGCCTCAACCCACCAATCAAGGTCTGTGAACCCTGGCGTCCGTCATGCGGACGTGGTGGTTCACAGACGTCGCGTCCTACGCTGCCACCCGCCATGGAACCGCTCCTGATCGCTGTCCTGCTGGTCGTCGTCATCGGCGGCGTCGCGTTCTTGGTCGCCCGTCGAGGGGGGACGACCACCGTCGAGCCGCCGTCGGCGCCGGTGCGGGACGAGCCGATCGAGGCGGCGCAGACCCCGCTCGAGGTGCCCGTCGAGGCCCCGCCGGCGGTCGAAGCCCCGGCGGTCAAGCCCCGCGTCCGTGACCGCCTCGGCAAGGCCCGATCGGCGATCTCCGGCTACGTCGGCTCGGTCCTGTCCCGCGAGAAGATCGACGGCGAGACGTGGGACGAGCTGGAAGAGGCGCTCCTGCGCGCCGACGTCGGGGTGGCGACCACCGGTGACATCCTCGGCCGGCTGCGCTCGACGGTCGACGCCGAGCGCATCACGGAGCCCGCAGCCCTGCTCGACGCGCTGAAGGTGCAGCTCAAGGCCGACCTTGCCGGGGGCGATCGCGCGCTCCGGTTCGAGCCGGGCGCACCGAACGTGTGGCTGTTCGTGGGCGTGAACGGCGTCGGCAAGACCACCACGATCGGCAAGGTGGGCAAGCAGCAGGCCGAGGCCGGACGTTCGGTGGTGATGGCGGCAGGCGACACGTTCCGTGCTGCGGCGGCCGAGCAGCTCACGACCTGGGCCGAACGATCCGGCGCCGACATCGTGCGCGGCGACGAGGGAGGCGATCCGAGCTCGATCATCTTCGACGCGGTGCAGCGGGCCGCGGCCCGCAGCGCGGACCTCGTGCTCGCTGACACGGCCGGCCGCCTCCACACGAAGGTCAACCTCATGGAAGA
The DNA here is from genome assembly GCA_052390255.1 of Microthrixaceae bacterium. Classification (GTDB taxonomy): domain Bacteria; phylum Actinomycetota; class Acidimicrobiia; order Acidimicrobiales; family VFJN01; genus VFJN01. The sequence continues at coordinate 4,566 of JBQTHC010000120.1, forward strand.
GCTGCGCAAGGTGCGCCGAGTCGCGGACCGCGAGCCGGGCAAGGTCACCGAGGTCCTGCTCGTGCTCGACGCCACCACCGGGCAGAACGGTCTCGTGCAGGCGCAGCAGTTCACCGAGGCGGTCGAGCTCACCGGCGTGGTGCTCACGAAGCTCGATGGATCCGCCAAGGGCGGGATCGCGCTCGCGATCCAGGCGACCCTCGGCATCCCGATCAAGCTCGTCGGCCTCGGCGAGACGGCCGAGGACCTCATCGAGTTCGACCCCGACGAGTTCGTCGACGCCCTCTTCGCCATCGACTGACCGCTCAAACGTCGGGCGGCGCCGCGGGTCTACGCTCGCGTCATGTTCACGCTTCTCCGGCTCATCTTCCTCCCCGCCAAGGTCGGAGTCGGCACGACGAAGCTCGGGGTGAAGGCCGGCTATCGCACCGGTCGGCTGCTCGGCTACCGCCGCCTCCTCGCGTTCGGCGCCGGCGTCGGGGTGGGGCTGCTGATCGCCCCGGTGACCGGGCGCGAGGCCCGGCTGTGGGTCCAGCGGCGCGTCGAGGAGCTCCGCGGGAGCGGAGGATCCGACCTCGCCGAGCGGGTTCGCTTCGAGCTCTCGCACGCGCCGCGCACGTGGCACCTGCCCCAGCCCACGGTGGAGGTCCAAGGCGGTACGGCGATCCTCCGTGGGGTCGTGCCACACGAGACCGGACGGATCGACCTCGAGCGCACCGCGGCGGCCGTCGCTGGCGTGGTGGAGGTCGACAACCACATCGCGATCGCAGCAGCGACGGGAACCAACGGGCACCACTGACACGTCGAAGGGGTGGCGACCGAGCGGTCGCATCGCATCGGTCATCCAGGAGGCAGGCAGATGGTGGACGACAGCGCGAGTCCCGCCGGCGAGGATCTCACCCTTCAGCCGGTCGCCGTGGGCTCCCGGCCGCGCCGCCGGGCGCTGTGGGGTGTGCTCGCGGTCGCGGCCATCGCAGCGGGCGTGCTCGCAGTCAGCTCCGGCAGCGACGGTCCGCCTCGACTGCCGGTCGCGCTTGGCTCCTCGGCTGGACGAGAGGCGGCGGGTGCCCAGTCGGCCGACATGGCTCTCGCATGGGTCACCTACGTGCCGGGCGACGGACTGCCCATGCTCGGTGGCAAGGCGACTGCGTACCGGCTCTCCGGCACGATCGACGCGGCGCGGGTGAAGGCCTTGGCCGCCGCGCTCGGGATGAGTGGTGAGCCCACTCGTTCGGACAAGACATGGCACCTCGAGTCCGGCACCGCGGTGCTCGACGTGTCCGAGGACGCTGGCGGCATGTGGTGGTACAACGCCGACCAGCGCGTCCAGGGCATCAGCTCGTCCGGTGGTGGCTCCGCCGGCTGCGACCCGGCGGCGACAGAGTGCGCCGTCGCCGGCGACGAAGGGTCGGCGACGGACGAACCCGCAACGACCGTGCCGGGCGACACCTGCTCCAGCGACGGCAGCGAGTGCTCGACGACCGTGCCGGAGTGCCCGCCGAACGCCGATTGCGCGGCTCCGGTCGAGCCGTGCGGTCCCGCGGTGGACTGCATCGTGCCGCCGCCGACCACGCCCGTCCCGCCGGCTGATCTGCCGACGAAGGAGGAGGCCCGCAAGATCGCGCTCGACCTCGTCGCGGCGACGGGCGTGGACGTCGACGCTGCGAACGTCACCATCGACGGGCCCTACGACGCATGGTACGTGTCGGTCGAGCCGCTTCTCGACGGCGTGCCCATCTCGGGCATCGGCGCATCGGTGAGTGTCGGCTCCAAGGGTGCCATCACCAACGCCTCAGGGACCCTCGGCACACCCGAGCCGCTGGGCGAGTACCCGCTTCTCGACACCCGCGCCGCGATCGATCGCCTGAACAAGCTCCAGGAGGGCGGCTACGGCGGCGGCCCCGTCCCGCTCGGTGCGCCTGACGGCGTGGCGCGTGACCTCGGCGTCGCCACCGCAGAGGAGTCGGCGCCAGGATGCGCGGCCGACGATGCGTCCTGCGTCGGCGACCCCGTCGCGCCGACCACCACCGTGGTGGGCGCCTGCAAGACGCAGCCCGACGGAAGGGAGATCTGCGAGCCCACCGCTGTCCCGCCTGACCAGTGCCTGACCATCGCAACCGACTCCGGCGGGGCGACCGAGCCCGGCTCGGCCGGCTGCGTCGCACCGCCGGCTCCCTGCATCGTCGCCGAGCCCCCGGTCGACACCACCGCCGAGACCACCGAGACCACCGCGGCCCCCGAGCCCTGCGTCGAGCCGGCGCCGTACCCCGAGCCGGGATCCGAGCCCGAGCCCGTCGAGGTCACGCTGACCGACGCGGTGCACGTGCTCACGGTCCTGTACTCATCCGATGGTGCTGGCGACGTGTACCTCGTTCCCGGCTACCGGTTCACGGCGAAGGACAGCGGGATCGTGGAGGTGGCGGCAGTCGACGACGACAGCTTGGCGCCCACGACGACTGCGCCCGAAACCACCGCCTCCTCAGCCGTCACGCCGCCCCCGGTGAACTGCGAGGTCGCGGTGGAGGGTGATGCATCCGGCACCACGCACACCGTGCAGACCTGCCCGTCGCAGCCGGTCGAGCCGGTCGAGCCGGCGACCCTCGAACCCGGGCAGAGCCCAGAGGTCGGGGTCGGGTACTACGTCGACGTGAACGTCGTCAGTCACTGCTGGTGGATCAGCGCGGAGGTGGGTGGCCGCTGGTGGTGGGCGCAGATGACCGAGGAGGAGCTCGCGTCGTGGAGCACCCCGACCGAGGGCGGCACGTTCACCCTCGTCGACCCGGACAACGCCGAGTTCGTCGGTGACGCCGCACGCACGAAGGTCGCCAAGCTCGTGCAGTACCGCGACGGCACCTCGCCTCCGATGTGCGCCTGACCCAGCTGCGGTGCCCCACCCCCACGGGTTCTTGGGTCGTTTCGTCGCGGTCTTCCGAACGAAACGACCCAGGAACGCGTGGTCGGGAGTGGGCTCGGGATTGACCCGTCACCACCGCTAGCATCGGTCGCTCATGTTCGACGCACTCGCTGACCGCTTCGACGGCATCTTCAAGCGCCTTCGGGGCAAGGGCAAGCTCAGCGAGGCCGACGTCGACGAGGTGCTTCGCGAGATCCGCGTAGCGCTCCTCGAGGCCGACGTCAACTTCCAGGTCGTCAAGACGATGCAGGCGCGGATCCGCGATCGCGCCGTCGGCGTCGAGCTCTCCGAGGCGCTCAACCCCGCCCAGCACGTCATCAAGATCGTCCACGAAGAGCTGATCAACACGCTCGGCGGCGAGACGATGAAGATCGCCTACGCCTCCAAGCCGCCCACCGTCGTCCTCATGGCGGGCCTCCAGGGCTCCGGCAAGACCACGAACTCCGCGAAGCTCGCTCGCTGGTTCAAGCAGCAGGGCCGCAACCCGCTCCTCGTCGGCGCGGATCTGCAACGGCCCGCGGCGGTCGAGCAGCTGCGCACGCTCGCGAAGCAGATCGACGTGCCGGTGTTCAGCCAGCCCGGCGATCCGGTCGCCACCGCGGCGGCTGGCCTCGACGAAGCGCGCCGGCTCGGTCGTGACGTGCTGATCGTCGACACCGCGGGCCGCCTCGCGATCGACGCCGAGCTCATGGAGCAGGTGCGTCAGATCTCTGACGCCACCCGCCCCGACGACACCTTCCTCGTCGTCGACGCGATGACCGGTCAAGACGCCGTGACGGTCGCGGAGTCGTTCAACCAGACGCTCGCGCTCGACGGCGTCATCCTCACCAAGCTCGACGGCGACGCGCGCGGCGGCGCCGCGCGCAGCGGGAAGGAGGTGGTGGGCAAGCCGATCGCCTTCGCGTCGACCGGCGAGAAGCTTGCCGACTTCGAGCCGTTCCACCCCGATCGCCTCGCGGGGCGCATCCTCGGGATGGGCGACGTGCTCACGCTCATCGAGAAGGCCGAGCAGGTCTACGAGAAGGAGGCCGCCGAAGAGGCTGCCGCCCGGCTGATGGACGGTCGGTTCACCCTCGACGACTTCCTCGACCAGATGCAGCAGCTCAAGAAGATGGGCCCGATCTCCGGTCTGATGGGGATGATCCCGGGCATGCCGAAGGAGCTGAAGGGCGCGCAGCTCGAAGACGGGCACATGGAGCGCATCGAGGCCATCATCCGCTCGATGACGCCCAGCGAGCGCGCCGACGTCGACCTCATCGACGGCTCGCGCCGCGCCCGGATCGCTCGGGGCTCGGGTGCCGATCCGGGCGAGGTGGCCCAGCTCGTGAAGCAGTTCAAGGAGATGCAGAAGCTGATGAAGCGCATGCCCGGCCTCTCCGGCACGAAGAAGGCGCGCGGCAAGTCGAAGAAGGGCAAGAAGGGCGGCGGCGGTCGGGTCACCGCTGCGCCGACCGGCCCCCCTTCCGCGCCGAAGCAGCCCTTCACCCTGCCCGGGTTGCAGTAGTCCCGGTCCACGGACCACCATGGTCCGCCGCACATGGTGCGGCGCACCCTCGACGAAGGACGAATCGCAGTGGCCGTCAAGCTCCGCCTGATGCGGATGGGCAAGAAGAAGCAGCCGACCTACCGCGTCGTCGCGGCCGACTCGCGCTCCCCGCGCAACGGCCGGTTCATCGAGATCATCGGTACCTACGACCCGCGCCAGGAGCCGTCGGTCGTGAAGATCGACACCGACCGCGCTGCCGACTGGATCAGCAAGGGCGCTCAGCCCACCGAGACCGTGGCGCGCCTCCTCAAGGTGGCCGCCGCACAGCCAGCCGCCGCCGACGACGCCACTGAGGCATGAGCGACCAGGGCGACGAGCTCGACCAGGAGCTCGACGAGGCTGACGTGAACCGCATCGACGATCCATCCGTCGACGTCGACAACGCCGACGACGACGCGGCCGACGAGCCTGCTCCCACCGCGGTGTCGGTGCTCGATCTGCTCGTCACCTCGCTCGTGGACGATCCCGACGCTGTGCGCATCGATCCGATCGAGCAGCGCGACCGGGTCCGCCTCGAGGTGCGCGTCGGTCCCGACGACATGGGCCGCGTGATCGGCAAGCGCGGACGCATCGCCAACTCGATCCGCACGGTCGTGCGAGCCGCCGCCGTCCGCGACGACGTCAACGTCGACATCGAGTTCGAGGATTGAGCGGACGCCGAAGCGGAGCTTCGGCGTCGAGCACTGCTGTGGTGCGCATCGAGGGTCGGGCCGATCGTGCTGCTTGAGGTCGGGCGGATCACGAAGGCGTTCGGGCTGCGAGGCGAGGTGCTCGTCGCGCTCAGCTCCGATCGTGCCTCCCGTCTCGATCCAGGATCCGTGCTCATGACGGATCGCGGCGAGCTCACGGTGGTGTCGTCGGCACCGCACCAGGACCGCTGGATCGTGCAGTTCGGCGGAGTGGTCGATCGCACGGCTGCCGAGGGGTGGCGCGGCGTCACGCTGCGAGCCGAACCGTTGGCCGACGACGACGAGGCCCTTTGGGTGCACGAGCTGATCGGGTCCACCGTCGTGCTCGTCGACGGCACCGAGGTGGGCACCGTGGCGGAGGTGCAGGCCAACCCGGCGAGCGACCTGCTCGTGCTCGACGGCGGCGCCCTCGTGCCGGTCGTGTTCGTGACCGAGCACGTCGAGGGGCGGGTCACGATCGACCCGCCCGAGGGGCTCTTCGACCTGTAGTCGTGTCACGGGATGTGCGCCATCAGCACCGTTGTCGTGACAGGGAGAGCGCCCTCCCGGAGTCGGGGGGCGGGGCGGCCGCCCCGAAAACCCCGCAGCGGGCGCGGCCCCCCGGGGGGGGGGGG
>JBQTHC010000121.1:0-37910 GCA_052390255.1 Microthrixaceae bacterium
GCGATGGGGCGCTGCTCTTCCGGACGCGACTCGAGGAGCGCGTTGCGGTGGGCCTTCCCGGCGCGGAGACGCTTCGCCTTCGGGCGCTCGACGACCGGCATCGGCGGAGCCTCGGGTCGTGGGCGGCGCGCGCTTCGCTCGCTCTGCGCACGTGACGCCGGGCCGGAGTCCCGACGCTTGCCGCGCTCGTCACCGCGAGGGGCGCGCTCGCGTGCAGGGTCTTCACCGGAGGCCCGAGCGCGCCTCGGGGCGTCACCACGCGGTCCGTCTCGTCGAGGACCGTCTCGCCGGGGTCCCCGGTCGTCGCGTGAACGGCTCGCGAGGGTGGTGGTGACCGACGGCTCGTCCTTGCCCGAAGGTGCGATGAGCTCGAGCAGGTCAGGCTCCTTGCGAGCCCCTTTGGGGGGGACCACCCCCGTGATCTGGATGCCGTCGACGAAGAACTCGGCATCGACGCGAAGCACGTCGCCGAGCTTCGCGTCGGCGGGAGCGATGCCCGAGGGCAGCGTTCCCTTCGGGGCCTTGGCTCCGGCCGCTCGCCAGGTCCACGTGCCGTCGTCGCGCGAGCTCGTGAGCTCGATGTCGATCCTGCGGGGCATGGGATCTCGCTCCAGAGGCAGTCGTCCGGGACCCGCGCCGATGCGGGAGGTCTGGGGGCACAACCGTACTCGTCAGTCGATGAACGGCCCAACGGCGGTGCGCTGAGGAGAAGAGGCGGTGCCGTAGGCTGCAGCGATGGCGTCGACGGTGCTCGCACCGGAACCTCCGCTCCCGATGGGTGCGCGCATCGAGCTGCCGGGGCGCGTCACCACGTTCGCTCGCTCGGTACCCGGGCCGCCGGGCGCCCCCACCGTCGTTCTCCTCCACGGGTGGATCGCGAGCGGTGGCCTCAACTGGTTCAACGCGTTCGAGCCTCTCAGCGAGCGGTTCTCGGTCATCGCGCCTGATCTCCGGGGTCATGGTCGCGGGATCCGGAGTCGACGGCGGTTCCGCCTTGCGGACTGCGCCGACGACGTCGCGAGCCTGCTCGAGCACCTCGACACGGGCCCGGTCATCGCCGTCGGGTACTCCATGGGCGGACCGGTCGCCCAGCTCTTGTGGCGCCGCCACCCTGAGCTCGTGGCCGGGCTCGTCTTCTGCGCCACCTCCTACCGCTTCGTCGCGGGAGCTCGTGAGCGACTGATCTTCGGCACGATGATGGCGTCGGCGGTGGGGACCACGAGGACCGGCGAGTGGCTGGCCCGCACGCCGATCGCACGCTCCTGGGTTCCGCGTGGTGCCGCGAGCAGGCCCACGAACCTGCGCGCATGGGCGGCCGGCGAGATGCGCCGCCACGACATGGTGAAGCTCATGGAGGCAGGCCAGGCCATCGGCAACTACAGCGCTCGACGCTGGATCGGCGAGGTCGACGTGCCGACGACCGTGATCGTCACGCGGCGCGACCGCGCCGTTCGCCCCGAGGCGCAGCTGCGTCTTGCCGCAGCGATCCCGCACTCGGAGGTCCACGAGATCGACGACGGCCACGTCGCGTGCGCCAAGCCCGAGTTCGGACCCGCCCTGGTGCGAGGCGTCAGCGCCGTCGCGGCGCGCCTCTCGCACCACCCCGCTCCTCGCGCGCGCTGATCGCCTGACCGTGGGACCGCTCACCGGCCTGCGCGTCGTCGAGATCGCCGGCATCGGCCCGGGACCGTTCTGCGCGATGGTGCTGGCCGATCTCGGCGCGGACGTGATCCGCATCGACCGGCTACCTCCGCCAGGAACGCCAGCGGCCGACCTTCGCTACGACATCCTCGCCCGTGGGCGGCGCTCCGTGGCCGTCGACCTGAAGGCCCCCGGCTCGGCGGACGTGGTCCTGCGCCTCCTCGAGGGTGCCGATGCGATGATCGAAGGCTTCCGCCCGGGCGTGGCCGAGCGTCTGGGGATCGGTCCGGCTCCGTGCCTCGCCCGCAACAGGCGCCTTGTGTACGGCCGGATGACGGGTTGGGGGCAGGACGGACCGCTCGCCGCATCAGCCGGGCACGACATCACCTACGCGTCGGTCGCCGGCGCGCTCGCGCACATCGGCCGTGCGGGACAGCTTCCGAGCCCGCCCCTGAACCTCGTGGCCGACTTCGGCGGTGGCGGGATGCTCCTCGCGCTCGGGCTGGTCGCGGGGATGCTGCACGCCGCTCGCACAGGCATGGGCCAGGTCGTCGACGCGGCCATGGTCGACGGCACGGCCCTGCTGATGGCCCCGTTCTTCGGCGCGAGTGCGACGGGCTTCTGGAGTGACGAGCGCGGCACCAACCTGCTCGATTCGGGGGCCCCCTTCTACGACGTGTACCGCTGCGCCGATGGGGCGGAGATCGCGGTCGGCGCGATCGAGCCACAGTTCTTCGCCGCGCTCCTCGAGCTGATCGACGTCGACCCGGCCGCAGCGCCAGAGCAGCATGATCGAGAGCGGTGGCCCGAGCTGCGGGCGCTCCTCGAGACGGCGTTCGCCACCCGTAGCCGAGTCGAGTGGATCGACCGGGCCGAGGGGCGCGATGCCTGCGTCGCACCGGTCCTCACGATGGTGGAGGCGGCCCGCCATCCGCACGTGGTCGCACGGGGCACGGTGGTCGAAGTCGACGGCGTCGCCCAACCGGCACCCGCACCACGCTTCTCCGTGACACCCGCCGAGCTCGGTCGACCGCCCGCGGCCCCTGGTGCGCACAGCGATGAGGTGCTCGCCGAAGCGGGCTTCAGTGATGCCGAGGTGGCGGCGCTCCGCGCCGCCGCGGTCGTCGGCTGAAGAGCTGCCTCAGCCGGAGCCGCAGAGCTTGCAGGCGGCGAGGCCGTCCGTGGCCGTCACCGCCCGCAGACCCTGCTTGCCTGCCACCACGGCGCACTCGGGGCGGTGCGCCATCGTGCCGCGGCTCGTCGCAACCAGGCGCATCTCCGACTCGGCGGGGCCTGGGCGGGGACGCGCGTCTTGGAGGTCGGGGTGGGTTGCCAGCTCGAGGCGGTCCGAGAGGCGTTCGAGTGCCGCAAGGACAGACGCGGACTGGCGTCGCTGCTCCTTCACGAGCTGGGTCATCCAGTACGCGAAGTAGAGGAACCCTCCGAGGAACACGAACGAGAGTCCGAGCAAGCCACCCGAGATCACGTAGGGCAGCTGGTCGAACACGTACGGCTGGTGCGCGGCGCCGCGCCATCCGAGCAGCACCACGATGATCCCGAGTGGTACGAGCACGCCACCGAGCACCAGCAGCGTGCGCTCGTCGATCCGGATCGACGAGGTGCCGACCCGCAGCGCGCGCACGCCGTCTGCGAAGCGCGCGTCGCGTCGCTCCTCGAGCGGTTCGAGCGGTTCGAGCGGTTCGAGCGGTTCGAGCGGGGCGGCGGTGGGCGCGGGGGGTGCCATCGAGGTCGTCACACTGGCCTCCGAGGATCAGGCGGGCGCTCAAGCCCACTGGGACAGGACGTACCGGCGCGCTCGGCGAGCACTGAGTCGGCCAATCGCGCCGAGCCGAGCCCGAACAGGGGAGAGGCGAGCAGCGCGAGCACGACGAGCAGGGCGGGAACCGCCCCCGACGCGAGCTCGGAGATCGGCTCACTGAGCGGTGCAGCGGTGCTGTCATCGCTCGGGACCGGAAGTGCCGCAGGCGGGGTGGTGAAGCCGGGGACGTCGATGCTGCTCGACCAACCTGGCGTGCCAGGGTCGAGGACCCCCGGCACCTCGACATCTGGGAAGTCGAAGGTCGGGAACGGTGGCGTGGCAAGCGCGCTCACCGATGCGGGTGCAAGCGAGAGGCCGTAGATGTGGTTCTCCGCCAGGAACGTCACCGGGTTCGGGATGGGCCCGAAGTTGGGCTTGAGGTCTGGCGGGATGCTGTTGACGAGGTCCACCATCGCTTGCTGCTCGCGGCCCTCGTAGCTGAACGTGAGGGACAGACCCGTGGTGATCCGGCTCGCGGCTCCGCTGTCGACCTGCTCGTCGCGCGGCTCGAGCAGTGCGAGGTGGATGCCGGCGCGAGCGAGCACGTCGTTCAGCTGCGGCTGGGCTTGGGCCAGGACTGCCTGGAGCTGATCTCTCAGCGGTCCCGCGATGGTGTTCAAGGGATCGACGGCGCCGCTGAGCGCTCCGCCGAGCGGGGCGCCGGGTCCCTCCACCGGTGGTGCGTGCTGGAGCACCAGGCCCTCTTCGGTGAGGGAGGCGTCGAGACCGAGGAACTTCACCCCGGACGCCGTCGTGCCGCCAGCCGTGGATCCGGTGCGCCCGTCGTGCACGGCGACGAGATCGGTCACGAGGGAGTCGATCGTGATCACGCCGCCGAGGATGCGCACGTCACCAAGTGCGATCCTCGTGCGGCTGACGCCGAGGTCCCCTTCGATCGCGCCACGCGAGGATGAGGTGATGGTGCCGACGGCGACGAGCGGTGGCGCGTCGATCGAAGGGAACGAGGCGTCGACCTGGACGGCTCGCTCGCTGGTCACCGCCCTCTGGGTGATCCCTCCCGGTTGGGAGGCGTCGGTCTCGGTCGGGCCGGCCGGGTAGAACGCCTCGGCCTTGATCGGGTACGGCGGCACCTGCTCGCCGGGGCCCCCCGACTGCGTCACCAGGGAGCCGAAGTTCGCGATGATCCCACCGGGGTAGGCGAGGGATGCGAGGCCGTAGCCTGACGGGCCGGACGCGAACCGAGCCAGCGTCTCGGGCAGCGCGAGGTCGAGCACCGGCGCACCGCCGGGGATCAGGCCCTCGATCAGGTAGGTCCCCTCGAGCCCGACCCCTCGGGCCTGCAGGTCGTACGTGCCGAAGAGCTCCTCGCCGGTGGGGCCGCTGGGGGTCTCCTCGCCTCGGGCGGGCATCGGGCCCGCCAGCGCGAAGAGCGAGGCAGCTCCGGCCAGCAGGACGAGACTGCGTCGCGGTGTACGGCGAGGGGCTCGGCGGCGGTCAGACGAGCGCATCGACCACCTCCGGGAGCGCCTCGGGCCTCTCGGGGCGACTGGGGGCCGCGGACCCGGAGGTCCGCTCGGTGCCACGGGCACGTGCGCTGAACCGAGCGAACACCAGCCCTGCCATCCCGTTGGGCTGCTTGCCGAGTGCGACTGCCACAGCGGCGATCACCGCGAACACCAGGCCCGCGAGCTCGGGCTTCTCGGACTGCACCAGTGGCAGCAGCGCGAACAGCGTTCCGCCGAGGAGTGCACCGCTGACGGTGGTGATCCCGCCGACGAACGCGAAGAGGAAGAGAAGCACGTTGTACAGGGGCTCGAAGTCGAGCTGGCTGGCGGTGAACCCGAGCCCGCCGTAGAGCGCGCCTGCGAGGCCGGCGATGGCCGAGGAGAGCGCGAAGACCGTGAGCTTGGTGCGACGAACGTCGAGACCGAGGGTGGCACAGGCTGCCTGGCTGTCGCGCATGGCCGCGAGCCGGCGGCCGAAGGATCCTCGGCGTAGGGCGAGGACACCGATCGCGACAAGCGCGAACACGAGCGCGCAGAGGATCGCGAAGGCGCGGTCCCCGGTGAAGTCGATCCCGAGAAGATGGAGCCGGTCGACTGCGACGCTGCCGCGTCCGTAGATGCGCGAGTCCTGGAAGATCACGTCACGAGACACCTGTGCGAGCGCGAAGGTCACGAGCGCGAGGTAGAGGCCCTGCAGCCGCAGGGCGGGGAGTGCGACCACCACGCCGAAGGGCACGGCGATCGCCGCGGCGGCACCCATTCCGAGGATGCTGTCGCCGCCGGCCACCTTTCCCATTGCGAACGCGCCGAGTCCGAAGAACACGTACTGCGCGAGGGAGATCTGCCCGGAGTATCCCGTGAGCAGGACGAGCGAGAGGAGCAGCGTGCCGTATATCAGGGCTCGGTTGAGGTCGAGGATGTTGTCGCCCGCGACGCCGGCGAGCAGACCGATGGCGGGGACGAAGAGAGCAGCGCGCCCGATGGTCGAACGCAGGCGCGGCACCGCGGGTGCATCGCGGCCCACGATGCGCCCGACCGTGAGCTTCGCGTCCGGCAGTGCGAGCAAGACGAGGAACAGGAACACGCCGGGCACGCCCACCTGAAGGTGGTTCCACACCTCCGTGTGCGGGAAGGCGATGGGTGCGTACCCTTGCACGAGGCCGAGCAGGATGGCACCGGCGAACGTGAGTGCGAGGCTCCGCAGGCGACCGAACACCGCCGCCCCATAAGCGGCGAGCACGAAGAAGGTCAGGTTGATCGCGTCGAGCGCGCCGGCCGTGGGCGCGTACAGGATGCCCGCGACCGTGGCGAGCACGGAGCCGAGGATCCAGCTCGTGCGAGCGATCGTGAGCGGGGGAGCGCCCGTCAAGCCTGCGAGGTCAGCGTTGTCGACGACGGCGCGCATCGCCACGCCGGTGCGGGTTGCCTTGAGGAGGTAGCGGAGCCCGCCGGCGACCGCGACCGCGACCACGAGGAAGGCGAGCTCGTCCCAGCGGATTCGCGCGCCAACGATGGACACCGCTCGGTCACCGAAGAGGTACGAGCTCGTCCGCTGCTCACCGTTGGACTGGTACAGGTACTGGACCACTCCGATGAGCAGGATGGTGAGTCCGATCGTCACCGTGAGCGTGGTGCCCGGCGGCGCGTTGCGGAAGCTCCGCATGATCCGCTCGAGGCCGAGCCCGATCGCGGGCGCGAGCACGCCGAGCACCAACAGGAGCGCGAGCGGGACCGGGAGCCCGAGATCCACCTGCAGCTGGTGGTAGGCGAACGCGCTCACCATGCCCACCGCGCCGTGCGCGAAGTTGAAGACGCCCGTCGTGGTGTAGGTGAGGACGAGGCCGCTCGCGGCGATCGCGAAGACGCACCCGGCGCTGATGCCGATCAGCGTGAACTGGATGAACGAGGTGAGCGAGCCAGCCCCGTCATACGCTCGCACGAGCAGAAGGAGGCTCGCCACCGACCCGACGACGACCGCGGCGGCGAGCTGACGATCACGGCGCAGTCGCTCGGCGAGCTCGATCAGCACTGGAAGCCCTTCGCCGGGAACGTCTTCACCCAGCGACCCCCCTTGACGGCGATCACGTTGAAGCACGCGGGGGGCTTCTTCTGCGCCGGGTTGATCGTGCCGACGAGGCCGTTGCCCGTGTACGCCGTGAACTGCTTCAGCTCAGCGATGATCTTGGCCTGCGTGGGGTCGGGGCCTGCGTTGCGCAGCGCGGTCACGAACATGTCTGCCGCGAGCCAGCTCACGACCGAGAAGAAGTCGAGGTCCGCGCCGGGCGCGGTGCGTGCGTACCAGGTGGACAGGGCGCCGACCGCCGGGTTCGTCGCCGCCTCCTCGGGCACCGCGAAGATCAGACCCACGCGGGTTCCCTCTGCCGCGGGGCCGGCGAGCTGCAGGAACTTCTTGCCGTACACCTGTGCCCCGTAGAAGGGCACCTTCGGGAAGTAGCCGACGCTCTGGAACGCCTTGGCCAGGTTCGCCATGGCGTTCACCTCCGCGACGGTGATGACGAAGTCGACGCCCTTCTGCTTCATGCTGTTCGCCTGCGTGTTGAAGTTGGTCGCGGTCGGCGCGACCGGATACACCCGGTCGTCGGTGACGGGGATGCCGGCGCGCTCGAAGTCGACCCGGTAGGAGTCGGCCTGGTTCTTCCCGGTGGCGACGTCCTGGTAGAAGATCGCGGGCTTCGAGATGCGATCGGTCGACTTGAAGTACTCAAGGATCTTCACGAGGCCGTTGCCGGCTCCCGGCGTCGGGTCGATCGGGTTCGGCGAGTAGTTGTTCTTGGCCGCCACCCGGGGTCCGGTGGTCGCGAGGGACACGTCGGCGATCCCCTTGGCGTCGATGATCGGCGCCCCGCCGTCGTCGACGACCGAGAGGTTCCCGACCAGCGCGAGGACCTGACCCGCCATCTTGTCGGTCTCGGATCGGTTCGTCGCAGACTGGAACCGGTCGTCCGCGGTCAACAGGGTGAGCTTTCGGCCGCACACCCCGCCCTGGCTGTTCACCATGTTGAAGTACGCCTTGACCCCGTTCACCGACGTCTGCGCGAAGCCGGGCACGAGTCCGGTGATCTGGCTGACGTTGCCGACCTTGATCTCGGTCGGGGTCACCCCGACGCTCGTTGCGGAACCCGGGGTGCAGCGTCCAGATGCTGCGCCTCCGGTCGTGCCGCCCGAACCCGCTCGGCCCGCGCCGCCCGTGAGGATGGTGCTCCCGGTCGTGTCACCAGCGCCGGTCGCGGGCCCGGCGACCTCGCCGGCGGTCCCGTCCGGATCCGCGGACGCGGCTCCAGCACCGCTCCCGGTGCGCAGCGCCATCGCTCGCTGCTCGTCGGTCAGGCGCGAACCGCAGGCGGCAACGGTGAGCGCGAGCAGGAAGGAGAGCGCGACCGCGACGGACCTCTTCGGAAGCATGGTGTGGCTCGACCCCTTGTGGTGCGATTGCTCCACGCAGGGGTTCGCCGCGCACGCGCAGGGCTCCTGCCCGTGTGGCAGGCGATCTGACGGTGTGTTAGAAGAAACTGGAACGTGTTCTACTTCGGTCGGAAGGTGTCCCGGCGATGTACGTGGCCTACACAGCCGAGCAAGAGGCGCTGCGGCGCGAGCTGCGGGGCTACTTCGCCGACCTCATGACGCCCGAGGTCGAGGCCGAGTGCGCGCTCGGTGAGACCGGCGGGCCCGCCTGCCTCGACGCCGTGCGGAAGATGGGCCGCGACGGCTGGCTGGGGATCGGCTGGCCCACCGAGTACGGCGGCCAGGGCCGTACCGACGTCGAGCAGTTCATCTTCTTCAACGAAGCGTGGCGTGCGGGCGCGCCGATCCCGTTCCTGTCGATCAACACCGTGGGCAAGACGATCATGGAGTTCGGCTCCGAAGAGCAGAAGCGCTTCTTCCTGCCGAAGATCCTCGCCGGCGAGCTGCACTTCTCGATCGGCTACACCGAGCCAAACGCCGGCACCGACCTCGCCTCGCTCACCACGAGGGCGGTGAAGGACGGCGACGAGTGGGTCATCAACGGACAGAAGATCTTCACCTCTCTGGCCAGCTACGCCGACTACATCTGGCTCGCGGTCCGCACCGACCCCGACGCTCCCAAGCACCGCGGCATCTCGATCTTCCTCGTGCCGACGTCGGACCCCGGCTTCTCGTTCACCAAGATCGCCACCATGGTGAACGCGAGCACCTACAACACGTTCTACGACGACGTTCGAGTCGGCGAGGACATGCTCGTGTACGGCCTGAACCGCGGGTGGGATCTCATCATCAACCAGCTGAACTACGAACGGGTGTCGCTCGGCCCGCCCGGGTCGGTCGAGCGGGTGCTCGACGACGTCGTCGCCTGGGCGCAGGAGACCAAGCTCCCGGACGGGCGGCGCGTCGCGGACCAGGAGTGGGTGCAGCTCAACCTGGCCCGCGTGCACGCCAAGCTCGAGTTCGTGAAGCTCATCAACTGGAAGGTGGCGGCCTCGGGCGGCGCGAACCCCGCCGACGCGAGCGCCACCAAGGTCTTCGCCACCGAGTTCTACACCGAGGCCTACCGCCTTCTGATGGAGGTGCTCGGACCTGCCGCCTACCTGACCCGAGAGTCTCCCGGTGCAGTCCTCGCAGGCCGGCTCGAGCGCGCCTTCCAGGGCTGTCTCATCCTCACCTTCGGCGGCGGCGTCAACGAGGTGCAGCGAGACCTCATCGCTCTCTTCGGTGCCGGGCTTCCCCGCGTACCCCGGACCTGATCGCGAGACGATGGACTTCACCCTCAGCGATGAGCAATCTGCGATCCGCGAGCTCGCGGCGCGCATCCTCGGTGACCTGCTCCCGCCAGAACGCCTGCGCAGCGTCGAGCAGGACCCCCGCTGGTACGCCGACGACGCATGGTCGGCGCTCGGCGACGCCGGACTCCTCGGCATCTGCCTTCCAGAGGCCGACGGCGGAGGAGGCTATGGGCTGACGGAAGCCTGCCTCGTCGCCGAGGAGATCGGACGCCGCGTCGCGCCGCTTCCGTATCTCACCGGGGTCGTCGCCGCCGGCATGTCCATCGCCACCTTCGGCACCGAATCCCAGCGCGCTGCGCATCTGCCGGGGCTGATCGCCGGGCGCACCTTTCCCACGATCGCGCTCTACGAGCCGACGGACGCCGTCGTGCCGGGTCTACCGGTGACGAGCGCCACGAAGATCGGTGCCGGTTGGCGCCTCGACGGAGACAAGGCGTTCGTGGTCGGCGCGGATCGCGCCACCACCGTCCTCGTGCCCGCACGCACTGGCGAGCGCACGTCCACCGTCTTCCTCGTCGACCCGACAGCCGCGGGAGTCGAGCTCGCTCGTGAGGCGGCGGTGAGTCGTGAACCACAGTTCACCGTCCACCTCCGCGGCGTGGAGGTGGCAGAGGGGGCAGCCCTCGGCGAGCTCGACGGCGGCGCCGCCATCGTCGCGTGGATCCACGACCGGCTCACCGCCGCGATCTGCGCGATGCAGACAGGCGTGTGCGAAGAGGCCCTCGCGATCACCGCTCGGTACGTGAACACGCGCGAGCAGTTCGGGGCGAAGCTCGGAACCTTCCAGGCGGTCGGGCATCGCATCGCCGATGCGTACATCGACACCGAGGGGATCCGGCTCACCGCGACGCAGGCCATCTGGCGGATCGACGCGGGCCAGGACGCCCACGACGAGCTCATGGTCGCCAAGTACTGGGCGTCGGAGGGGGCGCAGCGAGTCGTCCATGCGGCGCAGCACCTCCATGGAGGGATCGGGATGGACCTCGACTACCCGATCCATCGCTACTTCCGCTGGGCCAAGGTCCTCGAGCTGATGCTCGGCGGCGCGAGTCCGTCACTCCTCCGACTGGGCGCGAGCCTGGTCGGTCAACCGGTCACCGGCTGATCTCGGCCAGCCGACACGTCACACAACTACGCTCCACCAACACAGCAGACCCAGGGGGGACCATCACGTGAGGCACTCACGAGTCCGTACGTCGATCTTCGTGCTTCTCATCTTCACCGCGGCAGCGTGTGGGAGATCCGGTTCGACTGCCAGCGACGGCGGCGACGGCACCACGACGACCACCGCAGCACCCGGCGGTGGTGCGACCGCGCTTGCGAACGGCGGCTTCGGCGATCTCGAGGGGGTCTGCGAGGCGGGCGATGCCAAGGGCAGCACGGCCACTGGCGTCACTGACACGGAGATCCGCGTCGGTTCCATGACCGACAAGGGCTTCAGCGGCGCCTCAGGCCTCAACAAGGAGATGTACGACGCGGCGGTCGCCTTCGCGGCGTGGTGCAACGAGAAGGGCGGCATCCTCGGTCGCAAGATCGTCGTCGACGACCTCGACGCAGCGCTCACCGAGACCGAAGCGCGGCTCACCGAAGCGTGCACGCAGGACTTCGCGCTCGTCGGCGGGGGAGCCGTGTTCGACGAGGACCCGAACGGCGTCCGTGTCGGCTGTGGGCTGCCGAACATCGCCGGCTACGTCGTGTCGGCGGCGGCGCGGAACGCGAAGCTCCAGGTGCAGCCGCTCCCCAACGCCCTCGACAAGATCAACGTCGGCCGCTACATCGCCGCCGCACGTGACTACCCGGAGGCGATCAAGAGCTACGGGATCATGTCGGCCAACATCCCCGCGGTCACCCTCGTGCGTGACCAGCTCCTCGAGGCAGCGAGCGCGAACGGCTTCGTCCTGAAGTCCAAGATCGAGTACGCCCCCGCGGGCGAGAGCGGTTGGGCGAACTTCGTTGCCGACATGAAGTCGAAGGACATCAAGGTGCTCGAGTTCGTCGGCCAGCCGACCGACCTGACTGCGCTCAGCCGGGCGATGGAGACGGCGGGCTGGCACCCGGAGATCACGTTGCTCAGCGCCAACTTCTACGACGCGAACTTCGCGACCGAAGCCGGAGCCGTCGCCGGCAACCTCTCGATCCAGACGGCGTTCTACCCGTTCGAGCAAGCCAGCGAGAACAAGGCAACGCAGGACTACCTCGACCTGATGAAGCAGTACAACCCCGATGGCAAGGTCGCGCTCCTCGGTGCGCAGAGCATCTCGGCTTGGCTGCTCTTCGCGCAGTCCGCAGCAGCCTGCGGGAGCGACCTGACGGCAAAGTGCCTGCTCGCGAAGGCGGGCGCTGCCACAGAGTGGTCAGGCGGCGGCCTGCACGCGCCGGCGACGCCGAGCAACACCGAGCCTGGCGACTGCTGGTTGAGCATGGGGCTCAGTGCCAAGGGCTTCGCAGTCAACGAGAAGGCGACGCAAGCCAACTCCGGCATCTACAACTGCGACCCCGCCAACGTGCTCACGCTCAAGGGCGGCTGAGCACCGACCCTCCTCGGGCCCATGGACGAGTTCCTGCGGTTGACGATCCTCGGGCTGTGCACTGCCTCGATCTTCGCGTTGGCGGCAAGTGGGCTCGTGCTCACCTACACCACCACGGGAGTGTTCAACTTCGCCCACGGCGCGATCGGCATGCTGGGCGCGTTCGCCTACTGGCAGCTCCAGGTGGACTGGGGGTGGCCGGTGCCTGTCGCACTCGCCGTGGTCTTGCTGGTCCTCGCACCGGCCCTCGGGATCTTCATCGAGCGCGTGATCATGCGCGGGCTGATCGACGCGCCCGAGACGATTCGCATCGTCGTCACGATCAGCCTCCTGGCTGCGATGCTCGGTCTCGGGCTCTGGGTGTGGAGCCCGCAGGAACCGCACCAGACCGTCAGCCTGTTCCAGGGACACACCCTTCAGCTCCTCGGCGTGCGGATCAGCTGGCACCAGGCCACCTCCTTCCTCGTGGCGGTCGCCGTCGCGATCGGTTTGCGGCTGCTCCTGTTCCGAACGCGTGCGGGTCTCGACATGCGTGCGGCCGTCGACAGCCGTCCGCTCGCGATGCTCCACGGTGCCCGTCCTGACCGGTCCGCCGCGCTCGCCTGGGGCATCGGCTGCTCGCTTGCCGCGCTGGCAGGCATCCTGATCTCCGGCTCGCTCGGGTCGCTGTCCCACGTCAACCTCACCCTGCTGATCGTGAGCGCGTACGCCGCGGCAATGGTCGGACGCCTGCGGAGCCTGCCCCTCACGTTCCTCGGTGCGGTGATCCTTGGTCTCGCGGACTCCTATGCGATCGGCTACGTGCCGGCGACCAACTCCTACTTCTCCACGTTCCGGTTCGTGATCCCGGTGGTCGTCCTCTTCGTGGTGCTCCTCGTCCTCCCGGATCCTCAGCTGCCGAGCCGGTCATCGAGCGCATCACGTGAGGAGATCCCGCTGCCCAAGTGGCGCACCGCCCTCTTCACCGCCGCCGCGATCGTCGCGTGCACCGGCGTCCTGGCCTCCGTGCTCACCGACGCTGACGCGCTCCGCGTGTCCAAGATCTTCGGCATCGCGCTCATCGCCCTGTCGCTCGTTCCGCTGACGGGCTTCGCGGGTCAGGTCTCGCTGTGCCAGATGAGCTTCGCCGGCATCGGCGCGATCGTGATGGCGCACCACGGCCAAGGCGGCAATCCGATGGGTGTCCTGCTCGCGGGGCTCATCTGCGGCGCCGTGGGTGCGCTCATCGCGCTCCCAGCGCTGCGGCTCTCGGGGATCTACCTCGCGCTGTCCACCGCCGCGTTCGCGGTGTTCCTCGACCGTTGGTTCTTCACGCTGCCTGCCTTTGACATCGGCCCCGTGCACATCAAGGTCTTCGACCTCGGCGTCATCGCCGTGCGCCCCCTCGACATCCCCGGCATCGATACGACGAGCCGACCCACGCAGCTCATGATGCTCTCGGTCGTCTTCGCGCTTGCGTATCTGCTCGTCGTGGCCGTGCGCCGAAGCATGTTCGGCCAGCGACTGCTCGCGATGAAGGACAGCCCTGCGGCGTGCGCGACCCTCGGCATCGACCTGACGCGTCTCAAGCTCGCGGTGTTCTCGATGTCCGCCGCGATGGCGGGCGTGGGAGGTGCGCTGTACGGCGCCACGCTCGGCTCGATGGGCTATGACCGCTTCAACCTCTTCGAGAGCCTTCCACTGCTCCTGCTCGCGGTGGTCGGAGGGATCGGGAGCGCGTCCGGTGCCCTGTTCGCTGGCGCTGTGCTCGGCGGTTCACCGATCACGGCAGGGATCTGGCCCTTCCTCACGAACATCAACCGCGTCCTCCCGGGCACCATGGGGGTGGCGCTCGGCCGCAACCCCAACGGAGCGGTGCGCGACATCGCCGAGGGCTACCGGGTGCTGGCCGAGGCCCCCTTCGCTCTCGTCGGACTGCTCGCCAGCCTCGTGACCGCGTCCGCGCTCGCGGTCGGCGGCGTGCTGACCGGCTGGGGTCTCACCTTCGCCGTGGCGCTGTCGATGGTTGCCTGGCCCGCAGTGGCCACGGGCGCGGTCGCGCGCCGCCGGGACCGCACCGGGCAGGCCCGCCCGCTGGAATGGGCCGGGCTCGAGGAGCCCCTCTCGCCTGACGAGGTGCGGGCGCTCGACGCTGCGCTGGGCGTGGACCTCGACGACCTCGAGGCATCCCGCGCATGAGTGCGCTCGAGGTCCGCGGTGCCACGGTCCGCTTCGGAGGGCGCCTCGCGTTGCAGTGCGTCGACCTCGACGCCGAGGCCGGCACCATCACGGGGCTCATCGGTCCCAACGGAGCGGGGAAGACGACCCTGTTCAACGTGATCTGCGGACTGCAGCCACCCACTCGTGGAATCGTGCGAATCGACGGCATCGACATCACCGGCCTCGCGCCGTTCAAGCGCGCGAAGCACGGGCTGGCCCGCACCTTTCAGCGCTTGGAGCTCTTCGGGCTCCTCTCCGTCGGCGACAACGTTCGACTCGCGGCCCACGTCGCGGGAGCGCTCGACCCTGATGCCGTGGCTCGAGACCTGCTCGCGCGCCTCGACATCTCCGACCTCGAGACCTGGCGCGCCGATCGACTGCCCACCGGGCAGGCGCGCGTCGTCGAGCTCGCTCGGGCGCTGGCGACGAGCCCGAAGGTGCTCCTCCTCGACGAGCCCGCGAGCGGTCAGGACGAGCGCGAGACGGAGCTGTTCGCCCGGGTGCTCCGGGAGGTCGCCGCAGACGGGGTCGCCGTGGTGCTGGTGGAGCACGACATCCACCTCGTGATGGACGTCTGCTCGAAGATCGAGGTCCTCGACCTCGGGCGCGTGCTGGCCTGCGACACCCCTGCCGTGGTTCGACAGGACCCCGCAGTTCTCGCCGCCTACCTCGGGCAGGTCTCGTGAGCGCGCTGCTCGCGCTTCGCGGCTTGCGGGCCGCCTACGGGCCCATCGAGGTGCTCCACGGCATCGACCTGGAGGTCGAGTCGGGAAGTGTCGTCGCGATCCTCGGCCCGAACGGCGCCGGCAAGACCACCCTCCTCAACACGATCGCCGGCCTGCATCCCGCGAGCGCCGGGTCGATCCACATCGCCGGACGCCGCGTGAACGGGGTCCGCGCCGACCAGCTTGCTCGGGCAGGCCTCTGCCTCGTTCCAGAGGGTCGCGGGATCTTCGCCAACCTCACCGTGCAAGAGCATCTGCGCATGGCCACCCACTCAGGCAGACGCTTGGCCGTCATCGAGGCGGAGACGTACGAGCGCTTCCCCCAGCTCGCGGAGCGCCGCACTCAGGTCGCCGGCACGATGTCCGGGGGTGAGCAGCAGATGCTCGCGCTGGCGCGCGGGCTCGCCACGCAGCCGGCACTCCTGTTGCTCGACGAGCTGTCGATGGGTCTCGCCCCACTCATCGTCGAGGAGCTCTACCGCGAGGTGGCAGCGATCGCCGCATCCGGCGTGTCCATCGTCGTAGTGGAGCAGTTCGCCCACGCGGTGCTCGGCGTCGCGCATCACGCTGCGGTGCTCGTGCACGGCCGCATCGGAGCGCTCGGCCCGCCCGAGGAGATCGCCGCAGACCTGTCGGCCGCCTACCTCGGTGCGGCGCCTCCGCACTAGACCTGTTGAGTCCCGAACGACGGAGCCATCCCATGCCCGGACAACCTGACCGCATCGAACAGTTCAAGGCCGACATCGCCGATCTCAAGATCAGCGATCCGTCCTCGGCCCGAGACGAGCTCGCGACGCGCGCCGGTCTCGCGGGGCTCGGCATCGGTGTGCTTCTCCCGATCGTCGCCTACGCGCTGTCCCACAGCACGACCAACGCGCTCGCGCAGCGCGACGCCCTCGTCGTTGCCCTCCTCGGGGTGTCGTGCGCGGTGGCAGGAGGCGCCATCTACCTCAAGGGCGCTCTGGCCGGGTTCCTGCGCTTCTGGCTGCTGCGGGAGCTCCACGAGCGACGGGCCCAGACCGATCGCGTGGTGGAGCGCCTCCCCGGAGGGGATTGACCTCCCGAGGGCGAACTCACCTCGCATGGCATTGCTGGAGGTGCGCGGCGCCAACGTCCGCTTCGGCGGGCACGCTGCAGTCCGCGACGTCGACCTCGACGTCGAACCCCGCCAGATCACCGGCCTGATCGGCCCGAACGGTGCTGGCAAGACCACCCTGTTCAACGTGATCACCGGTCTTCAGGAGGTGGTCAGCGGCACGGTGGTGCTCGACGGGGAGGACCTCACGGGCTCGAAGGCGCACGTGAGGGCTCGGGCCGGCATCGCGCGCACCTTCCAGCGACTCGAGGTGTTCGGATCGCTGACCGCCCGTGACAACATCCTCACCGCCGCGGAGATCCGGCGCTCGTGGGCTCACGACCGCGTGGGAGATCCCGTGGCCGAGACCGAGGCGCTGCTCGAGCGCGTGGGGATCCGTGCCGTCGCTGATGAGCGCGTCGACGCGATGCCCACCGGCCTCGCGCGCCTCGTCGAGCTGGCTCGCGCCCTCGCGACCCAGCCGAAGGTCCTTCTGCTCGACGAACCCGCCTCCGGCCTCGACGACAGCGAATCAGAGAGCTTCGCCTCCCTCCTGCTCCAGCTCGCTGAGGAGGGAACAGCGATCTTGCTCGTCGAGCACGACGTGCAGCTCGTGATGCAGGTGTGCGCCCACATCCACGTGCTCGACTTCGGGGCGATCCTCGCGGTCGGTTCGCCCGAGGAGATCCAGCAGAACCAAGCAGTGCTGGACGCCTACCTCGGCGCCGGGTCCGACGCGGGGTCGTGACCGTCACGTCCACCACGCCGGCGGCAGCGGGCACGGCACCCCAAGCGCCGATGCTGGAGCTTGTCGACGTGCGCGCCGCGTACGGTCGGATCGAGGTGCTCCACGGTGTGGACCTCGTGGTGCCACGCGGGAGCGTCGTCGCCCTGCTCGGCCCGAACGGCGGCGGGAAGACCACCACGCTGAAGGTGGCGAGCGGGCAGCTGAACCCCACCGCCGGCTGCGTCCACGTCGGCGGCCGGCACGTGAACGGTGTGTCGCCCGACGCGCTCGCACGCATCGGCGTCTGCACGATCCCTGAAGGCCGCGGGGTCTTCCCGAACCTCACGGTGCGCGAGAACCTCCGCATGGTCACCTACGGCGGGGTGAGCCAGCAGGACGTCGAGGAGCGGGCGTTCGCGCGCTTCCCCCGGCTCGGCGAGCGACGTGATCAGCTCGCGGGCACCATGTCCGGAGGAGAGCAGCAGATGCTCGCGATGGCACGCGGGCTCACGGTGAACCCGACGCTGCTCGTCCTCGACGAGCTGTCCATGGGGCTGGCACCGCTCATCGTGGAAGAGCTCTACGAGGTCGTGGCGCAGATCGCCAAGGACGGCGTGTCCATCCTCGTCGTGGAGCAGTTCGCGAGAACCGTGCTCGGCGTGGCGGACTATGCGGCGATCATGCTGCACGGTCGCATCACGTCGATCGGCCAGCCCGAGGACATCGCACCCGAGCTCGAGGCCGCGTACCTCGGGGCTGCGTCAGGGTCGTCGATCACCCGCTGAGCCTGACCGCAGGTCCGTCAGAGGGGAGTGGGTGCGCCGAAGGTGGCGGCCATGTTCCCGATGACGCTCGACATCACAGCTCGCTTCGGGAGGCCCAGCGCTCGCAGGGCATCGCTCATCGGGTGATCCCGGCCCAGGGTCAGGCGCGCCCCTCCGGGACCGCCGCGGACCCTTTGAACCTGGCTGGAGAACGGGGTCCGACGCGTGACACCGTTCAGGCGTGCGTAGGCGCTCATCGTCATCGGGCGAGCAGGGAGCGGCACCCAGCGCGGCGCGATCTCGAGGTCGAGCACGAGCTGCCCCCCGTGTGAGAGCCGGCAGTGGGCACGCCGATCGCCGATCGAGAGGTCGATGTCGGCGATCCACTTCGGGAAGCCCCAGATCCCGCGCCCAGCGGCACACGTGAAGTCACCATCGACGGGTAGGTCGTGGATGTAGGCGCCGGCGGGGGCGCCTTCCCGAGCGCCCACCGCGACGCTGAGCGCGACCTCGTTGTACGGGCCGAGGTCGTTGTCGACGTACTGCACGAGCGCCAGGATGCATGCGGCGCGACCGCCGGGCAGCGCCTTGGGCTCGAGGCCGGCCGGGGCGAGGAGTCGAGCCGCGGCATCGTGGCGAACCAGGAACGTGGCCGCGGCCGAACGTGCAGTGCGCACCTCGACCGGGAGCGCCACCTGCCGGCCCAGCACCTCGACGCTCTCGGTCGCGCTCACCCGCTCCTCCTCGACGGCACGTTCTACCATCCCGCCGATGGAACCTCACCTGTTGTTCGAGCGCGAAGGTCACGTTGCCGTCGTCACCCTGAACCGCCCGGACGCGCGCAACGCGCTGTCGGGCGAGATGATCGTGCGGATGGCCGATGCATGGGCCGAGATCGACGAGGACGACGAGATCCGGGTCGCGATCGTGACGGGTGCCGCGGGACACTTCTGTGCAGGCGCCGACCTGAAGGCCATGGCCGGTGGTCATCCTGACGACGAGTGGACGCCGCGCTTCGCGGCGGACCCTGACCTGCACTGGAAGGGCCTGCTGCGACACTTCCAGCCCCGCAAGCCGCTCATCGCGGCTGTCGAGGGCTACGCGGTCGCCGGCGGCACGGAGATCTTGCAGGCGATGGACATCCGTGTAGCGGGGGAGAGCGCCACCTTCGGCGTGGCTGAGGTCCGCCGTGGCCTGTTCCCGCTCGGGGGCTCCACCGTCCGCCTGCGCCGCCAGATCCCCTACACGGTCGCGGCCGACCTCCTCCTCACCGGGCGTCACATGAGCGCGACCGAGGCGAAGGAGGTGGGTCTCATCGGGTATGTCGTTCCCGACGGGACAGCACTCGACAAGGCACGCGAGCTCGCGGATCAGATCGCGGCCAACGGCCCGATCGCGGTGCAGGCGGTGCTGCAGAGCCTGCGCGAGTCGGCGAACTTCGGGGAGGCCGACGCCCTCGCACGAGAGCTCGAGCTCGGCTGGCCCGTCTACACGAGCAATGACGCGCAGGAAGGCCCGAGGGCGTTCGCGGAGAAGCGCCCCGCGAACTTCACCGGCACCTGACCAAACAAGGTCTGTGAACCCCCACGGCCGCATAGCGAGCGCGAGGGTTCACAGACGTCGCGTCAGGGGACGATCGTCTTCAGCTCCAGGTAGTGGTCGAGGCCCTCGCGACCGAACTCACGCCCGACGCCGCTCGCCTTGAAGCCACCGAAGGGTGCGACGAAGTCCATCGTGTACTGGTTGACGCCGTAGGTGCCGGTGCGCACACGACGGGCGATGTCCATGCCGAGCGCCGTGTCGCCGGTCCAGACCGACCCGGCCAGCCCGAAGTCGCTGTCGTTCGCGATGCGCACGGCGTCGTCGACGTCGTCAAACGGGATGACGGCGAGCACTGGTCCGAAGATCCCCTCCTGCGCGATCCGCATCGAGTTGTCGACATCGGCGAAGACCGTCGGCTGCACGTACCAGCCCTTCTCGAAGCCCGCGGGGCGGCCGTTGCCGCCGACGACGACCCGGGCGCCCTCCTCCTGCCCGAGCGCGATGTACTTCTCGACGCGCTCCTGCTGACGCTCGGCGACGAGCGGGCCGATCTCCGTCGTGGGGTCGTCGGGATCGCCGACCGTCATCCCACGCACGGTCTCCGCAAGCGCGTCGACCACCGCGTCGTAGTTCTGGCGCGACGCGAGGATGCGCGTCTGCGCGACGCAGGCCTGGCCGTTGTTCATCAGCGATGCGAACTTGAGGCCCTCCATCGTGTGGGCCAGGTCAGCGTCGTCGAGGACGATCGCGGCCGACTTGCCGCCGAGCTCGAGGCTGACGCGCTTGAGCTGCTCACCGC
The DNA here is from genome assembly GCA_052390255.1 of Microthrixaceae bacterium. Taxonomy (GTDB): domain Bacteria; phylum Actinomycetota; class Acidimicrobiia; order Acidimicrobiales; family VFJN01; genus VFJN01. Next base: position 20,064 of record JBQTHC010000121.1, read on the forward strand.
AGATCGAGGCGATCGTGCGACCGGCGGCCGTGGAGCCCGTGAACGCGATCTTGTCGACGCCGCGGTGACGAACCAGATGCTCGCCCACCTCTCGTCCGGCGGGGATCACGCTGACGACACCCTTCGGAATCCCAGCCTCGTCGAGCAGCTCGGCCATGAGCATCGCGTCCAGTGGTGTCTCCGGTGAGGGCTTGATGACGATCGTGGAGCCCGAGAGCAGCGCGGGTGCGAGCTTCGACATGGTCACGAACTGCGGCACGTTCCAGGGCACGATCGCGCCGACGACACCGACGCCCTCGCTGCGCACGATCACCGGCGAGCCGAGGACACCGGTGCGCTCCTCTTCCCACTCGTGCGCCGCAGCGATCTGGATGAACGTGTTCAGCATCATCCATGGGGCGGGCGACTGCGCCAGCTGTGAGAACGAGATCGGCGAGCCCATCTCCGTGGTGATCACCTGCGCCATGTCCATCATGCGCGCCGCGTAGACGTCGCAGAAGCGCTGCACTGCTGCGATGCGGTCGGCGGGCGCCATGCGCGGCCACTCGCCCTCGTCGAAGGCAGTACGGGCGGCGGCGACGGCGCGATCGATGTCGGTGGTCGTGCCCTCCGGCACGCGCCCGACGATCTCCTCGCTGTGCGGGGAGATCACCTCGATCACGCCGGTGCCGGCGGGGTCGACCCACTCGCCGCCGATGTAGAGCTTGTCGTGGACCTGCATGGGGTTCTCCTGTGTCAGACGGTTGATCGTTCGCTTCAGACTGAGATCTCGCCCCGGGCGATCCGGCCCGCCCACGGGTAGTCGGGCTTGCCGCTCGGCGAGCGCTGCACCTCGGGCACCAGGTGCAGCTCGCGCGGCACCTTGTAGCCGGCGACGTAGCCGCGACAGTGCGCATCGAGGTCATCGAGCGTTGGGGGCTCGCCCGCCCGCGGCTGCACGACCGCGGCCACCCGCTGGCCCCACCGCTCGTCGGGCACACCGACCACGATCGCGTCGAAGACCTGAGGGTGAGCCTTCAGGGCCGCCTCGACCTCCTCGGGGAAGATCTTCTCCCCGCCAGAGTTGATGCACTGCGAGCCGCGCCCGAGCAGGGTGATGCTGCCGTCGGCCTCGAGGATGGCCATGTCGCCCGCGATGGCGTATCGGTCGCCGCTCGGACCCACCACGAAGGTGGCGGCGGACTTCTCTGGGTCCTTGTAGTACGCCACGGGCACGTTGCCGCGGCGCGCGAGGCGCCCCTGCTTGCCGCTCCCGGGTGGAAGCTCGCTGAGGTCATCATCGAGCACGACCGCGTCACGGGCGGCCTGCACGGTGGGTCCGCCTCCCTTGTTCTGCGTGTCGCCCTTGCCGACGACGCGCAGGCCGTTGGCGCCCGTCTCGGAGGAGCCGATCGCGTCGATGATCATCAGGTTCGGGAACAGCTCGAGGTAGCGGTCCTTCACGGTGGGGGAGAAGATCGCTGCCGTCGAGGCCAGCACGAACAGCGAGGACAGGTCGAGCGCGTCGGGTCCACCGAGCTCCTCGAGCGCCTCCACCATCGGTCGCGCCATCGCGTCGCCCGTGATCGACAGGTTGTTGACCTTCTCCCGCTCAACGGTGCGCCAGACCTCGTGGGGGTCGAACCTCGAGAGCATCACCACGACGTTGCCCTCGAACGCGAAGCGCAGGAAGCCCCACTGTGCCGCTCCGTGCATCAGCGGCGGCAGGTTCAGCGACCGCAGCGGTGCCTCGACCTCCTTCGCCTTGCGCGCGAGGGACCACTCGTCGGCCACGCGCTCGTTCGTGTAGGCGTCGATGCCTCCGCCGAGTGCGTAGAACACGTCCTCCTGACGCCACACGACGCCCTTCGGCATGCCCGTGGTGCCGCCCGTGTAGAGGACGTAGTGGTCATCGGGTGAGCGCGCTCCGAAGTCGCGCTCGGGCCCGCCGGACGCCATCGCGGCCTCGAACGCGACCGACCCCATCGAGGTGAGCGCGTCGTCCACCTCGGCCGAGCTGTGATCCTCGATGTGGATGAGGTGGCGCAGGAGAGGGAGTGCCTCGCGCACCGCGGCAAGGCGAGGCGCGAGCTCACGGTCGTAGATGACGGCCTTGAGATCAGCGTTGTCGAACAGGTAGCGGAGCTCCTCCTCGACGTACCGGTAGTTGACGTTCACCGGGACGGCCCGGATCTTGTCGGCGGCCAAGGCCGCCTCGACCCACTCGACGCTGTTCATCCCGTAGACCCCGACGTGATCCCCTGGTGCGATGCCCTGCGCCTGGAGATGGTGACCGAGGCGGTTCGCGCGCTCCTCGAGCTGCCGGTAGGTACGCCGCTGGTCGCCCACGACGAGGACCTCTCGGTCGGCCACCGAGTCGACCGTGTGCTCGAACAGGTCGGCGATGTTGAACGCCATCGGGGGGACGTTAGGCGCTCATCTGATGGGGCGTCAGATCAGGAGGGCACTGCGGCCTCGACCACGTCCTCCAGCGGCTCGATCGCGGCGAGGAGCTCGGCCATCGCGTCCTCGACGTGGTCGACGAGGTCCCACACATCGGGGACGAGCTCGCGGCACGCCATGAAGCCGATGTCGACGTGATCCATGTAGGACAGCACCGTGATGTTGAGGCCCGCACCCTCCATCACGGGCCCCATCGGGAGCGTGTACTCGAGCTTGGCGCCCGCGTAGTAGAGCGGGAACGGGGGGCCGGGCACGTTCGAGATCACGACGTTGTGGATGGGTCGGTGCCCGTCAGCGAGGTGGAAGCTCGAGTAGAGCCGAGCCGCGAGCGCGAACGTGGTGGGCGCCGCGTGCTCGGCCCAGTCCTGCAGCAGGTGCGCGCCCAGGGCGTTGTGGTCCTCCTTCGCGCCCTTGGTCACCCGGCTGATCGTGCGCAGGCGCTCGATCGGGTCGTCGACGTCGGTCGCGAGCGATGTGAACATCGCCGAGACCTTGTTGTTCGTCTGACCGACCTCGTCCTCGCCCCGAACCGACACCGGGCACACCGCGATCAGGGGTTCCGGCGGGTTCCCTCCGTGCTTCTCGAGGTAGCGCCGCAGCGTGCCGCCCATGAGCGCGAGCACCACGTCGTTGACCGTGCACCCGACCGAGTTCTTCACGCGCTTCACGTCTGCGAGGGACACACGCGTGAACGACATCCGCCGGTGCGGGGTGATCGATGCGTTCCACGGCGTGTGGGGGGCGGTGAGAGGCACCGCGCCCACGATCGCGTCGGGATCGCGATGGCGTGACACCAGCGCGCCGACGGTGCGAGCCGTGGTGCCGATGAGCGGCAGCAGGCCGAGCTGACGACGGGCCCGTGACGCGAGCGCGTGTCCGAGCATCGACAGGTCAGACGGGATCGACTCCGCGACACGCTCCTCCGGGGGATCGAGCTCACGTCCCTCGGGACTCAGGTCGAAGAGGTTGACCATCAGCTCGGCGCCCGAGACGCCGTCGACCGCGCAGTGGTGCATCTTGGTCACCACGCCGATGTTCCCGTCGGCGAGCCCCTCCACGACGTAGAGCTCCCAGAGCGGGCGATGGCGGTCGAGGGGCGTGCTCGCGATCTGCGCGGCAAGCTCCGCGAGCTCCCGGTGACCTCCGGGCGCCGGCGCGCCGATGCGTCGGATGTGGTAGTCGAGATCGAAGTGGGGGTCCTCGACCCAGAGCGGGTGGTTCAGCTGGAAGGGCACGGTCACCACGCGCCGCCGGAAGGGCGGCACGAGGTGGAGGCGCGAGGCGATGAAGTCCTTGATCGTGGCGAAGTCGTAGCCACCCTGCATCGTCGACGGGTCGAAGATCGCCGTCATCGCCACGTGCATGTGCATGTTCGGCGTCTCGAAGTAGAGGAACGATGCATCCAACCCAGAGAGTCGCTCCATGTAGAGGACGTTAGGCGCCGAAGTGGACTTCCCCTGCCCCAACGCGGTCAGACTGTGGGGATGAGCTGGGTGCTTCTCCTCGTCGGGCTCGTCGGCGTCATCCATGCGGCCAACGCGCTCGCCCCGCATCGCCGGCCCGTGCCCGTGTTCGTCTGGAGCTTCTTCGCCTCGTGGCTCACGATCGAGCTCGTGTGGCACCACCTGGTGGTCGGCTTCGCGCTCACCGTGGTGCTCGTGCGGGCTGGCGCGCTGGACCACCCCGCGGGCTGGGCGGGTCTCGTGCTGATGGTGGCTGCGCTCGGGATGCTCGGGACGATCGCGGTGGTGACGTCGAGGACCCGCGTGCTCGTCGGTGACGCGCTGGTCGATCTCGACCCCGCACCCGGAACACCTCGCTTCCCGCGCAGCCACATCGCGCTGCCGTTCCTCATGGGCCGACGTCGCGGCGTGCGGCTGCGACGCAACGTCACCTTCGCTCGGGTCGGCGGCCGGACCCTGCGCCTCGACCTCACGATGCCCAGCGCACCGCCGCCGGCGGGTGCGTCACGCCGTCCGGCGCTGATGCAGATCCATGGTGGAGGATGGGTGATCGGCGACAAGCGTGAGCAGGGGATCCCCCTCCTCACGCACATGGCCGCACAGGGCTGGGTGGGCGTCAACGTCAACTACCGCCTGAGCCCGGGTGTGGCGTTCCCCGAGCACCTCGTCGACCTCAAGCGCGGGTTGGCGTGGATCCGCGAGCACGCCGACGAGCTCGGGATCGACCCCGACTTCGTCTGCGTCACCGGCGGCTCCGCGGGAGGGCACCTCGCCTCGCTCGTCGCGCTCACGTCGGATGACGCGTCGCTGCAGCCGGGCTTCGAGTCGGCGGACACCTCGGTCGCGGCCGCCGTCCCGTTCTACGGGGTCTACGACTTCACCCCCGATGGCGCGTTCGGCGCCGAGCCGGACATCTACCGGCGGTTCCTCGAGCCGATCGTGATGCACGCGTTCCTCGACGAGGAGCCGGAGCGCTTCCGTGCGGCCTCCCCGACTCACCGAGTGCACCCGGGGGCCCCGCCGTTCTTCGTCATCCACGGCGACCGCGACACGCTCGCCCCAGTCGAGGATGCGCGGTCCTTCGTCGCGAAGCTCCGCGCGACGTCTCGCTCAGCGGTGCTCTATGCAGAGATGCGGGGGGCGCAGCACGCGTTCGAGATCTTCCCGTCGGTGCGCGCCGCGCGGGTGATCGAGGGTGTCGAACGCTTCCTCACCACGATGTGGGACCGCCACCTGCACCCGGTCGAGGTGGCGGATCCAACGCGGGTGGTCGAGGAAGCGCTCACGAGCCGATGATCCGTCACATCGCAGTGTTCCGCTGGCACGAGGGGACCACACCCGACCAGGTCGCTGCTGTCGCGGCGGGCCTCGACGGTCTTCCAGGTGTCGCTCCGTCGATCCGCACCTACGCACATGGAGCCGACCTTCGGCTCGGCGAGGGTCGTTGGGACTACGTCGTGATCGCCGAGTTCGACGACGTGGAGGGGTATCACGCCTACGTGGACCACCCGGCCCATGCAGCGGTGCTATCCGAGCGCATCGCGCCACTGGCGGCCGACCGCGCCCATGTCCAGATCGTCTGCTGAGGGATCGCCCGCCAACTAGAACCTGTTCTAGTCTGAGGGACGTGGACTTCGAGGACACCCCGGCGGAGGCCGCCTTCCGCGCCGAGGCGCGCGCGTGGCTGGAGGCCAACGCGATCCCGAAGGGCCACCCCGAGGACTTCTCTGCGGGGATCTGGACGAGCGAGTACGGCGAGGACGTCTACGTCAAGCGCTGCCGGGAGTGGCAGGGCACCCTCGCGGAGGGCGGCTTCGCGGGCATCACCTGGCCGCGCACCTTCGGCGGTCGCGGCGGTCGGCCGATCGAGGCGGCGATCTTCAACCAGGAACAGGCGAGCTTCGGCGTCTCCAACGGGGTGTTCGCCATCGCGATCGGGATGGTCGGACCGACCTTGCTCGCGCATGGCTCCGATGCGCAGCGGCTGCGCTACCTCCCGGCGATGCTGCGTGGCGACGAGGTGTGGTGCCAGCTCTTCAGCGAGCCGGAAGCAGGCTCAGACCTCGCAGGGCTCTCGACGCGTGCCGAGCGTGACGGCGACGAGTGGGTGGTCTCCGGTCAGAAGGTCTGGACGTCCGTTGCCGAGCGCGCGGAGTGGGGCATCCTCCTCGCCCGCACCGATGCCACCGCGCCCAAGCACAAGGGCATCACCTACTTCCTGGTCGACATGCGCACGCCGGGCATCGACATCCGCCCGCTGCGGCAGATGACGGGTCATGCGCACTTCAGCGAGGTCTTCCTCGACGACGTGCACATCCCACACGCGAACGTCGTCGGCGAGGTGGGGGAGGGCTGGAAGGTGGCGCAGACCACCCTCGCCAGCGAGCGCACGGCGATCGCCGGCGGATCCGGCGGTGCGGACCCACCGGGGCTGATCACGCTCGCGCGCCAGTTCGGCAGGAGTGCAGACCCGATCACCCGACAGGCGCTCGTCGACGCACACCTCCGAGCGGAGCTGCTCCGCTTCCTGCGCTACCGCGCCCAGACGGCGCTCTCGCAGGGGACCACACCCGGAGCGGAGACCTCAGTCATGAAGCTCGCGTACGCACGCTTCATGCAACAGATGACCACCGCGGCGGTGCACGTGCAGGGGGCCACCGGGATGCTCGCTGGCTCCGAGCTTCCCGCTGGCGGCGTGTGGACCACGAAGTTCCTCCACGCGCCGTCGCTGCGGATCGCGGGTGGGTCTGACCAGGTGCAGGCCAACATCATCGGGGAGCGCGTCCTCGGGCTCCCGCCGGAGGCGCGGGTCGACAAGGACCTGCCCTACCGGGAGCTCGGCGCAACCGCTGGGAGGAGATGACGATGGCGGCGAGCGCGGAGGTGCTCACGAGCAGCCAGGCGGCGCGTCGACAGCGCGTGCTCGTCGCTGCGCTGAAGCTCGGCACCGACGGCGGGTACGACGCGGTGCAGATGCGCGACGTCGCCACAACCGCCGGCGTGGCGCTCGGGACGATCTACCGCTACTTCCCCTCGAAGGACGCGCTGCTCGCTGCCGCGATGGTCGAGTGGATGGAGGACCTGGAACGTCGCGTCACGGCAAAGGCTCCCAAGGGGGACACGACCGCGGAGCGGGTCTACGACGTGCTCCGGCGCGGGGTCGCCACCATGGAGCGTCAGCCAAAGCTCGCCGAGGCCGTGATCACGGCGCTCACATCGGATGACCGCGAGGCGGGCGGTGCCTCGGCGGCGACGACCGACGTGATGCGACGGGTGATGCTGCGCGCGTTCCCGCCCGACGTCGACCCGCACACCGAGGCCGACGTGGCCAAGGTGCTCGGCCACGTCTGGTTCTCCTGCCTGATCGCCTGGAGCAACGGTGTGGGGGACCTGGTGTGGGTGGCCGAGGAGCTCGAGACGGCCTGTCACCTGCTGTGCGACCACCTCGGGTAGCGCCTTCCGGACGGAGTCCGCGCCCTACGCTGAGCGCTCATGGATGCCGGTGACGTCTATCGGGCGTACGCCCGGGGCGTTCTCGGCTATCTCCGCAGCCAAGGTGTCGCCGACCCCGAGGACGTCCTCGGCGAGGTGTTCCTCAACGTCGCACGGTCGCTGCCCCGTTTCGAGGGAGACGACGAGCACCTCCGACGCTGGGTGTTCACCCTCGCGCACCACCGGATCATCGACGACCGCCGCCGCAGGGCACGTCGGCCCGAGGTGGTGCACAACGACGTGCCTGAGGTCGCCGCGCCCGCTGCGCCGGAAGCCGCTGATCCCGAGCTGCTCGCGGCCCTCGCACAGCTCACCGATGAGCAGCGCGAGGTGATCCTGCTCCGCTTCATCGCCGACATGCCGATCGAGGAGGTGGCGCGCCTCACGAACCGGACGCAGGGCGCGATCCGGGCGCTCCAGCACCGCGGGATGGCGCAGCTCGCGCGCGCGCTGACCGAGGCACCCGACGAGGACGCGATCGGCGACTGAGGAGTCACCTCACGAGCAGCACGTGTCACGAGAACCGCGACGCTGCCGCCAAGCTCGTGACACGACTCAGATGGCGCGGTCGCGACCTTCCCAGTACGGGTCGCGGAGCTGGCGCTTCAGGAGCTTGCCGGTGGGCTCACGCGGGAGCTCGTCGACGAAGTCGATCGTCTTGGGCCACTTGAACTTCGCGAGGCGCCCCGCCAGGTGCTCCATGATCGAGCGCGCGAGCGCATCGTCACCCGCCTGACCCGCGACGGGCTCGACCACCGCCTTGATCTGCTCGCCCATGTCGTCATCGGGGATCCCGAAGACCGCGACATCGCCGACGGCCGGGTGCGCCAGGATCTCGCCTTCGATCTCGGCGGGGTAGATGTTCACGCCCCCGGCGATGATCATGTCGCTCTTGCGGTCGCACAGGAACAGGAAGCCGTCCTCGTTGAGGTAGCCGACGTCACCGACGGTGAAGAAGCCCTCCGCGTCGTGGTTGTCGTCGGTCTTGGCCCGGTCGCCCTTGTACTCGAAGTCCTGACCGCCCATCTTCATCCACACGGTGCCAGGCACCCCTGGGGCGACGCGCTCGCCGTCGTCGTCGGTGATCTTCAGCTCGGAGATCGGCCACGGCGAGCCAACCGTGCCGGGGTACTTGAGCCAGTCCTCGGGCGTTGCCGTGGTTCCGCCGCCCTCGGTGGCGCCGTAGTACTCCCAGATGACCGGACCCCACCAGTCGAGCATCTTCTGCTTCACGTCGACAGGGCACGGCGCGGCGGCGTGGATCGCCCAGCGCATCGAGGACACGTCGTACTTCGCTCGGACCTCGTCGGGAAGCTGGAGCATCCGGTGGAACTGCGTCGGGACCATGTGCGTGTGCGTGACACGGTGGCGTTCGATCTTGGCGAGCGTCTCCTCCGGATCCCACTTGTCCATGAACACGACGGCGTGGCCCGAGTGGAGCGCGTTGCCCGCGAACGTCGTGACCGCGGTGGGGTAGTTGGGTGACGTGCACAGGTGCACGTTGCCGTCGCGGTGGGGGATGCCGAACAGGCCGAAGAACCCGGTGAACAGCTCTGCAGTGTCGTCGGCGCCGAACTCGGACAGCTTGCGCCGCACACCCTTCGGCTTGCCGGTTGTGCCCGACGTGTAGTGCATTGCCGCGCCGGCCGCGCGGTCGGCCGGCAGCTCAGCAGAGTGCGCGGCGAGCGCCGCGTCGAGGTCGCCGAAACCGAGGACCGAGCCGCGCGCGAGACGAGCCACCCCGGGCACACCTGCTTCGTCGGCGGCGGAGGACACCGTTGCGGCGAAGCGCTCGTGCGAGACGATCGCCTTGGCGCCGGAGTCGGTGACGATGTACGCGATCTCCGGCGCCGACAGCCGATAGTTGATGGGCACGTAGTACCAGCCGGCCTGGAGCGATGCGAGGTACAGCTCGACGGGGAGGACGCCGTTGGGGAGCACCGCCGCCACGCTGTCGCCGTGGCCGAGTCCGAGTGCGCGAAGGGCGTGCACGTACTGGTTGGCCCGCGCCAGCAGCTCACCTGCGGTGACCTCCCGGCCGTCTGGTTCGATCACCGCGACGACGTCGGGCTCGGCCTGGGCGTAGCGGTAGAAGCCTGACACGGTCGGTGCACCCCCGGGGTTTCACATCTGACGGTCCGTCAGACTAGAACGGGTTCCAGTTCGACTCCAACAGCGACGATCAGGGGGATCACATGCGCGCAGCGCTGCTCCGCAACATGGGCGACGACGCACTCGAGGTGCGCGACGACATCGAGCTCGTCGGTGTCGGTGCCGGCGAGGTGAAGGTGAAGATCGAGGCGACGGGCGTGTGCCACTCCGACCTGTCGTGCATGAACGGCACGATCCCGCAGCCCGCCCCGGCCGTCCTCGGCCACGAGGGCGCAGGGATCATCGCCGAGGTGGGGGAGGGGGTCACCGACGTCAAGGTCGGTGACCATGTGATCATCGCCTGGAGCCCACCGTGCGGCGAGTGCGCCTTCTGCGGTCCACGCCACCAGCCGAACCTCTGCTCGAACATCCAGATGGTGATGGGGGGCACGCCGCACTTCCTGCTCGACGGAAGCCCCGTGTTCGGCATGGCCGGCGCCGGCACGTTCGCCGAGGAGATGATCATCCCGCACCAGGGCGTCGTGAAGATCGACGACGACATCCCGCTCGAGATCGGCAGCCTCGTGGGGTGCGGCGTGATGACCGGCGTGGGCGCGGCCATCAACACCGCGAAGGTCCAGCCGGGCTCGTCGGTGATCGTGTACGGCTGCGGCGGCGTCGGCATCTCCTGCATCCAGGGTGCGAAGGTCGCCGGCGCATCCGTGATCGTGGCGGTCGACCTCAACGACGGGAAGCTCGCCGACGCGCAGCGCTTCGGCGCGACGCATGCCTGCAAGCCCGACGAGGTCGACAGCCTCAAGGCCAGCCTCACCGGTGGCGACGGCTTCGACTACGCGTTCGAGGCGATCGGGCTGCCCACCACGATGCGCGCCTCTTACGACGCGATCCGTCGCGGTGGCACCGCGTGCATCGTCGGCGTCGGCAAGCTCGACGAGTTCGTGTCGTTCTCCGCGTTCGAGCTCTTCTTCTCGGAGAAGAACCTCGTCGGCTCCTACTACGGCTCCGCCGACGTCCGTACCGACTTCCAAAAGCTGCTCGGCTTCTGGAAGGACGGAAGCCTCGACCTCGACGGCATGATCACGCGTCGCATCAAGCTCGACGAGATCAACGACGCGTTCGCGGCCATGCAGCGCGGCGAGGTCATCCGCCAGGTCATCTCCTTCTAGCGCCTCGAGGTCCCGCTGTGGCTGACGAGTCGGGGGTGCTCAGCGCGCCTCTCATCATCGAGTACCCGTTCTCACGGACCACCGGTCCGGTGATCGGTGCGTTCCTGACAGGCCTGCGCGAGCAGGTGCTCATCGGGATCAAGGGCTCGGACGGAACCGTGATCGTCCCGCCCACGGAGTACGACAGCTTCACCGGCGAGGAGCTCTCGGAGCTCGTCGAGGTGGGGCCTGGAGGCGTCGTGGTCTCGTGGGCATGGGTGCGCCACCCGATGCCCAAGCACCCGCTCCAGCACCCCTTCGCCTGGGCGCTCGTCAAGCCCGACGGCGCGGACGTGGGGTTCCTCCAAGCCGTCGATGCCGGATCGCTCGACGTCATGGTCACCGGCATGCGGGTGCGCCCGCGCTGGGCTGCGGCGCGTGAGGGAACCATCCACGATCTGGAGTGCTGGGAGCCGGAGGCCGGATGACCGAGATCGCACTTCCGCCGTCGCTCGTCGGCAAGGAGCTCGTCCGGTCGGTTCGCACCCCGGCTCGGATGGACTACCTCTACACCGCCGGCGTAGCCACGACCCGGTTCCTGACGGGCATCGCCGAGGGCAAGATCCTCGGCGAGCGAGCACCAGGCGGCAAGGTCTACGTGCCGTCCCGTGGTGCTGACCCGCAGCTCGGTGTTCCCACCACCGAGCAGGTCGAGCTGCCTGACGTCGGCACCCTCGTCAGCTTCTGCGTCGTCAACGTGGCCTTCTACGGCCAGGGGATGGAGATCCCGTACACGTCAGGGCTCATCCTGCTCGATGGGGCCGATCTGCCCCTGATGCACATGATCCAGGAGTGCTCTGTGGCCGACGTTCACATCGGCATGCGAGTCGAAGCCGTGTGGGTGGATCCGGCCGACCGCGGCCCGACGCTCGAGAGCATCCGATACTTCCGTCCCAACGGTGAGCCCGACGCGGCGGTCACCCAACCCGGCGCGGGGGTGACCTGGTGAGAGACGTCGCCGTGATCGCGTTCGCGCAGATGCCCAACGTGCGAGCCGAGACCATCCGCAACGAGGTCGAGATGCTGATGCCCGTCATCCAGGACGTGCGCGCCAAGGCGGGCCTCGAGCAGTCGGAGATCGGCTTCACCTGCTCGGGTTCCACGGACTACCTCGCCGGGCAGGCCTTCAGCTTCGTCTCCACGCTCGACGGCATCGGGCCGTGGCCCCCGATCCAGGAGAGCCACGTGGAGATGGACGGCGCCTGGGCGCTGTACGAGGCGTGGGTGAAGCTGCAGCTCGGCGAGATCGACACGGCGCTGGTGTACAGCTACAGCAAGTCCGCGCCGGGGCCACTGCACGAGGTGCTCTCACGCCAGCTCGATCCGTACCACGTGGCGCCGTTGTGGCCGGACGTCATCAGCCTCGCGGCGCTCCAGGCGCGCGCGATGCTCGACGCGGGTGTCGCCACGGAGGCCGACTTCGCCGAGGTGGCCTCTCGCAGCCGCCGGGCCGCGCTCGCGAACCCGAACGCGCAGCTCGCCTGGGACCGGACCGTGGCCGACCACCTGGAGGAGGAGCCCCTCGTCGACCCGCTCCGCAAGAGCGACTGCCCTCCGATCACGGATGGGGCCGCGGCGGTCGTGCTGGCTGCGGGCGACCGAGCTCGCACCCTTCGCGAGCGACCCGCGTGGATCCGAGGGATCGACCATCGCATCGAGCCGATGGCGCTCGGGCTGCGCGATCTCACGCAGTCGGTCTCCACGCGCCAAGCGGGGGAGCGCGCCGGTGTCGGCGATCGCCCCGTCGACGTGGCGGAGCTCCACGCGCCGTTCAGCCACCAAGAGCTCATCCTGCGCGCGGCCCTCGGGCTCGAGGATCACGGGAACGTGAACCCCTCCGGTGGGGCGCTGGCCGCGAACGCCATGCTCGTGGCCGGCCTCACGCGCATCGGTGAGGTCGCCCAGCGGATCATGGACGGCACGGTTGATCGGGGCGTCGCGCACGCAACCTCCGGCCCGTGCCTGCAGCAGAACCTGGTGACCGTGCTCGAGGGAGAGGGCTGATGGCCAAGGAACGCGTCGCCGTCATCGGCGTCGGCCAGACGAAGCACCAAGCGACGCGTGGCGACGTGTCGATGGCGGGCATGGTGCGCGAAGCGGCGACACGCGCCCTCGCGGACGCTCGCATGACCTGGAGCGACATCGACGCAGTCGTCGTCGGCAAGGCCCCCGACTTCTTCGAGGGCGTCATGATGCCCGAGCTCTACCTGGCGGACGCGCTCGGAGCGACGGGCAAGCCGCTCTTCCGCGTGCACACCGCGGGCTCGGTCGGTGGCTCCACGGCCATCGTGGCCGCCCAGCTGGTGGAGGCAGGGATCCACGAGCGGGTCCTGACGGTGGCGTTCGAGAAGCAGAGCGAGAGCGAGGCAATGTGGGCGCTGTCGCTGCCCATCCCGTTCACTCCACCGCTGCACGCCGGCGCGGGCGGCTACTTCGCGCCCCACATCCGCTCCTACATGGCGCGGTCCGACGCACCTGACCACATCGGGATCCTCGTTGCCCTCAAGGACCGACAGAACGCGCTGAAGAACCCGTACGCCCACCTCCACGAGCACGAGATCTCCTTCGACTCGATCAAGGACTCGATGATGCTGTGGGACCCGATCCGCTACGCGGAGACCTGCCCATCCTCAGACGGCGCCTGCGCGATGGTGCTCGGCAGCGAGGCGGTCGCCGACCGCGCCGAGGGCCCGGTGGCTTGGGTCAAGGGCACCGCGATGCGCTCGGAGCCCACGATGTCGGCCGACCGCGACCCGGTGCTCCCCCGGGGCGGCTCGGACTGCGCCGCCGACGTCTATCGGCAGGCGGGGATCACCGATCCCCGGCGAGAGATCGACTGCGTCGAGATGTACGTGCCCTTCTCGTGGTTCGAGCCGATGTGGTTGGAGAACCTCCTGTTCGCGCCGAGTGGTGAAGGTTGGCGCTACGTGGAGGACGGCGTCACGCAGATGGACGGTGACCTCCCGGTCAACATGTCCGGCGGGGTCCTGTCGTCCAACCCGATCGGAGCGTCCGGAATGCTCCGCTTCGCCGAGGCGGCACTGCAGGTGCGCGGGATGGCGGGCGAGCACCAGGTCGAGGGCGCGCGCACTGCGCTCGGTCACGCCTACGGCGGCGGATCGCAGTTCTTCGCGATGTGGGTCGTGGGCGCGGACAAGCCGTGACCGGCCGCCTCGACGGCAAGGTCGCCATCATCACCGGCGCGGCGCGCGGCCAAGGTGAGGCACACGCTCGTCGCTTCGTCGCCGAGGGGGCGAAGGTGCTCCTCACCGACGTGCTCGACGCGGAGGGCGTCGACGTCGCCACGTCCCTGGGCTCGGCCGCCGCCTACCGGCACCTCGACGTGAGCTCTGAGTCGGAGTGGATCGATGCCGTCGCCGACGCGGAGGAACGCTTCGGGCCTGTGTCGATCCTCGTGAACAACGCCGGGATCCTCGACTTCGCGCCGATCCACAAGCAGGACGTCGATCGGTTCCGGCGCGTCCTCGAGGTGAACCTCGTCGGCACGATGCTCGGCATGAAGACCGTGGCGCCCTCGATGAAGCGCGCCGGTGGAGGATCGATCATCAACGTCTCCTCCAACGGGGGCATCTGGGGGCTTCCGGGCCTCGGCGCGTACGTCTCGAGCAAGTGGGCCGTGCGGGGACTCTCGAAGACGGCAGCGCTCGATCTCGGCAAGATCGGCGTGCGGGTCAACTCGTTGCACCCGGGCGGCATCGACACGCCGATGACCCGGTTCGGCGACATCGACAGCGACGAGTCCCAGTTCGCGAAGAGCCTCCCGATCCCACGGATGGGGCACGTGGACGAGGTGGCGAACGTCGTGACGTTCCTCGCCTCAGACGAGGCGAGCTACGTGACAGGCGCCGAGTGGTCCGTCGACGGCGGCGCGACCGCCGGCGAGCGCTCCGTGCTCGGCTGACTGTCGGTCGATCAGCCCTTCAGGCGCTCGAACGCGTCGGTCGCGTCCTCGCCTGGTTCCACCACGATGGAGTGCACCCGAGCGCCGGGCGGCACGACCTCGGCACGGGCGAGTCGTTCGAGCACGGCCTCGATGGCTTGCGATCCGCCGTCGGGCAGGTACACGCGCACCGATGAGCGCGAGGCGACCAGGCGGTCGGTGCTGCGGACGAGGTCGAGGACCTCTTCACCCACCTCCGCCGCGTCGAGGTCGAGATCGATCGAGACCAGGGCATCGTGCTCGCGCAGCCCGTTCAGCGCCTCGTAGAACGCTTGGGCGTCGGCGACGTGCGTTGCGGGCGGCCCGGTGGCAGCGCGCCCGGGATGGCCACGGCGATCGCGCTCCACCACCTCCTTCTGGGTGTCGTCGAGCATCACCCGCGACAGTGCATCCTCGAGTGCGACGAGGTCGGGCTTGTGCACGACGCTGGGACGGATCGGGTATGCGCCGAGGATCGCCTCATCGGCGTTGTGGGAGAAGATCAGCACCTTGGACCCGCACGCCAGCGCCGCTTCGATCACGTCGAAGTCGGTGTTGTAGCCCAACGACAAGTCGAACACGACGAGATCCGGGCGAGCTGCCTCGATGAGTGCGACACCGCTCACCGTGGTGTCGGCTACGCCGACGAGGTCGTGGCCGAGGCGCGTGATCAGGCCCTCGGTGACATCCCGGAGCAGCGCATCTTCGTCACAGAGGACGACCCGCATCCCTCAAGTATCGCACCCTCGCACTCCGAGGAGCGATCCGAGGCGAGGGGAGATCGGCTCAGTCGCGCCCGTAGCGCGCGCTCGCGGTGGCCTTGGCGGGCGCTTCGTCGGCTCGATCTGGCCACCACGGCGGCGGGAACACGAGCCGATCGTCACTGATCGGCTCCGCGTAGAACTGCGCCGCCCACTTTCGGAACTTCATGAACGGGCCGTCGTTGTCGGCGAGCGCAGGGCGCACGAGATGTGCCTTGTGCTCCCAGATGGGCATGTCTTCCCGGAACTGACGGTCGACCTCCTTCACGAAGGCTCGCCCGACGTTCTGGGTCGTCTCCTCGTCGCCCATCGTCTTGAAGCGGAAGTTGAACCGGGTGATGCACTGGTCGCGGCGGATCGGCGTGGTGACGGCGAGGCTCATCGTGTCGACGATGCCGCTGAACTCCACGATCGACACGCCAGGTCCGATCATGCGTGAGTCGATCCGGCCTTCCATCACGCCGCGCGGCGTCGGGAACTTCTGGCTCGAGCGCATCTGCGAGCCAGGGAACCCGCACTCGTAGCTCTCGATCTCGGGCACCTCGGCGGTGTTGTGCACGTACCTGAAGTGCGCCGAGTCGACCCCGTTCTCCGCCATCTCCTGCCACGCCGCATCCACGGTGTGCGCGGTGCGGATGACCGTTGACCACTCCGGGTCGCCGTTGAACTCGGGGAGCTCGGGGATCTCCCACATGGGCGCCACGTCGGCGTCCGGGTGGTACCACACCATCGAGGTGCCGTTGACCTCGGCAACCGGGAAGGAGCGGATGGTGCCCTTGCGGTTGGTCCGATCGGAGTAGGGGATGTCGGTGTTGGTGCCGTCACCGTCGAACTTCCACCCGTGGAACGGGCAGACGAGCTCGCAGCCCTCCACGGTGCCGCCGTGACCCAGGTGCGCGCCGAGGTGCGGGCAGAAGGCCTCCTGCACGTGCAGCGCCTCGGACTCGTCACGCCACGCGACGAGGTGGCGGTCGAAGTAGAAGATCGCCTTCGGCTCGCCGATCGGGAACTCCTCCGGGTAGCCCACGCAGAACCAGCCGTAGGGCACCGGGAACGGGAAGCGATCGTCGGACACGGTCAGCCCTCCAGCTTGAAGACGCGACGCGCGTTCTCGCGCAGGAACTTGGGCCACACATCGTCCTTGAACCCCACGTGCGGGAGCTCCGAGAAGATGCGCTCCAGCGACAGCCCCATCGGGAAGTAGCCCGCGTACATGATCTTGTCGGCGCCGCGCGTGTTGGCGTAGTCGATGATCGTCTGCGGGTAGTAGCGAGGTGCGAAGGCTGACGTCGAGTAGTAGAGGTTCGGCCACTTCAGCATCAGCTTCACCGCGAGCGCGTCCCAGGGCTCCGCACCGTGGCGCATCACGATCTTGAGCTCGGGGAAGAACCAGCAGACCTCGTCGAGGAGCTCCGTCTTCTGGCAGAGCATCGGCACTCGTGGGCCCGGCACGCCGGTGGTGATGCAGATCGGGATGTCGAGCTCGACGCACTTCGCGTACAGCGGGTAGTAGCGCTTGTCGTTGATCGGAACCTGCGGGTTGGTTCCGGCAGGGAAGGTGGACGCCGCCTTCACGCCGTAGGTCTCGTAGGCCTGCACGAGGTGGCGCACACCCTCCATGCCGAGGTTCGGGTTGACCTCGTAGGACGCGAAGAACCGCTCGGGGTGCTCTTGGATCGCCCGCACCGAGATCGAGCGCTCGTGGCCGATTCCCACCATGGCCCGCTCGATCCCGAAGTGGTCCATCTCGCCGAGCACCACCGCGATCGGGTCGGCCTCAGCGTCGACGTCGGGTGGCACGTCCTTGAACATGTACTCGACGGGGAAGTCCATCTCCTTGGACTCGTCGTCCATGAGGCCAGCCCGAAGGAACCCGTACCAGCCCTTCTTCGTCCCCTCGGGGATGCCGAGCATGAGGTCGATCACGCCGATGTCGGCGGGGTAGGTCATGGGGGCAAGACTAGAACACGTTCTAGTTCTGGGCGAGCCAGCCAGGGTAGGGTCCGGCCATGGACCTCGGGTTGATCATCGGGTACTGGCCGTCGTCTGGCCCACCGCCGGACGCCGCCGAGCAGATCGCCACCGCGGAGCGGTTGGGCTTCAAGAGCGTGTGGATGTCCGAGGCCTACGGGTCCGACTGCTTCACGCCGCTCGCGTGGTGGGGGAGCGCGACCTCCCGCGTGCAGCTGGGCACCGCGATCACCCAGATCTCCGCTCGCACCCCTGCGTCCACCGCGATGACCGCGATCACGCTCGATCACCTCACCGGTGGACGGTTCATCCTGGGCCTCGGGGTGAGCGGGCCGCAGGTGGTGGAGGGCTGGTACAGCCAGGAGTACGCGAAGCCGCTGGCCCGCACCCGTGAGTACGTCGACATCGTGCGCGCGATCGTGGCACGCGACAAGCCGGTGGAGTACGTCGGCGAGCACTAC
>JBQTHC010000122.1:0-15189 GCA_052390255.1 Microthrixaceae bacterium
CACAAAGAACACATCCACACCCACAAACCCACCAACAAACCCACCCAACCCCGCATGGAACAACACCACCAAATACACCGCCACCGCCCGCAACCCATCCAAAAACGGGCGATACCCGTGACCCGCAGCCACCGGCGGGTGCTCGGCGCTCAACGTCCGCTCGCTCGATCACCCAGGGCGCTGGCGAAGCGCTCCTCGTAGACCGCGGCCGCGCTGGCGATCGTGAACCGCTCGGATCGTGCGCGAGCGGCGACGCCCATCGCCTGCAGCCGAGCCGGGTCCCCGAGCAGCTCCACCACGCGGTCGACCATCGCTGCGACGTCAGGGCGTTCGAGGATCACCCCGGTGACGCCCTCCTCCACCACCTCGTCGGCCCCGCCCACCGGAAAGCTCACGACTGGACACCCGGCCATCTGCGCCTCGATCGCGACACCGGGCATCCCTTCGTCGGCGCTCGTGATCAGCACGAGGTCGGACCCGCCGTACACGAGCTCGGGGTCGTCGCGGTGGCCGAGCAGGGTCACGAAGCGACCGAGCCCCAGCTCGGTGACGCGCTGCTCGACCGCGCCCCGCCGCGCACCGTCGCCAGCGATGACCAGGTGAACGGGTCGCCCCGCGCGCCGCACACCATCGAGGACGTCGACGAGCAGCTCAGGTTGCTTCTGCTCGACGAGGTGTCCGACGAAGCCGAGGACCCCGACATCCGGGGCGCTCCCGATCTCCGCGCGAAGCGCGGCCGCGGTCGCCGCACGGTCGAGTGCCTCGAACCGTCGCGGGTCGCGCGCGTTGGGGATCGTCCAGACCGGACCTCGGTAGCGGAGCGCGCGCATCTCCGCCTCCATGCTCGCCGTCAAGGCGACGACGCCATCGAAGCGGCGCCCGACGCCCCGCCAGAACGTCCGGCGGATCGGACCCCAGTCACCGACGGGCAGCCCGAGGATCCGCTGCCACACGCGCAGACCGTTGATGCCCCAGGTGCCGAACGCGATCACGATCGCGGCGGAGCCGCCATGGGCGAGGAGGACATCGGGCGGATGGCGCAACATGAGCCTGCGGAGCCGCCACGTCGCGCGCAGGTAGGTGGCCAGCCCGAGGCGTGTCGACGAGACGAGGGGCGGCAGCCCGGGGGTCGTCTTCCCGTCCGCCGCGCGTGCGATCGCCCACACCTCGTCGAGGTGGCCGCGATCGTCGAGCGCGGCCGCGAGCTCGCTCGCCACCACCTCCGCGCCACGCCGATGCGACCTCGTGACGACGTGCACGACGCGCATCGCGCCATGGTGCCACGCCGCCGCCAGGCCCATGGGGCGCTCTGCTGGGGCGACGCGGCTCGCTACCCTCTCGGCCGTGAGGGCCTCGGGGGTCGGCGACACCGCCATCTTGGTGCTTCCGACGACGACCGACGACCAGCTCGGCCCGGTCGCCGGATGGATCAGCACGAGTGGATGGGCAGCGGCAGCAGAACGGGTGCTCGGCACCGCGTTCATCGTGACGCGCCACGGTCTCCTCGACGTCGCGGAGGTACGCCGCCGCGCGGCCACCCTCGAGCGCGCGGCGAGCGGCGAGCGGCGCGGCCGACGCGCGGTCCCGGTGCTCGCCAAGACCCTGATCAAAGACGTGCGCGAGGCCACCCGGGCTCGACGCTTCCACGTCGACCCCGCTGGACCCTGGGCGAGCGGGCCGGGGCGCGTCGCGTTCGTCTGGCAGCGCCACGAGCTCTTCCACTCCGCCGGACTTCGGCTTGCCGACGAGCTTGCCGTCCCGTCGGTGCTCTTCGTTCCGGCGCTCACGGTGTGGCAAGCGGAGCAGTGGGGGGTTCGTCGTCCGGGCTGGGGTCGCAGGCTCGAGCGCCGGGGCGAGCTGCGGGTGCTCGAGCAAGCGACCGTCGTCGCCTGCGGCTCTCCGCTGATCGCGGAGCAGGTGGCGCGCGTCGGGATCCCCGAGGACCGCCTGCTCGTGACGCCGACGGGCGTGGACCTGGCGCTCTTCGGCGAGCCGACCGAGCGCGGCGGTGACCGAGCACGCCTCGGCCTTGCGGATCAGGTGGTGATCGGCTGGGTGGGGAGCTTCCGTCCCTTCCACGCGCTCGACGACCTCGTGCGGGCAGCGGCCACGGCGGGCGACGTCACGCTGCTCTTCGTCGGCGACGGACCCGAGCGCTCCCGCGTCGAGGCGCTCGCCACCTCCCTGGGCGTGCGCGCGCGGTTCACCGGCGTCGTCCCGCATCACGAGCTCCCGCGCCTGCTCTCGACGATGGACGTCGCGGTCGTCCTCGCACGCGCCGACCAGCCGTTCCACTACTCACCCCTCAAGGTCGCGGAGTACCTCGCGGCCGGCCTGCCCGTGGTCGCCCCCGCGGTGCGTCAGCTCACCGAGCGCCTCGGGGACGACCAGGATGCCGTCTTCTTCGAACCCGGTGACGTCGCGGGGCTTGCGAGCATCCTGAGCGCTCTGGCCGGTGACCCGGTGCGGCGCGATCGTCTCGGCAGCGCCGCGCGACGTGCGGCCGCGGAGTGGTCGTGGGACCGTCAGGTGGAACGAGTCGTGGCCAAGCTTGCAGCGCCGGACGCGTGATCTTCTCTCTGCCGAAGCCGCGGAGTACCAATCGCTCCAATTGATCCAATAGGGCGTCCACGGAATCGGCACATTCGGCCAAATGGGTTCGGGTTGACGCGGGTGCTAATGTCGGCGCCACATCCACATGATTTGTCGGATGCTCGCGCTGCAGTACGCAAAGCGGACACAGCGCTGGCACCGAGGTCATGGGATAAACGGGGGGAGGCGAACAAGATGGGTCAACGGGCGCTGCTCGTCATGTCATACGGCACGTTCGCCTCGGTCGTCGTGTCGTTCGGGATGCACCGCTTCCGGACTCGCAGGCGGTACCTCCTCCTCGCGCCGGTCCATGCGGTACCTCGCGGCGCTCCCGCACCTCGGGAGCTGATGCGAGCCGCCGCGCTGCACGAATCCACCCGCCAGCCCTGCATCACAGAACCCGAGGAGTACTAGCACCGTGTCTGCGAACGAACGATCGCTCGACGATCATCCTGCAACCACCGCGCGTCGGCGACCGCTTCGCCTGCTCGCGCATCTCGCCGTGCTCTCGATCGCCGGCCTGGCGAGTGCGACGCTCCTGCCGTCGACGTCTGGTGCGAGCCCGACCGTCCAGGAGGGCCGCTACCTCGAGGGCATCAGCGTCTCCGTCAACTACTCGTGCGTCGGGGCCGACCAGGCCACCTCCGACATCCTGACCAGCTTCGGCCTCCAGCCGTTCCCGATGGCGGTGCAGGTCACCAGCGCCGCCGTCGAGCCGAGCCCGTCTCCGGGTGAGGACTTCGACGTTCCCTTTACCTGGGACTTCACGCTCGACCAGGGCATCGTCGACTTCTCCATCGGCCTCGGTGTCACCGGCTTCACGATCTCGAACGGCGTGCTCCCGATCAGCGCGACCAGCGGCGCCACCGGATCGGTGAGCGGCAACGGCGCGAACGCGACGGTGGTCCTGGGCGACGGAACCATCCCGGTCGGGTACACGCAGGGTCCGTTCACCGGGACCTTCAACCGCACCGCTGCCGTCGACGAGCCGATCACCTTCACGCCCGGAACGATCACGAGCACCGTCACCACCAACAGCGGCGTGGCGCTGCTGATCAGCTGCAGCCAGACGGCCGGAGCGCTCACCGTGAACGACCAGGACGGCGTGGCGCCGTCCACGACGACCACGACCCGCCCGGTGGTCACGACGGCCGCCCCGACCACGACCACGACCCCCGTCCTCGGCGATTCCCTGCCCCGGACCGGAAGCACCACCTCCACGATGGTGCTCGTGTTCGTCGCACTCGGCCTGATCGACCTCGGGTACCTCGCGATGACCGCAGGTCAGCCGCTTCGCCGTCGGCGGGCGTCGGCGAGCTGACAGGTCGGTAGCTCCCGGGGGGTCGGGTCATGCGACCCACACCCCCCGGGGCCACCGGACTTGCGCGAGCGCACGCACACGGATCGCCGCCAACCAGCGATGCGTGATCTCCTACGTCGTGTCGCACGCCGCAGCTACCCGCTGACCAAGTGGCGGCTGCTCCGACGCATGGAGCGCGAGCGCGGCGACCCGATCGTCGTGTTCTGCATGGGCAAGACGGCGAGCAGCGCGATCTACCGAGCGGTGCGCGACGCCGTCGACCGACCGGTGTACAAGATCCACCTGCTGGACCCCGGGAGCGTCGCCCGCGCGGAGGGGGCCTATCGACGCTCCGCGCCCGCAGATCGCCCGCGTCACGTGTTCCACGCCGCACACCTCATGCGGCACCTCCCCACCACCGACCAGCCCTGGGACGTGATCACCCTTGTGCGCGAGCCCGTGATGCGCACCGCGTCGGACTTCTTCCAGTCGGGTCGTCGCACCGGGCTCCTGCGCGACGACAAGGATCTCCCGGAGCGTCTCGTGCGATTCGCGGCGACGCAGGGCATCCCCCGCTCCGTGAGCTGGTTCGACGCCGAGTTCGCGCTCAGCCTTGGCGTCGACGTCTACGCCCACCCGTTCGATCCCGCCGTGGGCTACGGCGTGATCGAGGCACCGACTGCGCGGGTGCTGATCCTGCGACAGGAGAGCCTCGACGTGGCACCGCGGGCGATCGCGGAGTTCCTCGGGCTCAGCGCCGCGCTCGCGATCGATCGCGAGAACGAAGCGTCGACCAAGGAGTACCGCGTCGCGTACGAGGCCGTGCTGCGCGAGGCTCGGTTCCCCGCAGCGGTCCTCGATGCCGCGTACGAGTCCAGGTTCGCACGGCACTTCTACTCGGCCGACGAGCTCGCACGCTTCCGCCAACGGTGGGCGGCGGCTGACTCGGAGATCAGCGATTCGAAGGACCGGGAGCTGCACTGACCGACGCCGCGTCCCAGGCCTGCTGGAACGCCGCGTCGCCGAGCCCCGCCCGTGCGGCCGACACGAGCCGGTCGTGCAGCCGGCGGTCGCGCACTTCGATGGGGAGGCCGAGCTGGTCGCGCAGGATGCTCGCCTGCGCCCAGAGGCCGACCGCGTCCTCGGTGCGGCCTGCCTCGAACGTGGCTCGGCCGAGGACCTCGAGTGCGGTCGCCCGGCCCACCGCGTTCTCGAGGTCGACCGCGACGGCGAGCGCCTCCTCCGCTGCCGCAGTCGCCCCCGCGAGGTCGTCGCAGTCGAGCGCCGCCTGCGCCATGGCGGTGAGGACCGCCGGCAGCGACGCGCGCTCCCCCACCTCGTCGCAGATCTCGAGCGCCTCCCGATGCCAGGTGCTCGCCGCGGTGAGATCGCCCCGCGCCCGGGCGAGCTCGCCGAGGTTGTTGAGCGGCCGGATCATCCCCCACCGGTCGCCGGCGGACCGCAGGAGCGTGAGGCTCGCCTCCCAGCTCTCAGCCGCCTCCTCGAACCGCTCCTCTTCGGCGGCCACGTAGCCGAGCACGAGCCGCGCGTACCCCAAACCCAGATCGATCGAGTGCTCGTCGAAGACGGCGAGCGCCTCGCGCGCCATGCGATCCGCCACCGCGAGATCACCCTGGTGCGCGGCGAAGTACCCGATCCACACACGCGCAGTCGCCGCGTCGAGGGGCGCAGTGGCAACCGATGCGCTTGCGACGGGTTCGAGGAAGCGACGCGCCTCGTGGAGCATCGAACGAGCGTCCCAGTACGGACACAGCGCGACGGCGAGCTTCGCGGCGCGCGGGTCGTGCGCCGCGGTGAGCCCGGAGAGGGCGGCTCGCAGGTTCGGGTACTCGGCCGCCGTCTCCTCGAGCGCAGCCCGCTGCTCGGGGCCGCGACTTCGCCCCGCCTGATGCCGCGCGAACGCAATCGCCCACCGCGTGAAGGGCTCCGCGTCGGCCAGGGGGTCCACCGCCACGGCGAGTCCCGTCACGTACTCCCGCACGGTCTCCAGCATCCGGTACCTGGGCCCGTTACGACCCAGCAGGCTGTGATCGACCAGCGCGCCCAGGTCGTCGATCGTGCAGTCAGGGGCACCGACCGCCTCGACCGCTTCGAGCGACGCACCGTCGACGAACGGGCTCAGCCGCCGGAGGAGAAGCCGCTGCGGCTCCTCGAGCAGGTCGAAGCTCCACGCGATCGCGTCGCCAAGCGTGCGGTGGCGCTCGCCGGCAGTCGGCGCGGCATGACCGAGCACCGAGAGCGCACGATCCATGCGCGCCGAGAGGTCCTCCAGCGTGATGTGGCGGAGCCTCGCGGCGGCGAGCTCGATGGCGAGCGGGAGTCCGTCGAGGCGTGCGCACACGGCGACCACGAGATCCGGGTCGAGCTCAGTGCCGCGCGGATCGGCGCGACGAGCTCGCTCCATGAACAGCCGCGCCGCCGGCGCATCGGCACCAGCCGAGTCGAGCGGTGCGAGCGGGAGGAGCACCTCGCCGGCCAGACCAAGTGGCGCGCGACTCGTGACGAGCACCTGCAGCCCCCCGCAGCTCGCGAGGAGGTCGGCGACCACTGGGGCCGCAGCGAGCAGGTGCTCGAAGTTGTCGAGCACGAGCAGCATGCGGCGGTCCCGCAGGTTGCGCACGAGCTGATCGCGCACGCTCCCGCCGCGGAGTGCACGCACGCCGAGCGCCGACGCGATCACCCCGAGCACGAGGTCCGGGTCTCGGATCGTGTCGAGGCGCACGAAGACCCCATCGACCGCCGCACCCGCGAGCGTCGTCTTGCCGACGCCTCCTGGGCCGACGAGCGTCACCATCCGTTCTGCCGCGAGCATCTCCCGCAGGAGCGCCAGCTCGACGTCGCGTCCGATCGGCGCGTCGTCCCGGACAGGCGACTCCGGCGTGCTCCCGAGCGCAGCGGAGCGCGCCGCGGCAACGATGTCGCGCAGATCATCGACGTTCGCGACGCCCACCTCGATGGCACCGCGCTGCACGCGCGCGAACACCTCCTTGTCCGCGCAGAACGCCAGCAGCCGCTCCTCGACCCGGTCGCTCGGCGCCGCGTCGCCGCGCTCCCAGCGCTGCACGGTCTTCCGGCTCACCTCGAGCCAGGCGGCCCAGTCCTCCTGCCCGAACCCGTGCGCGTTCCGGAGCCGCCTCGATACCTCCGCCCACGTCGCGGGGCCCGTGCCATCGTCACCGGCGCCAGTCATGTCCCAATGATGGCGCTCCGATGACGCCCGCGACGGCCTGGCCGCGGCGCATGGTGACCCTGAGCCCCGGAGCCGCCGGGGCCGCAGAGGAGGACACCTGATGGAACGTTCAACGGAGCTCGCGGATGCGCTTCGCACGGTGTACGAGGCCGTCTCCGACGGCGACGAGGCGACCCTCACCGGTTCCCTGTCGGCTCGCGAGGGGATGGTCTTCATCGGGACCGACCCGGATGAGTGGTTCGACGACAGCGGCGCGATCCAGGCCATGCTCAAGGCACAGGCTGCTGCCGGCGTGAAGGTGCAGGGCGGCGCGATCGTGGCCTACGAAGAAGGCACCGTCGGCTGGGCCGCGGACCAGGGCGCGTTCATCCTCCCCGACGGCAGCGAGGTGCCGTTCCGGATCACGGTCGTCTTCCACCGCGAGGACGGCGGCTGGAAGATCGTGCAGGAGCACGCGTCGGTGGCGGTGGCGAACGAGGAGGCGGTCGGCACCTCGTTGTAGGGACTCGCCATGCGACTTACGAACCGGCCATGGATCGGCACAGCTCGACCCATGGCCGGTTCACCGGCTGCGCAGGATCGAGCAGCCCCACTTCGACGAGTGCGGCGCAGATCGCCGCGGCGTCGCGTCCGGGCACGGCATGGTTGTGCGAGCCGTGGAGCTGGCGCATCGTGCGGCTCGATGGGACGAGCTCGGCGCAGTAGGCCAGCACGTCACGGCGTTCGACGCCGACGACGAGCGAGCGACCGCTCGCCACCGCCGCCGCGAACGAGCCGAGGCAGTTGTGCATTCGCTGGCCCCACTCGCGAAGCTCGAACGTGCTGCGCGGGAGCACGAGACGCAGGTGCGGACCGGCGGCCCGACCGTGCACGCGGGCGACCGTGGCGGGATACGACAGCGGGTCGGCTGCTCTGGGCGCGCGGCCGACCGTTGGTGGCGCCATCAGCGCCTCGCGGGGGACGCGAACGCGCGGCCGGGGCGCGGCGGCCGGGGCCGCGGGGGCCTCAGGTCGGTGTGGTCGCGGATCCAGCGGCGTCAGCTCGAGGCAGCGCCGGTGCAGCGCGCCGAGACCTTGGGGAAGGCGCAGTCGAGCGCCTGCCGGGATCCCCTCGAGCAGCACGGCCGTTCGAGCAAGCAGGCGCGGGCCATCGGGAAGCGTCGCCGCATCGGTGAGCACCCGCTCGACCCGGCGGGTGCCGAGCACGCCCGCCATCCCCCGGAACCGGGCCACCTCGTCGACGGTCGGCCATGTCGGAGGCGGCGGCGGACCCTCGGGACCAGCGGCGCGCAGGACGCGCGCGACGGCGTCGGACGCGAGGACGCCGCTGCCCATGAGGGCGAGCGCGAGGACGTGCAGCGCGGGAGGTCGCGGTGGGTCCGCGCGTGGCGTGAGGGCGGACCCGAGCGCCGCGACGACCGTGCGGCTCGCGACCGGCGCCAGCACCGCTGTGGTCGCCGCGCGCACGGTCGACTCGATGAGGGCGGGTGCCGCCCATCGCGGCACGTCCTGCAGCGTCGCGGCACCGCCCTCGTACATCCGAGCGAGCAGCGGGAACGAGGCACCCGTCAGCGTGCGCGTGAGATCGACCCGCGGATCGCGCCACAGATCGTGGTGCGCGCTGAAGCCGTCGAGCCACGCGCACACGGCACGCACGTCCTCGGTCGGATCCGCGTCGGTGTCTCCAAGCGCGGCGATCAGCACCCGGGGTTGGTTCGTCACGTCGATCGGTCGGGTGCGCTCGCGCAGCAGGATCCCGAGGCGCAGGCGTGCATCGGAGGCATCGAGCTCGAAGCGAACCGGGCCCTCGTCGGTGGCGACGGCGAGCACGGCGCGCTGCGCGCTCGACGTCGTGGCGACACGAACCCGATCCGACAGGCGGGTGCTCACGGCGACGGCGGGGTCGGTCGAGCCATCTGGCGAACCTACGTTCGATGGTCTGCTCGACGCAACGGTCCCGCCGATCTGGCACGGTGTCAGCCGGCATTCAGGTCCGGCCGCGTACAAGAACGATCACGACGACCATCCCGGAGGGGCCGCACGTGGCTCACCCCATCCCCACCCTCGCCCCCACCCGCAGGCCATCAGGAGCCGCGTCGTGAAGCTCCTCGTCGTCGAGGACGACAAGAAGATCGCCGCGGCCGTCCGTCGCGGCCTCGAGGCCGAGGGCTTCAGTGTCGAGGTCTCCCTCGACGGGCTCGACGGGCTCTGGCGCGCGACAGAGCAGCAGTTCGACCTGATCGTCCTCGACCTGCTCCTCCCCGGGATGAACGGGTTTCAGGTGTGCCGCTCGCTGCGCGACGCGGGCAACTGGACCCCGATCCTCATCCTCACCGCGAAGGACGGCGAGTTCGACGAGACCGAAGCGCTCGACACCGGCGCCGACGGCTACCTCACCAAGCCGTTCTCGTTTCCCGTGCTCGTCTCGCACGTGCGCGCGCTGCTGCGCCGCGCGACCGGGCTCAGCACCGGCCCGCTCTCGGTGCAGGACCTGACCGTCGACAGCGACCGGAGGCGGTGCTGGCGCGACGACACCGAGATCGTGCTCACCGGTCGCGAGTTCGCGGTGCTCGAGTTCCTCGCGCGGCGAGCCGGCTCCGTCGCAGCCAAGTTCGAGATCCTCGAAGGCGTGTGGGACTACGACTTCGACGGCGACCCGAATATCGTCGAGGTCTACATCGGGCGGCTGCGGCGCAAGATCGACGAGCCCTTCGCCAGCCCCCTCATCGAGACGGTGCGCGGCTCCGGCTACCGCCTCGCCGACGGCAGCTGATCGATGTCGGGCGCACGCTCCCGCGGCACGATCCGGGCACGACTCACGGGCGCCGCCACGGCCGTGACGCTGCTCATGCTCGCGATCGCATCTGTCGTGATCGTGGCGATCCAGCGCCAGGCACTCACCGCGGGCGTGCAGGAGGCGATGCGCCAGCGCGCCGACAACCTCGAACCGATCGATCCGAACGCCACCTCGCTCCCGAGCGAGGGCGACCGCGAGGACACCTTCGCGCAGCTGCTCGATGCCGGCGGCGCGGTGATCGCGTCGTCCGCCAACCTCCCCGCGGCGCCGGTCGTGTCGCTGCGCGGCCTCGACCTGGATCGCGCGCACCTGGTGACGGTCTCGCTCGAGGAGCCCGGCGGTCGCTTCCGGGTGCTGATCCGCCCCACCGCGGCAAGCGACGACCGTCTCATCGTGATCGGCAAGAACCTCGACGACGTGGACGACAGCGTCCGCGTCCTCACGTACACGCTCGCAGTCGCCTGCCCCCTGCTCGCGCTGCTGCTGGGCCTCGTGGCCTGGTGGCTCACCGGCCGGACGCTGCGGCCCGTCGAGTCGATCCGACGCGAGGTGCAGGGCATCCACGGCGGCGAGCTGCACCGCCGCGTGCCGGTCCCCCCGACCGACGATGAGATCGCGCAGCTCGCCCGGACGATGAACAGCATGCTCGAGCGAGTCGAGTCGGCGAGCGACCGCCAACAGGAGTTCGTCGACGACGCGTCGCACGAGCTGCGCACACCCCTAACCCGGATGGTCACGGACCTCGAGGTGGCGATCGCCCACCCGGATGGAGAGCCCTCGAACGAGACCCTCACGCGCGTGCTCGAGGACGCGACCGACCTGCAACAGCTCCTCACCGACCTGCTGTACCTCGCCCGCGCCTCGCACGACCAGGCGAGCGCGAGCGACGAGGTCGACCTCGACGACATCGCCCTGCGCCTCGCGAGCGAGGTCCGCGCCCACACGAACGTGCGCGTCGACACGACCGGGGTCGGCGCCGCTCGCGTGACCGGCGATCGGCGCGCCCTGGAGCGCTCGGTGCGCAACCTGCTCGACAACGCCGTGCGCCACGCGCGTGACGGTGTCGCCGCCACCACCCCGCGCGCTGATGGCGAGAGCCGACTCGTGGTCGACGACGACGGCGATGGCATCGCCGTCGCGGACCGCGCACGGATCTTCGACCGGTTCACTCGCCTCGACGAGGCGCGCGCTCGATCCGGCGGTGGTGCCGGACTGGGGCTTGCGATCGTGACGGACATCGCGCGTCGACACGGCGGCCGCGTCGAGGTGGGTGAGTCGCCTCTCGGTGGGGCCAGGTTCACGCTCGTGCTGCCGTCGGCCGAGTGATCGACCGCGATCGTCAGCGGAAGCGCGCCTCCGAATCCTCGATCAGGTCGTCGGCGCTGAACAGCACGGGAAGCACCGACCCGTCGAGTGCGCGGCGCACGCGGTAGAGCGGCTCGGCCTCGTTGGTCGCGACGACCTCTGCCACGTCGAAGCCCGAGGCCCAGCACCCGTCGAACCTCGTACGCACTTGCACGGCGGCACCCGTGGCGAGTGCGCCGCTGCGCACGACCCTGTGTCCATCATCACGCGCCATGGCACGCTCCTTCCGGGTCGAGGTGAGGCCACCGGATCCGGGAAGACCTGACGTCCCCGTGGAGGACGACCGGCGCTCCCGGGCGGTCGGGAACGAACCGGACAGTACCCGCGAAGCAGACGCCGCGCTCCGCGCGCCCTGACTAGGAGGGAGCGGTGCGGGCAGCGAGCGCCGCGGGCCAGCGCCCGAGGCGGTGCGGCCCGAGGTGCAGACCCGTCCAGGTGCGATCGGCGTGACTCGAGCGCCACGTCAGCATCGCTTGCGCCTGTGACAGCACGACGGCCGGGTCACTGATCTCCGTGCGCCAGGTCGGGTCGGCGGCGAGGTCGAAGCACTTCCAGGATCCGTCGCCGAACTGGACGTAGGCGACGGAGTCGGTGCGGTGCACGGTGAGGTGCTGGCGCTCCATCCGACGATCCCACGGCCACTCGTACGGTCCACCGAGCAGCATCGTGTCCCGCCAGTCGAACTCCCAGTGCGCGGCCTCGCGCCACCACGGCGGCTCGTCCCCGTGCAGCAGCGGTGTGAGCGGCACGCCGTCGCACTGCAGCGGGACCTCGATGCCCATCGCGTCGCACAGCGTCGGGAACACGTCGACGTTCTCCGTGAACCGGTCGACCACGGTGCCGCGGGTGGCGTCCGCCCGCGCGGCGGGATCCCGCACGATGCCGACGACGTGATGGCTCTCCTCGAACCAGCCGAGCTTCTGCTGCAGCCCATGGTCGCCGAGCTGTTCGCCGTGATCAGCGGTCACCACGATGTAGGTGCGCTCCCATGCGCCCGTCCGCTCCAGCGCGTCCCACACGCGACCGAGCTGCTCGTCGACCGCGCTGATCATGCCGAAGTACTGCCGCCGCATGTGCCGGAGCTCGTCGGGGTCGGTCGGCGCGGCGGACAGGACGTTCTTCAACGCGAAGCGATGGAGCGGGTGCGGCTCCGCGACGGGCGCGATCGGCTCGCCGACGTCCGCGTCGTCGTAGAAAGTGGACCACCTGCCGGCGGCGGCGTACGGCGGGTGCGGACGCAGGTAGCTGGCATGCGCGAACCATGGGCGATCCTGACGCTGCATCCACTCGATGAGCCGATCGGTCAGGAACGCAGACACCCCGTGCTCTGCGGGCCGGTCGGGCTCGGTCTCGAGCGCCTCGTCCGCACCCAGGCGCCCGTAGCCGAGATCCTCGAGCCAGCGTCGCCAGGGCCGGTGATGTCCGGGCAGGTCGAGCTCCACGTCGAAGCCCGGGAGGATCCCCTCGTAGGTGTCGAGCCGGGGGTCGTCCGGTCCCTCGGCGAGGCTCGGGTCGATGCCCTGGTCGGTGTAGCCCCACATCGCGGGCTCGTACCCGGCGCGGCGAGCCGCCCGCGCGACGTTGTCGAAGCGATCGTCGAGCGGCGTGCCGTTGCTCACGACGCGGTTGGTGAGCTGGTAGGTGCCGGTGTAGAGGCACGCGCGGCCCGGCGCGCACGGCGTGCTCTGGCTGTAGTGCCGCGCGAGTCGGACGCCGCCCGACGCCAGCCGATCGAGGTTCGGCGTCTGCACGACGGGATGGCCCGCGACCGAGAGGCAGTCGCCCCGGAACTGGTCCAGGGTGATGAACAGGATGTTGGGCCGGGTCATCCCACGAGTCTGGTCGCCGAGCGCTCAGCCGCCACCCATGGCTGCCGCGGCTCGCTGCGCCATCTCCTCGGGCGGGACGTCCTCCACGTGAGTCGCCACGTTCCATCGATGGCCCCACGGGTCCTCGAACTGGCCGGAGCGGTCGCCGTAGAACTGGTCGATCACCGGGGAGATCTCTGTGGCTCCCGCCTTGATGGCCCGTGCGAACACGTCGTCGACGTCTTCCACGTAGACCATCAGCGTGACGGCGGAGCCACCCAGCGCCTTCGGCGAGGGCGCGCCCATGTCGGGGAAGGTGTCGGAGAGCATCACCACCGAGCTGCCGATCTCGAGCTCAGCGTGACCGACCTTGCCATCGGGCGCCGTCATGACGTCGCCGCGCTGTGACGCGCCGAGGACCTCGCAGTAGAAGTCGATCGCCGCGGCAGCACCGTCGACCGACAGATACGGGGTGACTCTCGGGTAGTTGGTGGGGATTGCATCGACCTTCGACATGGCGACCTCCGGGTCTCGAGCTCGCCTTGCAACCTAGGAGGCGCTCGACGCGGCGACAACCGCGCCGGCCGTTTCGCAGACCCTAACGTCCTTAGGCGTTGGCAATCGTTAGGAGGCACGGTACGGTGCGACGAGTCTGAACGGCACCGGACCGTTCTCCTCACGCTCGGAGGCTGACGTGGACCACTTCGGCGACATCGCCTTCACGCCGTCGGTGCAGGACCACCAACGCCGTCGCGGCTCGATCGACGCCTACCAGCAGATGGCCCAAGGCACAGCGCCGAACGGCCTCGGACCCGACGAGGCCGCGTTCCTCGAAGAGCGAGACAGCTTCTACCTCGCCACCGTGGGAAGCGGCGGCTGGCCCTACGTCCAGCACCGGGGTGGGCCGATCGGCTTCCTGCGGGTCCTCGAGCCAACCCGCCTGGCGTGGGTAGAACGGGCCGGGAACCGCCAGTTCGTCACCGCCGGCAACCTCGACGACGACGACCGCGTCGCCCTCATCGCGGTCGACTACCCGACCCGACGACGGCTGAAGCTCCTCGGCCGCGCACGCTGGGACCCAGACCCCGGCCGCGACCTCCGCGACGCGCTCGGCGCCACGGGACGGCTCGAAGGCGTGGTGACCGTGGACATCGCCGCCTTCGACTGGAACTGTCCGAAGTACATCACCCCCCGCTACACCCTCGAGCAGGTGCGCGAGCTGACCGCCGCGCTCGTCGCGCGCATCACCGAGCTCGAGGGCCAGCTCGCACCTCTCACCGACTGACGGGCCAGCGACGCGGCCCCGGTGCCGTCCGCATCTCTGGCCCGCGTCGATCCGACGATCAGAGCGGATTGGAGTCTCCTAACGTTGTTGTACATTGAGAGGCGTTATCTCGGTGGTCCGGTTTCTACTCGCTCCTACTAACGATTGCAAGCGAGTCAAAACGTTAGAAAAGGAGGGATTGTTTTGACGGCGGCCGCAGAGTTCCCCGTGCTCGGACAAGCGCTCTCGATCGAGCTCGCCAACACCCTCTGGGTGCACGGCGGCCGGGAGATCGACGCGCTCGCCACCACCGGCGGGGCGCAGCGCTGGGTGGACGCGATGACGCCGCGCCTCGCAGAGGTGGGGTGGGTTGACGACGAGCCGCCCCGCGTCGACGACGCCCTGCGGGAGCGGCTGGTCACCCTGCGCGGATGCGTGCGCGAGCTCTTCGGTGCCGTGGCCGCCCACACGGCTCCCGCCAGCGACGTCCTCGCCCATCTGGCGACCGCCAGCCGAGTCGCGCCCCGCTGGCTCGAAGGCGAGGCGACGCTTGGCGGCGCATTGGTGCTCCGCGTCCACTGGAAGGGCGCCGACTCCGGCCGAGCGCTCCTCGCCGCTCTGGCCGACGACGCCATCCTCCTCGCCGCCGGCACCGACGCCGAGCTGTTGCGCGCCTGTCCCGGCCCCGGGTGCGTCGGCTTCTTCTCCCGCGACAGCGCCCGCCGGAAGTTCTGCTCACCGACCTGCAGCACGCGGTGGCGCGTGGCCCGGCACTACGCCAAGCAGCGGGCGGACGCTCCGAAGGGAGCTCCGCACTGACGCTCATCCGGTGAGCGTCCTCAGCGGGCGAGCC
>JBQTHC010000123.1:0-1921 GCA_052390255.1 Microthrixaceae bacterium
GTGCCGCACGGCCATCCCCGACGAGGTCCTCCTCTCCACCGCGGACGGGGAGCGGGGGCTCGGGTGCTCCTCAGCAGTGGGTGGGGGCGGGGCCACCCTCGTCGTCGTCGCGCGCGACATCACCCGCTCGCGCGAGATCGATCGCATGAAGGACGACTTCATCGCGAGCGTGTCTCACGAGCTGCGCACGCCGCTTGCCACCATCCGCGGGTTCACCGACCTGCTCGACCCACCGGGGGCCGTGTCCGCCGAGGTTCGCGCCGAGGCGGTGAGTCGCATCCGCAAGGGCACGTACCGGCTCGAGCGGCTCGTTGCCAACCTGCTCGAGGTGAGCCGGATCGAAGCACACCGGTCCCTCACCATCGTGCCGACGGAGCTCGACCTCCTCGAGATCGTCCACCGGATCGTGGAGGAGGTCCAGGAGTCGTGGCCCGATCGCGTGATCGACGTCGACACCGGGGGCGGTGCCTGGCGGGTCCACGGCAGCCTGCTCTCGCTCGAGCGCATCCTGATCAACCTGCTCTCCAACGCGCTCACCTACTCCGACGACGACGCGGTGCGGCTCACCGTGCGCGACGAAGAAGCGGGCGGAGTCGCCGTCTCCGTGCGCGACCACGGCCCTGGCATCTCCGCGCAGGACCAGGAGCGCATCTTCCTGCGCTTCGAGCGCCTCGACACCGCGAAGCAGAAGGCGGGCACGGGCCTCGGCCTCTACATCGCCCGCGGCCTGGCCGCCACGATGGACGCCGACATCACCGTGTGGAGCGAGCCCGGCGACGGGGCTGAGTTCACCCTCCACCTTCGCCCGCCGGCACGCGCCCGCGGCACCTCGATCGCCCAGCTCGTCGGCTGAGGCGACAAGCCCTCAGCGAGAGCGGTTCGCCTGCGCCCGCTCGTTCAGCAGGTCGTAGATGTAGTCACGCGCCTGCGGCATGTCCTCGAGGAGCTGCTTGAACGCAGCGATGTCGAAGGACAGCAACCGCATGGGGGTCTGCGCGACCACCGACGCGTTGCGCGGACGATGACCCACGAGCGCCATCTCGCCCACGATCGACCCGGGACCGATCGTGGCAAGGTGCTCGCCGCCGCTCATCACGCCGGCTTCGCCCTCCAACACGAGGAAGCACTCGACGCCGACGTCGCCCTGATCCATCAGCACGGCGCCCTCGACCGCGTCGACCGCCTCGCCGAGCTTCGCAAGCTTCGTGAGGTCGGCGTTCGACATCGTGGCGAACAGCGCGATGTGGCGCAGATCGTCCACGGTTGCCTCGACCTCACCCTTGTGGAACGGCATCCTGCTCCCCCCTGATCTCGATCCCGACCTCGGGCTGCCGGTCAACCTACCGGCCGTGGTGCAGCAGCGCATCGGCGGCGGCGATCACCTCGGCCCCCGACACCGGACCGTCCCGCAGGACGCGCCAGGGCGCGGCGGTCCCGTCGACCACCGTCGACGACCGGACATCGAGCCTCCCGCCGTCGACGACAAGCGCAAGACCGGCTCCGAGTGCTCGAGCCGCGCCGCCCGCGGTCGACGGTGTCGGATCGCCGTGACGGTTGGCGCTCGTGGCCGCGATCGGGCCCGCTGCGCGCGCCACTGCGCGGACCAGGTCATGGTCGGGGATGCGCACGCCGATCGTGGTGGGCGGCTCGCCCAGATGGAGGCCGACGCCGCGGCGCCGCGGGAGCACCAGCTTGAGCGGCCCGGGCCACCACCCCGCCGCGAGCGCGGACACGACCGACGCCAGCGCTGGCTCGACCAGACCGAGGGCCTGGTCGAGGTCCGCGCACAGCACGGCGAGCGGAACGTCGTGACCGCGCCCCTTCAGCGCGAACAAGGCATCGATCGCGGCATGGGAGGTGGGCAGTGCGGCGAGCCCGTACACGGTGTCGGTCGGCAGCAAGACGACACCGTCCGCGACGA
>JBQTHC010000124.1:0-1733 GCA_052390255.1 Microthrixaceae bacterium
TGGTGGCTTCGGTCCTCGGTGGCCGCCGGTTCGCGATCGCGGGTGCGTCCCAGGTCGCGTACGGGCTGGGTCTCGCGTCAGGCCTCGTCGGGATCCGCTACGAGGAGTACCGCACCACGCACGGAGGCTGACCCGCCGCGCGATCCGCGCAGGTCAGCTCACGTCGCGCACAGAGGCCGCGGCATGGGCCGACAGCTGGTCGCCGACCTCGCGGACGGTGCGCTCGGCGCCGTTGCGCCGCCAGCGCGCGGGCCACGAGCGGCTCCCCGTGGCCGGGTGGTGCGCCATGCGCACGCTGCGCGGCGGGCGCAGCACGGCCCCGACGGTCCGGAGGAGGATGACGATGTCCCCCCACAGCGACCACGTCTCGATGTAGAGGTTGTCGAACACCGATCGCTCTTCGATCGACGTGTCGCCGCGCAGGCCGTTCACCTGTGCGAGCCCGGTCATCCCGACGGGCACCCGGTGACGGTCGTCGTATCGAGGGATCTCCTTCGAGAAGGTCTCGACGAAGAACGGGCGCTCGGGTCGCGGCCCGACGAGGGACATGTCACCGTGCGCGACGTTCAGCAGCTGCGGGAGCTCATCGATGCTGGTCGCCCGGAGGAAGCGCCCGAATCGGGTGACACGGCGGTCGGTGGTGACGTTCCAGGTGGTGTCGTCGTCGTCGTTCACGAGCATCGTGCGGAACTTCAGGATGTCGACGGGGACGCCACGCTGACCGACTCGACGCTGGCGGAAGAACACGGGTCCGGGACTCGTGGCCTTGATCACCGCCGCGACCACGAGGAACACCGGGGCGAGGAGCACCAGCGCGATGGACGACGCGGTGGCGTCGAAGACGCGCTTGAGGCGCCACTGCGCGGTGCCGAGGACCGGTCGGCGCATGCGCACCAGCGGGAGCCCCCAGATCTCGTCGTCGTAGCCGCCGCCCGTGAGCCCCATCTCGAAGAACCGAGGCACGGCGTAGACCTCGACGTCGAGCCGATGCGAGCACGCTCGCAGCGCGCCGACCACCGGACCCTCGCGGGTGACACCGAAGGCGACGATGACCGTGGTCACGTCGAAGCGCTCGAGGATCTCGCCGAGGTCGATGACCCGACCGAGGACGGGCAGGCTGGTCTCGTCGTCGTCGTCGTCGTCCATCGCGTCGTCGACGAAGCCGATCGGCTGCAGGCCGTACTCGGGGTGCTCGAGCAGGTGCCGGACGATGCGCTGCCCGACGAGGCCGGCGCCCACCACGACCGTCGCGTGGGTGCCGCGTCCACGCGCCTGGCAGAGCCGCAGGACCGTCATGAGCACCATCCGGGTGGCGGTGGCGCCGAGGACGGCGGGCACGACGGCGTGCAGCACGTGGGAACCGTCGGGCGTGTCGGCTCCGACCACCCCGACCAGCGTCGCGGCAGCCGCGATGCTGATCACGAGGCGGGGGAGCTCGCGCTCCCAGCTGAGCGCGAGTCGATGCCGGTAGCCGGCTCGCCCGCTGATGAGCAGCACGCTGGCGGCGACGAACGCGGCCTGTGCAAGGCCGGTCACGTTGCGAGACGCGATCGCGAACACGATGACATCCGTCAGGAAGAGGACGCCCCCGAGGCCGCCGGTCCGCCCCCTGGACGGGGTCCTTCCCGATGGGTGCGCGGGAACCCTCTTGACCGTCAGCTGCTGTGTCACGCGAGTTGCTTCCCCAGAGGGCAACCGCCCGAACTCCGTCCTCTGCATCCCCCCGCGCCTTC
>JBQTHC010000125.1:0-5609 GCA_052390255.1 Microthrixaceae bacterium
GGGGGTGGCGCGGTGCGGGGGCTGGGGGTGGGGGTGTTTAACAGGCCGGCGCCCGGGGCGTACCCGGGGCCGCCGGCGAGAGGTGGATCAGGCGGTGCGGCTGCGACGGAGCACGAGCGCTCCGGCCGCACCGACCGCGAGCAGCGCCAGCGTCAGCGCCATCGGCGTCTCACCACCGGTCCGCGGGAGCGGCGGCGGGGAGCAGTTCTCGGTGCAGCCGCCCGGCAGGGGCAGCGTGCTGCCCGAGGCAGCGATCGTGTGACCGACGTTGAGCACGATCCCACCGTCAGGCGCTGCGGCAAGCAGCGTGAGGCCGAGCACAGAGGACTCCTGGCCCACGGTGTTGGCGCCGTAGTCGAAGCCGAGTGCCTTCGCCTGCGCTGCGTCAAGGGGGTGGCTCGAGCCGAGCGTGAAGCAGATCACGTCGGACAGCGGGTTGTCGGGTCCGCAGGCGAGCTGCTCGCTCGTGACGTTGACGGCGTCGCCCAGCGCATCGGTGAGCACGGCGAGGCCGCCGAGGAGCCCGTTCGGGTAGGCGACGTCGAGCACTGCGGCGCTGCCGGACAGCGTTGGTGTCCCATCGGTGGCGTCGCGCACGACACCGGCCGTGGACGAACCGACGGTGGCGACCGCAAGGGCGCCTCCGGGGAGGTTGGGGAGCAGCTCGACGACCACACCGTTCGAGACGGCGTTGGCGGCGACGCCGACACCGAAGGCACCGGTGCTCGAGGTGGGAGCGACCGTGATGCGGGCGAGCACGTCGCCCTCCTGCACCTCGGACAGCAGCCCGTCGATGATGTCGGTGAGCTGGACCTGGGTGGCTTCCTCGATCGGTCCGGTGGCCTCGACGATCGCGTCGAAGAGCTGGCCGAGACCGTCTTGGACTCCGGCCACCACCTCGGCGAGCGGCGTGTCAGCGATCAGGTCGGGGGCCTTGATCTCGATGACGACCTCGTCGGAGAGCGCGGAGCTGGCCGGGTTGCCGTTGAGCACCTCGGCGCTCGTGCGCACGCACACGATGTCGAGGCCCGCTGCGTTGATCGGCGAGGGGAGGTCGATCGTGGTGCACGGGTCCTTGGCCACCTTGGCGCCGGTGCTCACGACCGACGCGTCGTCGGACTCGAAGCCGGGGGTGAGCAGCGCCGTGGCATCGGCCACGGCCTGGGCCGTGGAATCGATCCCTGCGCTCGTGGCGGACAGCGTCACCTGCTGGCCGAACACGCTCAGGTCGAGCGCCGTGGCCGCTGCGCCGGCCGCGTAGGAGTCGAGCCCGCCGGGAGACGTCTGCGCCCCCGCCGGGAGGATGGCTGCGATGGAGATCGCGGCGGCGCTCGCCGTGATCCCGATGGTCCGCCTCATCATGGTGTGTGTCCTCCAGCTGGGACGATGGTCGTCATCCCTAGGGTTGGTCAGATCAGATCAGCAAAAAGGAGCGTAACGGAACCACTGTGCGTGGCGAATAGGCCGCTTGCCCCCTTCTGCCTGACGGATCGGTTCGCTACCGGACCTTCCGGATCCTCCTGGGGGGACGCTGTTCCGCACAGATTTCTCCTCGGATCTCCCTGGTCGTGACCGATTCGAGCCCATTCGCGCAGATCGTGGTCTAACGGTCCTCCAACCGCATCGTGGCCGAGGCGTGCACCGTGCGATCACCGAGCAGCGACCCCACGATCGGGACCTGGAGGCGGACCCGATAGGTGAGCGCCACGCGCACCCGGTCGGAAGTCCCCGTACCGCCCCTGACCGACACCGCCAGCCGCTCGCCGCGCAACGAGCTCGACGCGAGTGCGGCACGGCGGGCGGCGCCGGGCGTCGGGTCGACCGCCGCTGCCCGGGCCGCCTCGCGAGCGGCGTGGGTGACCAGCACCACGTCACGGCCGAGCAGGCCTGCCTGCACGACGGTGAGGATCACGATGAGGACGATCGGGAGCAGGAGCGCGAGCTCCACCGTGGACTGCCCTCGGTCTTCGGGAGCTCGCGCCCGGGAGCCCACGGTCAGCCAGCGGCCGAGAGCACGCGGTCGATCACCGAGTTGAGGAGCCGGGTGATCTTGTCGGTCTTGGTGGCCCAGGCCACGAGCAGCAGGGCGACGCCAGCAGCGCCGAGCAGGACGAGCGCGTACTCGGCGGTGGACTGACCTCGGTCCGTGGCGAGCCGACGGCGGATGCGCTCGCCGGCTGACAGGGCCAGCACGTGAAAGGTGACGACGAGGTGGAGCATGGTGAGGGACCTCCATGGAGCTGTGTGGTGTTGGGCCGGCGTGGCCCGAGGTGGCACCGAGCGGTGCGATCAGCGGGGGAGCGCGTGGAGCGAGGCGGCGAGCAGCGGAACGACGGTGAGCAGGGCGAACGCGGGGAGGACGCACGCGATCAGGGGCGCCAGCAAGCGCACCGGGACGCGACGTGCGTCACGTTCGGCGCGTCTGCGGCGCTCGACGCGCAGCTCGGCCCCGAAGCGCTCGAGCGCTGGGGCGAGCGCGACGCCATAGCGCAAATGGTCGGCGAGCAGGCGTCCGAGACGGCGAGGCCGGTCTCCAAGGGGGCCCAGCGCATCGAGTAGGGCGTCGGCGCGCGGGCGTCCGAGCGCCGCGTCGCGGACTGCGCGCCCGAGCGCGTCGGCAAGTGCAGGAGCAACCCGCTCTGCCACGAGCGGATGGGCGAGGGGCAGCGTGCGGCCCGCGCTCGTGCACAGGAGCAGCAGGTCGACGGCGTCGGGGAGCGCGTCCTCGAGCGCACGTGTGCCGCGAGCACGGATGCGCCTCTGATCGACCAGCGGAGCGATGGCGGCCGCGCACATGAGCGCGACGCTGATCGGCGGCGCGACCAGCAGCAGCGTCGCGGCCAGCATCAGGACGATGTTCCTCGGCCGGAGGCGCCCCGGAACCTCCGCCGTGCCGGTCGGCCTCGCGAGCGATCGGCGCCTCGGCAGGCGCGCGATCCGGCGGCGCCGCGGCATTGCGACCAGGACGACCACCCCCGACGCCAGCGCGCCGGTGAGCACTCCGAGCGTGCTCACGCGACCGTCCGCAGGATCCGCGCCATCCAGGCGGCACCGGCTGCGTCGAGGGTGAGCCCGGCGGCGAGGCACGATGCGCCGACCGGCGAGGTGAGCAGGAAGGCGAGCACCCCGGGCTCCACCGTTGCCACGAGGGCCGTGAACACGACCGGGGCAGCGACGAGGACGCCCGCGGACATGCGCGCTTGGGTGGCGAGTGCCCGCACCTCCGCCTGCACCTCCTGGCGGTCCCGAACCGTCGCCGCCACACGGTCGACGGCGCGCGCCACCTCGCCGCCTGACTCGGCGGCGAGCGCGAGGGCGGATGCCACGAGCACGACGTGGGACCGCTGGTCGGCTCTGCCCGACCACCGGTCGAGCGCGTCTGCCACCCCGGCGCCGAGCTCGATCTCGCGCACGACGCAGCGCAGCTCGGCGCCGAGGGGATCAGGGGTGGTGACCGCGCGAGCCGAGAGCGCGAGACCGAGCGCGGTCCCCGAGCGCAGGTCGGTCGCGAGCGCTTCGAGCGCCTCGGGGAGCTGCGCCTCGCGTCGATCGAAGTGACGGTGTCGGAGCACCCGACACGCCGCTCGCGGCGCACCAACCGCCGCCGCGCCGGTGAGCAGGGCGGCGATGGGACCGGCGACCTCGAGCGCCGCGGCGATGCTCGCGAGCACCACGACGCGCGCTGTCTGTGCGACCGCGGTGGGGTCCAACGAGATGTCCAGCGCGGCGAGCGTCTCAGCCAGCCACTCGGACGTGGCATCCGGAGTCGTCGAGCGCGCGTCGTGCGCCGACCGCGACGCGAGCGCGGTGCGTCGAACGCGGGCAGGTCGGCGCGCGGCTGCGACGAGGCCGACGACGAGCGCGGCCGCGGATCCGACACCCGCGCCGATCATCGACACCACGCGGGGTCCGGTGCGTCGACACCGCGTGCGCGCACGGGCCGTTCTGGCAGCTGCGCAAGGCCGCCAACGTCGGCGAGGCGACGGACACGGTCGCCGCCCGCGGGTGCGTCGAGCACCTCGTCGACCGCGACGACCTTTCGGGCTCCGTTCGGCTGGCGGGCCACCTGCACCACGAGGTCGAGCGCGGAGCAGAGCTGGTCGCGGACGGCCGCGAGGGGGAGGTCGAGCCCGGCGGAGAGCACCATCACCTCGAGCCGGCGCAGGGCGTCGAGGGGTGAGTTGGCGTGACAGGTGGACAGCGAGCCGTCGTGGCCCGCGTTCATCGCCCAGAGCATGTCGAGCGCCTCCGGGCCGCGAACCTCGCCGACCACGATGCGATCGGGCCGCATCCGCAGCGCCGTGCGCACGAGGCTCCGGATGTCGACGGCGCCGAGCCCGTCGGGGGTCGCGGGGCGCGCCTCGAGCCGCACGACGTGAGGGAGCGGGAGCGCCAGCTCGGCGGTGTCCTCGATCGTGACGATGCGCTCGTCGCGCGGGAGCGCCCCCGCGAGGGCATTGAGCAGCGTGGTCTTGCCTGCGCCGGTTCCCCCGGAGACCACGATGCTGCAGCGGGCGGTGACCGCCCACGCCAGGAGCTCGGCGACCCCCGGGGGACACAGGTCGGGAAGCGGGATCTGTCGGGCGCCGAAGCGCCGGATCGTGACCGTGGGCCCGTCGACCGCGAGCGGCGGCACGACGACGTTCACGCGGGAGCCGTCGGGGAGGCGCGCGTCGGCGATCGGCGAGGTGCGGTCCGCTCGTAGCCCCAGCGGGCCGAGGACCCGCTCGACGAGGAGCTCGACCTCGTGCGTCGACATGGTGAGCTCGAGCTGTTCGACGTGCCCGGCCCGCTCCACCCACACGGTGCCGTCGCCGTTGACCATGATCTCGGTGAGCGATCGGTCGAGGAGGATCGGGTCCAGCTGGCCGAGCCCGAGCGCGCGTGCTGCGACGGCATCCGCGACGCCACGCGCTTCGACGTCGGTGAGGAGCGGGTGCGCGTTGCGAAGCTCGGTCGCGAGGTGATCCGGGTCACTGACGGCGAGCTCGTCCGACGCGAGGACCCGCGCGTGGAGCGCGTCGACGAGCTCGCGACGCGTCGCCTCAGGCTGCACGGCCGAGCTCCCGTGCGAGCCCGCGGGGCAGTCGACTGGAAAGCAGTCCTGCGTCGACCGCGCGGGCGACGGCAGGGTCGACGCTGACCTCCGCAACGACCGGAGCGCCGATGCAGTCCTCGACGTCGGCACCGCGCAGCGAGCGCCCCGGTTCGGTGAGCAGGACCACCTCGGAGGGTCGCAGCGGCGCGGCGAGGGCGCGGCGGAGCGCGAGGAAGCAGGGGCGCGTGACGAGGATCGACCGTGTGGCACCGGCGGCGACCGCGAGGGCAACGCCCGTGGGCTCCGAGCCGCAGTCGATGACGACCGCCCGGGGATCGGTGGCGAGCAGGGCCGCGAGGATCTCGCCCCGCGACGCGTCGAGGTGGCCGGTTCCGCGCGGCAGGAGGCGCAGCGCGGGACCCGCCGCGACCTCGAGGCGTCCGAGCGCGTCGGCTGGCACCGCCGCGCCGGCGGCGAGCCACCCGACGAGACCGGGGCCGTCCGGCTCCGGCAGGCCGAGGACCGCTGGCCCGTCGCCGGCGAGATCGACGAGCAGGCTGCCCGTCGAGCC
>JBQTHC010000126.1:0-1536 GCA_052390255.1 Microthrixaceae bacterium
GCCGCGGGCCTGTCGGCCCACCCCCCCGCGCCCGCCCACCCCGCCCCGGCCCCGGCCCCCGAGCTCGCGCTCCAACCACGGACGGCACGAGTCTCGCTCGTCCACGGTCGGCTTGTTCGCCGGCGGCGCGCACCGCACGGGCGCGGTGATCCACACGTCCCTCAGCCGGAGGCCGTCGTCGCGGTGGGTGCTCGTGGGCTGGTTCGCGAAGCCGGTCCGGTGCAGCGCCGCGTAGAGGAAGTCGCCGCTGCGGTCGCCGGTGAACATGCGACCTGTGCGGTTGGCGCCGTGCGCGGCGGGTGCCAAGCCCACGATCACCACCCTCGCGTTCGGATCCCCGAAGCCCGGGACGGGCCGTCCCCAGTAGATCTCGTCACGAAAGGCGGCTCGCCGGTCGTGTGCGACGCGCTCGCGCCACTCCACGAGGCGCGGACAGGCTCGGCACCCCACCAGCTCCTCCGCAAGCCGTTCGAGCTCGCCGCCTCGCTCCGCTCCCACGACCGTGGACGCTACCGACCGTCGACCTGACGCTCGGGGCGAGCCGCCGTGGACTTCCGCGAAGGCCGGTAGGTTGGCTCGGACCATGCCCCGCGCTTCCGCTCCCCCGCCGCACACGCTCGTGCTGCTCGTGCGTCACGGTCAGACCCCTACGACGGGCAAGGTCCTCCCGGGCCGCGCCGCTGGCCTGCACCTCGCCGAGAAGGGCCGGCAGCAGGCGGAGGAGGTGGCGCAGCGGATCGCGGCGCTGCAGACCGACAAGCGGCGCGTCGCGGCGGTCTACGCATCGCCCCTCGAGCGGACCCGCGAGACGGCCGCGCCGATCGCGAAGGCGCTCGGGCTGCGTGTCCGCCGGGCGAAGGGACTCCTCGAGTGCGAGTTCGGCGACTGGACCGGAGGCGAGCTGTCGAAGCTCTCGAAGCTCCCCGAGTGGCGAACCGTCCAGCGCAACCCGACGGGGTTTCGATTCCCTGGCGGCGAGTCGTTCACCGAGATGCAGACGCGGATCGGCAGCGCGATCGCCACGATGCGCGCCGAGCACCCAGGCGCGACCGTCGTCGCCGTGTCGCACGCGGACCCCATCAAGGCAGCGGTGGCACAGGCGATGGGCATGCACCTCGACTTGTTCCAGCGCATCGTGATCTCGCCGTGCTCGGTGTCCGCGATCCTCTACGGCCCTGACGCACCGATCGTGCTCGCCGTCAACTCCACGGGCGACCTGCGCGCGCTCGTTCCGTCATGAGCACATCGTTCGACCTCCCGAGCCCCGACGTGTTCACCGCGGGCACGGTGGGTCCGCCGGGGCGGCGGGTCTTCTACCTCCAGGTCCGCGACGACGAGCTCACGGTGACGCTGCGCTGCGAGAAGCAGCAGGTCGCGGCGCTCGCCGAGTACTTCGACGGCCTGCTCGACGACCTCGAGCCTGCGCCCTATGGAGTTGCCGCTGGCGATCTGAGCCTTGTGGAACCGCTGGAGGAGCTCTGGACCGTCGGGGCGATCGGTGTGGCGTACGACGAGCCAAGTGATCGGATCGTCGTC
>JBQTHC010000127.1:0-4095 GCA_052390255.1 Microthrixaceae bacterium
GAACCCGGTCACCCCCGTCGGGTCCGGCCTCGGCTCGGG
Source organism: Microthrixaceae bacterium (assembly GCA_052390255.1). Taxonomy (GTDB): domain Bacteria; phylum Actinomycetota; class Acidimicrobiia; order Acidimicrobiales; family VFJN01; genus VFJN01. Next base: position 40 of record JBQTHC010000127.1, read on the forward strand.
CGACAACCACTCCTGCGCTCTGCCTGGCGACGGGACGGCCAGGTGCTGGGGCGACAACACCTCCGGGCAGCTCGGCACCGGTACCGCCGGCACGGAGGCCACCAGTCCGGTGGCGGTCACCGGGCTCACCGATGCTGTCGCCGTGGCGGGTGGCACCGCGCACTCCTGCGCGGTGCGAAGCGGCGGAACGGTCAGGTGCTGGGGTGCGAACGCCTACGGGCAGCTCGGCAACGGCACCACCACCAGCTCGGCGATCCCCGTGACAGTCACCGGGATCACCGACGCCACGGCCGTCACCGGCGGGTCTGCGCACACGTGCGCGCGGCGCGTGGGCAGCACGCTCAGCTGCTGGGGTCTGAACAACGTCGGCCAGCTGGGCAACGGCACCACCACCAACTCGCTCAGCCTGGTCTCGGTGACCGGGATCGCCGACGCGACGGCCGTGGATGCCGGCTCTGGGCACACGTGCGCGGTGCGGGGCACCGGCACGCTCAGCTGTTGGGGTGCGAACGAGTACGGGCGGCTCGGCGTCCTGGCTCCGTTCGCGTCGTCGACGCCGATCGCGGTGATCGGCTTCTGAGTCACTCGAGACCTCGAGCCTCGGAGCCTCGGAGACCGGCCACGCGGTCGACGCTCAGCAGGGCTTCGGCTGGCTTGACATCGCGTCGAGCCGCTCGACGAGATCGTCGCCCACCTCCGCGAAGTCGGGGTCGAGGAAGAGGTTGACCTCCTCATCGGGATCGCAATCCATGTCGAAGAGCACCTTGCCGGGGCGCTCGGCGTGCGCGATGAGCTTGAACCGGCCCTTGCGCACCATGGGCCACCCCACGGAGATGGCGCTGAACACGTCCCGGTCCACGTCCGCGGCGTCCGGGCAGCCCGCGAGCAGCGGGACCAGACTGCGGCTGTCGAAGACGAGGCCGTCGGGAGGCCGTGCGCCGGCAACGTCGAGCAGGGTGAGCGGGATGTCGGACGTCTGGACCGGCTCGGCGATCCTCCGACCTCTCTGGATGCCCGGTCCCGCGACGACGAACGCGACTCGGGCCAGATCGTCGAACGGCACCCAGGGCATCTTGCGCATCAGGCCACGATTGCCGCCGTAGTCACCGTGATCGGATGTGAAGAGCACCACCGTGCTGTCGGGGTCGACCTCCGCCACGATGCGGCCGATCACATCGTCGATCTGCCGGATCAACCCGCGCACGGTCGCCAAGAACTGACGCAACCGGTCAAGCCGCTCGGCCTCGCCGCGGGTGCGAGAGTCGTGGGTGGCCAACGCGAACACCATCGGCAGCCCAGCGTTCACCTCCATCCCGTGCGGGGGCAGGACGGAGTCAGCCGGGTCGTACATCGAGGCGTACGGCTCCGGAGGGTCGTACGGCCCGTGCGGATGCGGGAACGAGACGACGAGGAACAGCGGCCGACTTCGGTCGCGATCCGCCAGGAAGGTCGACACCTCCCGCTCGATCCACGCCGTGGGGTGAGCCTGCGACGGACCGGTGAACACGCCGCGCGCGCCGGACTGGTCGCGAGGCGCTTCGTCGAGGCGATGGTCGTCGAGCCCCTGGCCGAGCAGCCAGTCGTGATAGTCGTCCATGGTGTCGCCGCGTTCGACGCTGAGCACACCGAGGCCTTGGCGGTGGATGTGCTCGCAGAGGCGAAGCGTGTCGAAGCCGTGGTCGGCGTGCACCGGGGCGAAGTGCATCTTGCCGATGGCTGCGGTCTCGTAGCCGTGGGCCCGCAGGCCGCGGGCGACCGTCCAGAACCCCTCGCGCAACGAGTACTCGTTCTCTTGGGTGGGGAGCCGGTGTGGCTGCATGCCCGTCAACATCGACACCCTCGACGGCACGCACACGGTCGACGTGCTGTAGGCCGCGTCGAACGCAACGCCGCGTGCAGCCAGTGCGTCGACGTTCGGCGTCTCGAAGTGACCGGCGCTGGCGTACCCGACCTGATCGAAGCGCTGCTGATCGGTGATGAAGAGGATGATGTCCGGTGGACGACCACCCGGCCGGTCGCGGCTCACCGACCGTCCCGATCCACATCGCGATTCGCGTCGATGCGCGACGATACCGACCTGGTGTTCGGCGTTGGGTGACCCCACGCGCAGGTCGCGGGTGCTCGCGATCGGCGCTCGCGCGACACAGGCGTGGAGCCCGAGAGGGGAGTCGAACCCCTGACCTACGCATTACGAGTGCGTTGCTCTACCAGCTGAGCTACCCGGGCGGAAGCGGGCGAGTGTACCCGAGCCCCGCGCGGGGGCTCCAAGGTTCACGAGGGCAACGTCGGGAGATGTGCGAAGAGCGATTGGAGCAGAAGTGCCTCGTTCGGGAAGCGCTCGAGCGCCAGCGCGGCGGCGTCGATGCGACGAAGCCCCTCGACCACGCGCTCGGGATGTGCGGCACCGGGGAGCTCGTCCCGGTAGACCCCGGCGAGGGTCGCGAGCGCGAAGCGAAGCTCGGCGGTGCGGTATCGCCGCACTTCGCGCTTGTGACGGTCCTCGACGTCCTTCTTGCCACTCCCCCGCTGCCCATAGCGCTCGATCCGCTCCTGCAGCTCGGCGATCTCGTGGGCGTGACGGGCGTCGATCACGTCCTGCGCGTCGTCGATCAGCGCCTTCAGCTCGCCCGCGAGCTCGGCGGCGCGAGCGCCGGTGCCGTCGAGGCGTCGCGGCATCGATCCCAGGGCGTCAGCGCGCAGCGCGAACCGCTCGTCGGTGGCGAGGAGCCGCGCCCGATCGAGGTCACCTGTGGCCGCGGCGGCGATCGTGGCGGCACGGTCGGCGTCGACGCCCTCCGCCATGAGCCGGTTCGCAACCTCCGCTGGCGGGATCGGGCCGAGCTCGATGCGCACTGCGCGCGACGCGATCGTTGCGAGCTCGGGCGGGACGTCCTCGGCGAGGATCACGAAGTACGTCGACGCGGGCGGCTCCTCCACGTACTTCAGCAGCACGGCCCCGAACCGATCGATCAGGTGGAAGTCCTCGAGCACCAGCACCTTGCGCGCACCCTCGGCAGGGCTGAGCACGGCGTCCTTGACGACCTTCTTGGCGTCGTCGACGGTGATTCGTCCGGTCGCGGCCGTGGGCTCGACCACGTGGAGATCCGGGTGGGCCTCCGCCAGCGCGAGGCGGATGTGCCGCTCGGCGGCCTCCCCCTCGCTCCCGGCCGAGAGCAGCAGCGCGGCGAACGCCCGAGCGGCGGCACGCTTGCCGGAGCCGGCGGGACCGACGAGGAGGTAGGCGTGGACGGGGTTGACCGCCGCGGCGCTGAGCTGTGCGACGGCGCGCTCCTGGCCGATCACGCCGTCCCACACGTCGATCCCGGCAGCGGTCGTCACGGCCGCATCATGACACCGGCGCGCTCAGACGATGTCGGGGAACCGGATCGACACGATCTCCCAGATCGCGTCGGCCACGTCGTCAGGAGACTGCGTCCCGTCGACCACGGCCCACCGGTCGGGGTCGGCGATCGCCTGGGTCAGGAACCCGTCGTGCACCCGTCGATGGAAGGCCTCGCCCGCCGCTTCGAGGCGATCTCGGGCCCCACCCGTGCGCTCGAGCGAGACAGACAGCGGCACATGGAGGAGCACGACGAGGTCGGGCCACAGCTCGTCGGTCGCCCACTCCGAGAGCGCGGCCACCTCGGCGGGTGACAGCTGGCGGCCGTGGCCCTGGTAGGCGATCGACGATCCGGAGTAGCGGTCGGTGACGACCGTGCGTCCGGCCTCGAGCGCGGGTCGGATCACGTCGACGACGTGCTGCGCGCGGTCAGCGGCCATGAGCAGCGCCTCAGCGCGCGGCGTGATGTCGAGGGTCATCGAGTCGAGCAGGATGCCGCGCACAGCGGCACCGAGCGGGGTGTCGCCGGGCTCGTGGGTCAACAGCCCGCCGACCCGCGCCGCGAGCCGCTCGGCCTGCGTCGACTTGCCGCACCCTTCGATGCCTTCGAGCGTGACGAAAAGAGACATCGGGGCGCGGAGTGTTGCCGGACGGCCGCGCGGGAGCAAGTCGGAGCCGGCGAGCTTGAGTCCCGAACTGGTGAGGGACGAGAGTGT
>JBQTHC010000128.1:0-2306 GCA_052390255.1 Microthrixaceae bacterium
TCACCGGTCCGGTGCCGGAGATGCTTGCCCCGAGCCCGTCCACCGCGCGCGTCGCGAGGCCCTCCGCGATCCGCGTGGCCTCCGTGAAGCGGTGCAGCACCGCGTCGCACACCTCGTCGATCGAGCACGCGCAGATCGAGTCGTGCGCGCTGTTCCGGATCACCTCGAGCCACGCGGCGTCGAGCAGTGCGCCCGGCCAGTGCTCCGCGGGCAGGAAGAGCGCGGACAGCGGCTCTGCGAGGCGTTCGAGTGAGCGCTCCGCGATCGACGCGGCTCGCTTCACGTCGAGTCGGTTCGACGCGACGCCCATCAGCAGGTTGGCCCGCGCACCGGAGCGCAGCTCGCCACTCCACGCCGGCAGACCGTCGGTGGGCGCACCGCGCACGTGCTCCGCCAGCGAGCAGATGTGCAGCTCGTGACCGTCGTCGAGCGCGTTGGCCTCCGCCACGACCCGGCCGAGCCAGGGCTGCGGCATGAGGTGGTCGGTGCCGTTCATCCAGAGGATCGGGCCCACGAGCAGGTCGCCCTGCTCTTCTTCGAACTCGCTGATGCGGCGTAGGAGGGCCTTCGCGTCGTCAGGCACGAGCGCCCCGTTGCCGTACCCGAGCGGGAGGTACTCGGCGCGCACCGTGGAGCCGTCGGGTGCCGACCACAAGAACCCGCTGCGATCGATCGCGTGCGGCACGCCGCGCCAGACGACCGCGTGCTCGAAGCCGAAGAGCCGCAGGATCTGGGGCATCTGCGCGACGTGCCCGAACATGTCCGGCAGGTAGCCGACGTCCATCGCGCCGCCGAAGCGTGCCGCGACCCGCAGCCCACGCTGGAGGTTGCGCACGAGCGTCTCTCCCGACACGAGGAACTCGTCGGGAAGCGCGTACCACGGGCCCATCGCGACGCGCCCAGTGATCGCGAGTGCCCTCAGGCGCGGCTCGGCGTCGGGTCGGACCTCGAGGTAGTCGTCGATCACGGCCATCTGGCCGTCGAGGAGGAAGTGTGCGTACGACGGGTCGGCCTCGAGCTGGGGGAGGAGGCCGTCGAGCAGGTCGACGAGCCGCAACCGGAACGTCTGGTACGACGAGTACCACTCGCGGTCCCAGTGGGTGTGGGGGACGATGTCGACGCGGCGCTTGCCCATGGCGGCACCGTATTCGGTCGTGTCAGGTGAGGCGCTCCAGGACCGCCCTGACGAAGGCGCGCTCCGCGCCGGGCGCGGTGGGCAGGAAGTAGGACGGTTCGAACAGCTCGGCCTCGAGCAGAACCGGCCCGTCGTCGCCGGACGCGACGTCGATCCGCGCGTAGAGCGGGACCGCGTCGGCCTCCGACAGCCCGAGCGAGCAGGCCGCGTGGTGCACGGCAGTCATCGTGGTGTCCGCGAGCGCCCGGTCGGCGGCGTCGACTGGGATCGCCTGCACCTCTTCGGTGTAGGTCCCGCCCACGAGGCCTCCGCCGAGGGCGAGGATCGGCCCCTTGCGCAATGCGTGGGAGAACCGACCGGCGAAGTAGACGAGCGCACGCTCACCCTCTGTGCTCACCGATGAGAGGCACGGTTGCACGAGCACCCGCTTGCCCTGCCGGAGGATCAGGTCGGCCAGCCGACCAGCAGCCGGGTCGTCGACACGGAAGCGCCCGGTGTCGCGCGACCCGGCCGAGACGTTGGGCTTGACGATCACCTCTGTCGCGTCGACCGCGCGCACCGCCGCGGTCACGCCCGCCACGTCGTCGCAGATCGTCGTGTTCACGATCCGCACGCCCCGAGCCTCGAGATCGAGCAGGTAGGACTTGTCGAGGTTCCACTCGATGAGCCGGGGAGGGTTGAGGATGCGCGCGACCCGCGCGGTGTCGTGGAGCCAGCGACGGAACTCCGCGAGGCGCTCCGGGTAGTCCCACGGGCTGCGCATCACCACGAGGTCGAAGACCGCCCAGTCCACCGCCTCGTCGCGCCACATCGGCGTGGAAACCTCGATCGCCGCGTCCTCCAGTGCGGTCGAGAGGATCTCGACGTCCATGTCCTCGCCGTTGATGACCGCGGGGTCGGTCGTGACGAGGGCGACAGCAGGCACGGCGGGCACCGTATTCGCTTCACTTGCGGTCGCTCGGGCGCGAGGCTTCCCGTACCCCGATCCCATCCAGGATCCCGAGCCGCGAGGAGGACCGACGACATGACCGCATCCGTCGCTCGCCCCGGCGGCTCCGCGCGCTGACCTCGTCGTCGAGCGCGCCCTGCGAGCCGTCCGGGCATCCGCCCCGACCGTCTCGCATCCGTAGGAGGAGCCGTGCCGCAGCACGATCCCGCTCACGCCGCGCCC
>JBQTHC010000129.1:0-3503 GCA_052390255.1 Microthrixaceae bacterium
CTCAACGGATAGGGAGACGCGTGACATGACTGACAACGCACCCGAGTGGCGGCCCGACCCCACAGGTCGCTTCGAGCACCGCTACTGGGACGGCACGAAGTGGACCGACGACGTGTCGAACGCCGGCGTCGCGTCGACCGACCCGTACGCGGGACCGACCGATGCTGCGCCACCGAGCCCGACCGACCCGACGCTCACCCCACCCGCACCGGACCCCACCGCGGTCCAGGCGCCAGCTGAGCCCACCGCGACCTGGCCGGCGCCGCCGCCTCCCTCGTTCCCACCTGCGGCCGGCACCGCGGCCGCGGTCGCGTCGGCGGGCTCGAAGAAGGGCCTGATGATCGGCGTCGGGCTCCTCGTCGCGGCGGCAGCGGTCGTTGCGGCGATCGCGATGGGCGGCGGCGACGACAACGGTGACCGCGACCGGATCCGCGCGGCGATGGCCGCAGAGATGAAGTCGAGTGGCGACCTGTCACAGAAGCAGGCCGAGTGCATCGCCGATGCGATCATCGACGAGGTCGGCACGGACAAGCTGAAGGACGTCGACTTCACGGCTGACGAACCGCCGGCGGAGATCGCCGACGACGTGACGAACGCGCTCCTCGGAAGCCTCAAGGACTGCGACGTCGACGCGAGCGGGTTGGTTGGCGGCAGCGACACGACCGACACCTCGGAGCCGCTCGACATCGGCGGGTTCGACGGCAGCATCCCTCCGAACTTCGAGGAGCAGCTCGCGAACCTCTACGAGAACAGCCTCGGGCTGCCCCGCGAGAAGGCCCGCTGCCTCGCGGGCAAGCTCAGCGAGGCCGTGAGCTCCGGGGACCTCTCACAGGAGGAGGCGATGACCGACGTCATCAGCTTCCTGTCCGCCTGCGACATCGACCTGAGCGAGCTCTCCGGGAACTGACGTGCGAATCGGGCTGCGCGGCGCCGCGAGCGCGGCGGCCCTCGTGACGGCAACGGGCCTCGCCGGTTGGGGCGCGTACGAGATCGCGCGCGAGGACCCAGCGCCTACGACCACCAGCACCACGACCACCACTGCGATGCCGACGGCGGCGGTCGTGCGCTCGATCGCGGACGCGCTGCGCGCTCGGCTCGACGTCACCCTCTCGCAGGAGGAGGCCGACTGCCTCGCGACCGCGCTGCTCGAGGTCGTGCCCGTGGCCGACCTCGAGCAGCTCACGTCGCTGACCCCGCTCTCGGCGCTGCCCGCAGACGATCGCGAACGACTCGTGCAACACGTGATCGCGTGTGTGCCCGAGCCGACCGCCGCCGCGCTGCTCGGCGGTCCGAGCACCACCTCGCCGCCGGTCCAGCTCCCCGACGAGGGCACCTGACCGAGCGCGATCCGCCCCGACATCGCTGAGGATCGGTAGCGTCAGGGGGTGCTCCTGCTGGTCGTCGCCGTCGTCGCAGGCTTGGCAGCCGGAGTCGTCCGCCGCCCGCTCGGGGCTCGCAGCGTGCGCGTTCGCATCCAGCGCCTGCCGCTCCTCGTGGTGGGCGCCGGAGGCACCGCGCTGTCACGTCTCGTGTCGACCGACCTGGCCACGATGGTGATGGGCGTGTCCCTCGCCGTCCTGCTCGCGTTCGCGATCGCCAACGTGCACGTCACGGGCGTGGTGGTGATCGGCTTCGGGCTCCTGCTCAACCTCACCGCGCTCGTGTTGAACGACGGGATCCCCGTGCGGGGTGAAGCGCTCGTGCGAGCAGGCGTCGTGGAGCGCGCCGACCTGCTCACCACCCGGTTCGCGCCGCCGCGACACCTGGAGACGCCTGCCGACCGACTCGCGGTGCTCGGTGACGTGGTTCCCGTCCCGATCGCGCAGTCGGTGCTGTCGTTCGGGGATCTCGTCGTGATCGTCGGCACCGCCGACGCGATGCGCGAGCTGGCGCGGCGTCGCCGGCGCTCGTGGAGCCAGGGCGAGCGAGTCGACTACGACTCGACCATGACGCAGCTCAAGGCTGTCCACGACTGGGGCACCGCGCCGAGCGCGGCACCCGAGTCGGGCTCCCAGTACTCCGCGAACCTCGACCTCAGGGTGCCGGTCACCATCGATCTCACGAGCGACGAGCCCACGGCCTCACCGACAGCCTCGACGGACGACGGCGAGGCCGCGGTCGCCGCGGCGGATCGATCGCTCGAGACCGCCGCCCACAACAAGTAGGTCAGCTGGGGCCAGGCTGGTCCACGCCAGTAGCGCGCCGGGTCGAACGCCGGCTCGGCGCGGTGCACGCCGCACGGGCCACACTGCGCGCCGTAGGCCCCGTCGTCCACGAGCAGCGCGGCCACGTCCCGCGTGCCGAGCACGAGCGCCGGCAGGAGCGCATCGAGGGTCCGCACGCGGCCCGAGCCGGTTCGCGTCGGGCCGTCGTCGATCCAGGTTGCGAGCTCGGCGTCCCAGGCGACGGCCAGCGCGTCGACGACCTCGTCGGCGGCGACGGCGAGCGCACGATCGCCGGTCACGTCGACGAGCTCGCGCGCGTTCCATGCGACGAGCGCGTTGAAGCCGACCGAGGCCACAGCGAACGCGGGGTTCGCGAGCGGCGCGCCCGTAGGGCTCCGTTCGATCGATGCCACGAGGTCGCCTTTCGCGGCATGCCAGCGGGTCGGCGTCCACGCGCCACCGAGCACGCTGTCCCAGCGCGGGCTGTCGTCACAGCCCGACTCCCACGGGTGGCAGACCTCGATGAGCCCGCCGGGAGAGCGCTTCCGGCGTTCGAGCAGGAAGCGCAACCCAGCCGTCGCGCGCTCGAGGACCTCGTCGGGGAGGTCGACGCCCGCCTCCGCCAGCACGCCGATCGCGTGGCCGAACATCGGCGGCTGCGTGATCGACGACGTGTCCGCGCGCCCCCACAGGCCGGCGTGCGGGCTCTCGCCGCCGGCGTAGCGGAGATGCGGCACGAAGCCGTCGGCGTCCTGCGCGCCGAGCGCACTGCGCACCTCGAGGAGCCCGCGCTCGTCGCCGAGGTGCGCCCACACCACCGCGTGGAAGCAGCTGTCCCACAGCCACTGCCACGGGTAGGTGGTGGGGTTCGGCACGCAGAACCCCGTTCCGTCACCGGGCGTCCGCCAGGCAGCGTCGAGGATCCGCCGCGCCTCGCCGCGGATCTCTGTGCGCGAGGCCGCCGGTAGGGTCTCCGCGCTGTGCCCACCGTCGCCCTCGTGTCCTTCCGCCTCGGCCGTCACGACGGGGTGTCCGTGGTCGCGGAGACCTGGCAGCGCACGTTCGAGGGGTGGGGCTGGCACACGACCACCGTCGCCGGGGACGGCCCGGTCGACCACCTGCTGCCGGGCCTCGCCCTGGGCGCAACGAGCCCGCCGACCGACGCCGAGCTCACCGACGCGCTCTCGTCGGCCGACGTCGTGGTGGTGGAGAACCTCTGCACGATCCCGCTGAACCTACCGGCGGCGCGCCCCCCCCCGCCCCGGCACCCCGGCCCCGCCCCCCCCCGCCCCCCCCCCCCCCCCCCCCGGGCCCCGGCGGCGGGGGCCCACCCCCCCC
>JBQTHC010000130.1:0-19877 GCA_052390255.1 Microthrixaceae bacterium
CACTGGTCGGGCCATTGGGGCTTCTACCCTGACGAGCTGACCGAGACCACCGACGCCTGAGCGCGGTGCGGGCAGCGCGGCTCAGTGCTTGATCATGACGTGCTTGAGCTCGGTGTAGTGCTCCACCGCGTAGATCGACATGTCCTTGCCGTAGCCGCTCTGCTTGAAGCCGCCGTGGGGCATCTCGCTCATGATCGGGATGTGGTCGTTGACCCACACCGTGCCGAACCGCAGCCCGGCGGCCATGCGCATCGCGCGACCGACGTCAGTGGTCCACACCGAGGCCGCGAGGCCGTAGTCGACACCGTTGGCCCACGCGAGCAACGTCTCCTCGTCGGGCGCGCGCTGCACGGTGACCACCGGACCGAACACCTCACGCTGCACGATCTCGCTGTCCTGCGCGGGGCCGACGACGATCGACGGCGCGTAGAAGTAGCCACCACCGCCAGGCATCGCTGCCGTGGAGATCACCTCGGCACCAGCGTCCGCGGCGCGCGAGACCATCCCGCTCACGCGCTCGAGCTGCTCCGACGACACGACCGGGCCGACTTCGGTGTCCGCGTTCGCCGGATCGCCGAACGGGATCTGGCTCACCTCGGCCTGCAGCGCCGCCACGAGGTCGTCGTGCACGCGTGGGCCGGCGATCACTCGACATGCGGCAGTGCAGTCCTGACCGGAGTTGTAGTACCCCGCGGCGCGCACGCCCGCGGCGACAGCGGCAGCGTCGGCGTCGTCGAACACCACGACGGGCGCCTTGCCACCGAGCTCGAGGTGCACGCGCTTGAGCGTCTCCGAGGACGCCTTCGCGATCGCCTTGCCCGCCGCCACCGACCCCGTGAGCGACACCATCGCCACGTCGGGATGGGCGACGAGTGACACCCCTGCCGTCTCGCCGCGTCCGCACACCACGTTGAGCACGCCCGCCGGCAGCACGTCGGCCGCGAGCTCGGCCAGGCGGAGCGCGGTGTACGGCGTGAGCTCCGACGGCTTGAGCACGACCGTGTTGCCGACGGCAAGCGCCGGGCCGACCTTCCACGTGGCCATGTTGAGCGGGTAGTTCCATGGTGCGATCGAGCCGATGACGCCGAGCGGCTCGCGCCGCAGCATCGACGTGTAGCCCTCCATGTACTCACCCGCGGCGCGCCCCTCGAGGAAGCGGCCCGCGGCGGCGAAGAACTTCCAGTTGTCGAGCGTGAGGTCCATCTCGAACTCCATGATCGACACCGGCTTGCCGACGTTCTCCGACTCGATCGCGGACAGGTTCTCGATGTCCGCCTCGATCCGGCGCGCCAGCTCGTGCAGCGCCTCGCTTCGTTCGCGCGGCGTCTTGGCCGCCCACGCCGGGAACGCGGCGGCGGCAGCCTGCACCGCGTCGTCGACGTCGGCCGCCTCGCTGGCTGGGGCCGTGCCGATCACCCCGCCGGTGGCGGGGTTCAGGATCTCGTCGGTGCCGCCCGATCGGGCCGGCCGCCACTCGTTGGCGATGAAGTTCTGGTCGGGCATCTCGTCCTCCTGGCAAGCGATCCAGTCGTGATTCTGACAGAATCTCACCGATCCAACTGTCAGACCCCGTCTCGACAACGGATTCCGTCACCACTCTCGCCTTGGAGGCGATCCCAATGACCCAGCGAAGCGAGGGCACGGCAGCCCAGCCTGCTCTTCCCCGACACGAAGTGGCGGATGGTCACTCCGCCGCCCGAAGGGTGGCCCAGTGAGCATGACCAGCGCCGAGCTGGAGACCGCTGCCGCCGACCACCTGTGGCTCCACTTCTCACGGCTCTCGGGCGAGCCCGGCAGCGAGCTCACCGTGATCGAGCGAGGTGAGGGAGCGTACGTCTGGGACAGCAACGGCAAGCGCTACCTCGACGGGCTCGCGGGGCTCTTCGTGGTCCAGGCCGGCCACGGCCGCCAGGAGATCGCCGACGCGGCAGCGTCACAGGCCTCGAAGCTGGGGTACTTCCCGCTGTGGACCTACGCGCACCCGACGGCGGTGGAGCTTGCGACGCGCTTGGCGGCGATGGCGCCCGGCGACCTCAACCGCGTGTTCTTCACCACAGGCGGCAGCGAGGCGGTGGAGTCGGCCTGGAAGCTGGCGCGCCAGTACTTCGTCGCCATCGGCCAACCGCAGCGCACGAAGGTGATCGCCCGCGAGACGGCGTACCACGGCACCACGCTCGGCGCGCTCAAAGTCACCGGGCTCGCGGCGATCAAGGAGCCCTTCCTCCCGCTGCTCAACGGCCAGAGCCGCCACGTGCCGAACACGCTCACCGCGCAGCGCACGAACCCCGACGATCCGCTCGCGGGCGCGGATGCGATCGAGGAGATGATCATCGCCGAAGGACCCGAGACCGTGGCCGCGGTGTACCTCGAGCCGGTCCAGAACGCGGGCGGCTGCCTGGTTGCCCCCGACGGGTACTTCCAGCGCGTGCGCGAGATCTGCGATCGCCACGGGGTGCTGCTCGTGTCCGACGAGGTGATCTGTGCGTTCGGTCGGCTCGGCGACTGGTTCGGCTCGAGCCTGCTCGGGTACGTGCCCGACATGATCACCTTCGCCAAGGGCATCACGTCGGGCTACTCGCCGCTCGGTGGCGTGATGGTGTCGGACCGGATCGCCCAACCGTTCCTCGAGCAGGGTTCGTCGTTCCTGCACGGCATCACCTTCGCTGGTCACCCGGTGAGCTGCGCGGTGGCACTCGCGAACCTCGACGTGATGGAGCGCGAGGACCTTCCGGGTCGCGTGCGCTCGTTGGAGGGCGACTTCCGCGCCCGACTCGATGAGCTCACCGATCTGCCGATCGTCTCCGAGGTGCGCGGCAAGGGCTACTTCTACGGCATCGAGCTCACCCGCAACGGCGGCGCGTTCAGCGACACCGAGTGTGAGTGGCTCATCCGCGGGTTCCTGTCGAAGCGACTGCTCGAGCTGGGGCTGATCTGCCGCGCCGACGACCGCGGCGATCCCGTGATCCAGCTCTCGCCGTCGCTCGTGTCGGGTCCGGACGAGTTCGACGTGATCGCGTCGACGCTGCACCAGGTCCTGATCGAGGCGTGGAAGGAGCTCGACCGGTGAACGAGGCGGCACGAGCACGATGAACGCGCCCCTCACGGTGGGGATCCCCACCGAGATCAAGTCCGACGAGCGACGCGTCGCCCTGACCCCCGACGGAGTGCGGGAGCTCGACTCGCACGGCGTCCGCGTGCTCGTGCAGGCAGGCGCGGGCGAAGGCGCCAGCATCCCCGACGAGGCCTACAAGGCGGCGGGCGCCGAGGTCGTCGCCGATGCTGCCGAGACCTGGGCGCGCGCCGATCTCGTCTGCAAGGTGAAGGAGCCGCAGGCGTCAGAGCTCGAGCACCTTCGGGCCGACCTCACGCTCTTCACCTACCTCCACCTCGCCGCGTACCCGAAGGTGGCCGACGCGCTGTGCGCGGCCGGCACGACCGGTCTCGCCTACGAGACCGTGATGCGGGCCGACGGGGCGTTGCCGCTGCTCGCGCCGATGAGCGAGGTGGCCGGGCGGCTCGCCGTGCAGGCCGGCGCACGCTTCCTCGAGGCGCCCCAAGGCGGGCGGGGCGTGCTCCTCGGCGGCGCACCAGGCGTGCAGCCGGCACGGGTCGTCGTGATCGGTGCGGGCAACGTCGGCTGGAACTCGGCATGGATCGCCGCGGGCATGGAGGCGGAGGTGAACCTCCTCGACAAGAACCTCGATCGCCTCCGCTTCGTCGACCAGATCCACAAGGGTCGGATCACGACGCTCGCCTCGAACCGCGGCACGGTCGAGCGCTGCATCGCCGAGGCAGACCTCGTGATCGGCGCGGTGCTCGTGGCTGGCGGAAGGGCGCCCGTCGTCATCACCGAGGACATGGTGGCAAGCATGAAGCCTGGCGCGGTGATCGTCGACGTGGCGATCGACCAGGGCGGCTGCGTCGCCACCTCGCGCGAGACGACCCACAACGAGCCCACGTATGTGACGCACGGCGTCGTGCACTACTGCGTGGGCAACATGCCGGGCGCAGTGCCTGCCACCTCGACGCACGCGCTCACCAACGCCACGCTCCCCTACCTCGTCGACGTCGCGGTGCACGGTGCCACCGAAGCGTGTCGGCGGGATCCCTCGCTCGCGCACGGGCTCAACACGGAGGGCGGCCGAGTCGTCAACGCGGTGGTGGCCGAGGCGCTCGGCGTCGCCGCGGGGACGCCGAGCTACGCGGCGGCCGGCTGATGGCGGTCCCCAAGCGCGATCCCGGACCGCCGACCGAGCTGGACCACATCGACAAGGCGATCATCCGCGCCCTGCAGCTCGATGGGCGCGCGCCGTACTCGAAGCTCGGCCCGGCGGTCGGGCTCTCCCAGGCAGCGGTGCGCCAGCGCGTGCAGCGCCTCATCGAGAGCGGCGTGATGCAGGTGGTCGCGGTGACCGACCCGGCGATGCTGGGCTTCGCCGTGCAGGCGATGCTCGCGATCTCCGTCACCGGCGACGTTCGAGCCGTGGCGGCGGTCGTCGAGGAGCTCGAGGAGGTCGAGTACGTCGTGATCACCGCAGGGCGCTTCGACCTGCTCGTCGAGGTCGTCTGCACCGACACCCACCACCTGCTCGACGTCGTGAACGACCGCATCCGCGCGATCCCAGGCGTCAGCAGCACCGAGGTCTTCACCTACATGAGCCTCGTCAAGCAGACCTACAGCTGGGGCGTGCAGTAGCAACCAACGTCTGTGAACCCGTATGGCCGCATACCGGACCTGGGGGTTCACAGACGTTGGTTGCTAGGTCTGTTGGCGGCGGTGGACGAGTGTGCCAGCGAGCATCAGGGCAACGCTGACGAGCAGCACGATGGTCGCGAGCACGTTGATCTGCGGGGAGAGCTCGGCACGGGACGCGCCGAAGATGCGCAGCGGGAACGTCTCCTCGGGGCCCGAGTTGAAGAACGTGATGATGAAGTCGTCGATCGACAGCGCGAAGCTCAGCAGCGCTGCCGCAAGGATGCCGGGCGTGATGAGCGGCAGCGTGACCCGACTGAACGTGCGCCACGGCGGCGCACCGAGGTCCATCGCGGCGTCCTCCAGCGTCCAGTCGAAGCCGCGAATGCGCGCCTTGACCGTGAGCGCGACGAACGAGGTGCAGAACAGGACGTGCGCGATGACGATCGTCGTGAAGCCGCGCTGCACCCCGCGATCGATGAACAGTGTCGCGAGCGACGAGCCCATCACGATCTCAGGTGTCGTGAGCGGCAGCACGAGCAACAGGTTGACGATCGTGCCGCCCTTGAATCGGTAGCGCACCAGCGCCAGCGCGATGAGCGACCCGAGCACCGTGGCCGCCACAACGGCGATCGCCGCGATCCGAAGCGACAGGAACATCGCGTCCGTGAGCGGCCCCGACGCAAGCGGATCACGCCAGTTGTCAAGCGTGAAGCGCTGCCAGATGACGTTGAACTTCCCGCGCGGCTTGTTGAACGAGTAGCCGACGATGACGGCGATCGGGATGAAGAGGTACACGAAGCCGGTCACCGCCATCGCAGTCAACCCCCAGCGACCAAGCCTCCCCGCTGCGGTCTCGGGGGGCCGGGCAGTCCCGCTTGCCATCAGATCCCGCCCGCCATCAGACGAGGTCGTCCGTGCCCAGGACGCGCGCGTAGACGAGCGTCGCCGCGGTGATGACGATCATGAGGATGAAGCTCAGAGCGCCCGCCGTCGGGTAGTCGAGCTGCACGAGGAAGCGGTCTTGCACGACCGTGCCGATCATCGTGTTGTTCGGCCCGCCGAGGAACTTGGCGTTGACGAAGTCCCCCGCCGCCGGGATGAAGGTCAGCAGGCTCCCCGCGAAGACGCCCGGGAGCGAGAGCGGGAGCACGACCTTGCGGAACGCCTGCCAACCGTTGTTGTAGAGGTCCTTGGCCGCTTCGCTCAGCCGCAGGTCGATCTTCTCCAGGCTGACGTAGATCGGCAGGATCATGAAGGGCAGGAAGTTGTAGGTGAGTCCTCCGATCACCGCCCATTGGGTGGGCAGCAGAAGACCGTCCCGCGTGAGTCCGATCGCCTCGAGGACCCCACTGAGGCTCAGGCGCTCGACGAGCGCCAGCGCTGGGCCGTTGTCGGAGAGCAGGGTCTTCCAGGCCAAGGTGCGGATGAGGAACGAGGTGAAGAACGGCACCACGACGAGGCCGAGGAGCACGTTCTTGAAGCGACCCCCCCGAAACGCGATCACGTAGGCGATGGGGTAGCCGATGACGATGCACGCCAGTGTTGCCGCCCCCGCGTACGCGAACGAGCGGACGAACTGGTCGCTGTAGCTGCTGACCGCGTTGGTGAAGTTCGAGAAGTGCCAGCCGAAGTCGGCGTTGACCGCGAAGCGGCTCTCCTTCACCGAAAGCGAGGTGCGGGCCAACGTGTAGAGCGGGACCAGGAAGAAGAGGGTCAGCCAGAGCATCCCCGGGGTGAGGAGTGCGTAGGGCACAAGCCCGGCGCGCCGCCGCGACCGGTCTCCGTCGTCCTCCCTTCGATCGGCACGCACGTCTGACAGGCCCGCTAGGCGCCGACGATCGAGGCGAAGCGCTCGTCGAGGGCCGCCTCGGTGTCCTCATCCAGGGTTGCGAACGCATGCAGCCGAGCAGAGGTCGCATCGTCGGGGAACAGCAGCACGCTCTCGGACAGCGCCTTCTGGTCGTCGTTGCCCGCCGCGAGGATCTCGCGCACACCCTCGACGGGTGAGTTGTAGCCAACGTACTCCGCGATGCGCGCTGCGTTCTCGGGCTCGTACACGTAGTTCATCCAGGTGGCCGCGTTCGCGACGTTCTTCGCTCCGTTCGGCATGACCATGGTGTCGGACCAGACCATGCCGCCCTCCTCGGGGATGACGAAGCGAACGTCAGGGTTCTCCAGGGCGAGCTGCGCTACGTCGCCAGACCACGCGACGGCGATGGAGAGCCCGCTGACGTACTCGTTGCCCGTGAACGCTGAGATCTGTTCGCTGCGCTTGGCCTCCTCGATCATCTCGAAGGCGGCGTTGGCGGAATCGGCGGTTGCCTTGCTCGGATCTTCGCCCGTCAGCAGCATCACGAGCCCGAGCGTGTCGCGCATCTCGGTGAGCATGGTGACTTTCCGCTTGAACGCGGGGTCGAAGAGGTCGGCCACGCTCGTGAGCTCGCGACCGGTGACCTTGATGTCGTAGGCGATGCCGGTCATCCCTGATTGCCACGGCAGGCTGTACTTGCCCTCCGGATCCCAGGCCGGCTTTTGGAGAGCAGGCACGAGATTGGCCGCGTTGGGGATGTCGTCGAGCGGGAGCTCCTGCACCCAGCCGAGCTTGATGAGGCGTCCCGCCATCCAGGAGGTGGGCGCGATGATGTCGGGGCCGATGCTCCGCCCGGCGGCCAGGTCGGCCTGCACCTTGGCGAAGTACTCGTTGTTGTCGTTGAAGTCCTCGGTGTACCGGAAGTCGATGCCCGACTCCTTCTTGAAGAGGTCGACCGTCTCCTCATCGATGTAGGCGGGCCAGTTCGCGAACCAGAGCTTCTTCGAGCCACCGCCACCGCCGGAGGTGGTTGCGGTGGTCGGACTGCCGTCGCTCCCGCACGCGGCCAAGAGCGCGGGACCCACGAGGCCGGCACCGGCCACGGCGCCCATGCGCCCGAGCAGCGCGCGTCGACTGATCGGCGTGGCGACGCGCCGGCTCGAACGGGACGGGGTGGGATCAGTCATGGAGGACCTCCGCTGGCAAGGCCGAGCCCATCGAGCTCGGTGAGTGGATCGGACGGTGCGGACACGTGGCCCGCATCGACTGGGACGAGATAGGCGGCACTGCGCTCCCACGTGGCCCACGCCTCCTCCCCGGGCCGGAGCCCATCGAGAAGGCGATCGTCACCGACGTGCGCCACCAGGTTCGCGCCGTCGGAGGCGGCGAGCTCGACATGGATCGTCGCGCCGCGGAAGATGATCTCTCGAACGGTCGCTGGGATGCCGACCGCGGGGTCGCCAGGCGCCGCGCGCCCGACGCTGACTCGCTCCGGTCGCACCATCACGAGGACCGCTCCGGTCGCGCCCGCGACGTCGGGCACCTGCACCGAGCCGCCGGGCACCGAGACCGTGGCCACCCCGGCCGTTCGGCCCTCGACCGTGCCGCGGAGCAGGTTCGCCTCACCGATGAAGCCGGCGACGAACGGGGTGGCCGGCCGGTGGTAGATCTCGACCGGGCTGCCGATCTGCTCGACCCAGCCGTCGCTCATCACCGCGATCCGGTCGCTCATCGTGAGCGCCTCCTGCTGATCGTGCGTGACGAACACGAAGGTGACCGCGGTGTCCCGCTGGATGCGCTTCAGCTCGAGCTGCATCGCCTGACGGAGCTTCAGGTCGAGGGCCGCGAGCGGTTCGTCGAGCAGCAGCGCCGCCGGCTTGTTGACGAGCGCGCGGGCGAGCGCGACGCGCTGCTGCTGCCCGCCCGAGAGCTGCACAGGCCGACGGCTGGAGAAGTCGGACATCCGGACGATCTCGAGCATCTCGCCGACGGCTCTGGTGACCTCGGCCTTGGCGACCTTGCGGCTGCGGAGCCCGAAGGCCACGTTGTCGAACACGGTCATGTGCGGGAAGAGCGCGTAGTTCTGGAAGACCGTGTTGACGTTGCGGCGGTACGGGGGCGTGCGCGACACGTCGTCGCCGTCGAGGAGGATGCGCCCGCTCGTGGGGGACTCGAACCCGGCGATCATCCGCAGCGTCGTCGTCTTGCCGCATCCTGAGGGCCCGAGCATCGAGAAGAAGGCACCGCGGCCGATGGCGAAGCTCGCGTCGTGCACCGCCACGAAGTCGCCGAAGCGCTTCGCCACACGGTCGAGGACGATGACGTCGCCACCCGCGGAACCGCGGTTCCCTGCCTCGCTCACGCGCTGCGTCGCCTCCCCCCCGATTGTCGCGGATGCCAACGGATTCGATCGTGGAATGGCTAGACCGTAACCGATTTCGTCGCCGTGAGGCGTGCGCGCAACCGATCCATCGGAGGCTGACCGGGATCGCCGCTACGATCCGCCCGTGGCCACCCCGCTCGCCCCGACCTTCCGGCGGTCGGTGCTCTGGCAGGAGACCGCGACGCCCGAGCCGCTGCCCGACCAGCCCCTGCCCGATCGCGCCGACGCGGTCATCATCGGTGGGGGCTACTGCGGGCTCGCGGCGGCGACCGAGCTCGCGATGCGCGATCGCGATGCCGTGGTGATCGACGCGCACGACCTGGGGTGGGGGGCCAGCACCCGCAACGGCGGGATGGTGCTGCCCGAGCTGAAGGCGGGTCCCCGCTCGCTCGAACGAACCTACGGCCCGCTCGGCCGGCGCCTGCATGCCGCCGTGGAGGAGGCCTTCGACCACGTCGAGTCCGTCATCCAGGACAGCGCGATCGACTGCGACTACGCCCGGGTCGGGCAGCTCTACGTGTCGCACACCGAGCGCTCGGCCGCCCACCTCGACGCGCTGGCCGCCGAGCTGAACGACTTCGGCAGCCCGGCGCACGTCGTGCGCGGCGACGACCTCCGCGCCGAGATCGGCTCGTCGATGTTCGCGGCGGGGCTCGTGGTCGAGCGCAGCGGCGGACTGCACCCCGCCCGCTTCCACGCCGGGCTCGTCCGCCGTGCTCGCGCCGCGGGGGTGTCGCTGCACCCGTCCACCGCAGCGCACTCAGTCGAGTCAGGTTCCGAGGGGTGGATCGTGTCCACCACCCGGGGCACGATCGCTGCAAAGGACGTGCTCGTCGCGACCAACGCCTACGCCGACGCGCTCGCGCCCGCACTGCGCCGGCGTGTGCTGCCGATGGGGTCGTTCATCATCGCGACCGAGCCGCTCGAACCGGCGCTCGCGGCGTCGGTTCTCCCCACCGGCCGGATGGTCTTCAACGACCGCAACCTCCTCTGGTACTGGCGGCTCGATCCCGACGGCCGCATGGTCTTCGGCGGCCGCAAGCGGCTCGGCACGGTCGCCCTCGACGAGGCGCGCGACTTCCTGTACCGCTCCATGGTCGAGGTTCATCCGCAGCTCCGCGACGTGCGGGTGGAGCGCGCGTGGGGCGGCAACGTCGCGATCACGATCGACCGGCTCCCGCACTGCGGGCGCATCGACGGGCTCTGGTACGCCACGGGCTGCAACGGCTCAGGCGTCGCCACGAACACCTGGCTCGGCACGCGGATGGGCGCCGCGATCACGGGCGACGCGCTCCCACCGTTCGCCGAGCTGGTCCACCGACCGATCCCGCTGCACCGGTTCCGGCGCGCGTGGCTGCCCGCGGTGAGCACGTGGTACCGGCTCCAGGACAGGAGGCACTGATGCGGATCCTCGTCGTGGGCAGCGGAGGCGTCGGGTCCGCGTTCGCGATGATCGCCCGACGCCGCTCGTTCTTCGAGGCGGTCGTGCTCGCCGACCTCGACGCCGACCGAGCCCGCGCTGCCGCGGAACGCACCCTCGACGCCCGGTTCTCCGGCACCGCGCTCGACGCGTCGGACCGCGCGGCGGTCGCGCAGTGCGCCATCGAGCACCGTTGCACCCACGTCCTGAACGCAGCGGACCCACGCTTCGTGATGCCGATCTTCGGTGGCGCGTTCGATGCCGGCGCGCACTACCTCGACATGGCGATGTCGCTGTCCACCCCGCACCCCGACCGGCCGCACGAGGAGCCCGGCGTGAAGCTGGGAGACCTCCAGCTCGCCGAGACCGACGCGTGGGCCGAGCGCGGGCTGCTCGCGCTCGTCGGCATCGGCGTGGAGCCGGGGCTCTCGGACGTGTTCGCTCGGCATGCCGCCGACGAGCTGTTCGACACGATCGACGAGATCGGCGTGCGCGACGGCGCCGACCTCGTGGTCGACGGCTTTGCGTTCGCGCCGACGTTCTCCATCTGGACCACGATCGAAGAGTGCCTCAACCCGCCCGTCGTCTGGGAGCGCGAGCGTGGTTGGTTCACCACGGCGCCGTTCTCCGAGCCGGAGACCTTCGTGTTCCCCGAGGGCATCGGGCCGGTCGAGTGCGTCAACGTGGAGCACGAGGAGGTGCTGCTCATCCCTCGGTGGGTGGACTGCAACCGGGTCACGTTCAAGTACGGCCTCGGTGACGAGTTCATCGAGGTGCTCCAGGTCCTGCACAAGGTCGGCCTGGACCGAGTCGACCCGGTGCGGGTGCGCGGCCTCGATGTGTCGCCCCGTGACCTCGTGGCCGCCTGCCTCCCCGACCCGGCGACGCTCGGCGACCGGATGCGGGGTCGCACGTGCGCGGGCACGTGGGTGACGGGGACGGGCCCCGACGGGCGACCGCGGGAGGTGTACCTCTACCACCTCGCCGACAACGAGGAGACGATGGCTCGCGACGGATCACAGGCCGTGGTGTGGCAGACGGCGATCAACCCGGTCGTCGCGCTCGAGCTCCTCGCGAGCGGCGCGTGGACGGGCGCGGGCGTGCTCGGCCCGGAGGCGTTCCCGGCGACACCGTTCCTCGACCTGCTCGTGGAGCACGGCTCCCCCTGGGGCATGGAGGAGCGTGGGGAGATGCGCGGATGAAGGAGGCCGCCGGACTCCTTCGTGCCGGAGCGGAGGCAGTGGGCCGTCTGTCGCCTCGCCGATCGGCGCGGCTCCTGAGCCGACCTGGTGCTGTGCGCTAGCCGCGCGGCGGCGTTGGTGTGACCACGACGAGTCGGCGCCCGATCCGGCGTGTCAGCCCGATGATCCCGAACGGCGCGACGAACATCAGCAGCACGAGCATCGACGCGAACACGAGCGTCGCGAGGTTGGGGCGCCCCTGCAGGAAGTCGCGGAAGCCGCCGGGGAGCCACGACTTGTCGGGCACGGCCCGCGTGAACTGGTCGACCCGGTAGTACACGAAGGCGCCGACCACGGGGCCCATCAGGCTGCCGCTCCCGCCGACGACCATGATCACGAGGAAGAGGATCGAGCCCAGGATCGTGAAGTTGAAGTTCTCCGGCGTCGTCTGGGTCTGGCGGAGCGCGAACGTGCACCCCGCGAGCCCGGCGAGCGCCGCAGAGAGCCCGAACACGATCGTCTTGGTGGCCGCGACGTTGACGCCCATCACCGCGGCCGCGGTGGTGTTGTCGCGGACCGCCACCATCGCGCGCCCCACCCGGCTCTTCACGAGGTTGCGGACGAGCAGGTAGCCCACCACCAGCGTCCCGAGGGCGAGCCAGTACATCCACTCCGCGCGGCCCTGCCGTCCCGACGGGAGCCCGGTCCACTCGGGGGCGTCGTACTTGAGGCCATCGATGCCCGCGGATCCGCCGGTGAGCTCGTCGAACTTGCGGACGAGCGCCGGGAAGATCTGCGCGAGGGCAAGCGTCACGAGCGCGAGGTAGAGCCCCTTGAGGCGAAGCGCGGGCACCCCGACGGCGACGCCCACCACGAAGCACACGAGCGCGGCGATCGGGTAGGTCCAGCCGGGCGTCCAGCCGTGGTCGGCAACGAGGATCGCGAGGGTGTACGCGCCGATCCCGAAGAACGCCGAGTGGCCGATCGAGATCTGACCCGTGAACCCGATGAGCAGGTTCAAGGAGACCGCCGCGAGCGCGAGCACCGCGATGTCGGTGAGCTCGCCGTACTGGCTTGGCGTGAGATCGCGGAACGCAGGCGACAGCGCGACGTAGGCGACCGCGACCGCGCCCAGCCCGCGCAGCGCCCAATGGGCGGCGCTCCCCTGTTCGAGGCGAACGGGCATCACACCCGTTCCACCCGTTGCGAGCCGAAGAGGCCTGACGGCCTGACCAGGAGGACCGCGAGGATGACGAGCAGGGCCACGACGCCCTTGAGCTCCTGGCCCACCACGTCAGGCTGGTAGCCCGCGACCATGTTCTCGAAGACACCGAGCACGATGCCGCCGAACACGGCGCCGAACAGGCTGTCGTAGCCGCCGAGCGTCGCCGCCGCGGTGGCGGCGAAGAAGATCGTGAACATCATCGACGCGTCGACGTTGCCGCGGAGCGACGCCACCATCGCGCCACCGACCGCGCCGACCGCCGCCGCGAGTCCCCACGACACGGCCAGCACCTGGCCGGTCCGGATCCCCACCAGCGGAGAGGACTCCGGGTTGCTCGCCACAGCCCGCATCGCGAGCCCGAAGCGCGTCTTCTGGAACAACAGGTAGAGCACGCCCGCGGTGACGGCGAGGACCACCAGGACGCCGATGTTCTGGTCGCGCCACTCGGCCCCGCCGATGCGCACGAAGTCGGTCGACTCGTTCGGGAAGAGCGGCGCATAGGCCTCCGGGATCGTGACCTTCCACGCGAACGGGGCGAGCGCGTTCAGCCCCAGGAAGAGCCCAATCGCTGCGACGACGACCGCGAACGGGCTCTTCTTGCCGATCGGTCGGATGATGAACCGCTCGATCGCCATCGCCACCACGAACGCGGTGGCCGCTGCGACGCCGACGGCGATCCAAGGCGACAGGCCGAGGTCGGCGTACCACCACGCGAGGAACGCGCTGATCATGGCCATCTCACCTTGGGCGAAGTTCAGGTGGCCGGAGCCCCGGTAGATGATCACGAGGCCGAGCGCGATCAGTGAGTAGATCGAGCCCTGCGAGAGTCCGTCGAAGAAGTACTGGAGGAATCGTTCCACGCGCCGTCGTCCTTAGTAGCCGAGGTAGGCCTTGCGAATCGCGTCGTCGTTTCGGATGGTGTCAGCGTCGCCCGACGCGACGATCGCACCGGTCTCGAGCAGGTAGGCCCGGTGCGCGATGCCCATCGCGAGGTTGGCGTTCTGCTCGACGAGCAGCACCGAGAGGCCCTCCTCACTGTTGAGTCGGCCGAGGATCGCGAACAGCTCCTGCACGATGATCGGTGCCAGTCCGAGGCTCGGTTCGTCGCACAGGAGCAACCGCGGGCGGCTCATGAGCGCCCGCGCGATCGCGAGCATCTGCTGCTCGCCGCCTGACAGGCCACCAGCGCGCTGTCCACGCCGCTCTGCGAGCCGCGGGAAGACCTCGTACCACCGAGCGAGGTCCGCCGCGACGCCGTCATCGCGCCGCGTGTACGCGCCGGCGCGCAGGTTGTCGTCGACGGTGAGGTCGACGAAGGTGCCGCGGCCCTGCGGGACCTGTGCCGCGCCCGCGCGCACGATGCTGTCGGGCGAGGACCGCGAGACCTCCTCACCGTCGAGCTTCACCGAGCCCCGACGGTGGATCGTGCCCGAGATCGCCCGCATCATCGTGGTCTTGCCCGCACCATTCGCGCCGAGCACCACCACCACCTCGCCGGGGGCGACCGTGAGCCCGATCCCGTGCAGCACCTCCACCGGCCCGTAGCCGGCGTGCAGGTCGGTCACCTCGAGGAGCGGCGTCATCCGGTCCCCAGGTATGCCTGGATCACCTGATCGTCGTTCTGCACCTGGGTGGGCGAGCCCTCGGCGATCTTGCGCCCGAAGTCCATCGCGACGACGTGGTCGCTGATCCCCATGACGAGCGCCATGTGGTGCTCCACGAGCAGGACCGTGAGACCGAAGTCGTCGCGGACGCGCTTGATGGTCGCACCGAGCTCGTCCACCTCGCCGTGGGTCAGGCCCGATGCCGGCTCGTCGAGGAGCAGGAACCGAGGTCGGGCGGCGAGCGCGCGTGCGAGCTCAAGGCGCTTCAGCGTTCCGAAGGGCAGTGCGGCCGCGGGGTGGAACGCGTGCTCGGCGAGGCCGAGCTGATCGAGGAGCTCGAAGGCACGACGGCGGGTGGCGGCCTCCTCGTTGCGCGGGGGAAGCCTCAGGGCGGCGCGCACGAACCCCACCGTTCCTCGGCTGTGCGCGCCGACCATCACGTTGTCGAGCAAGGTCATCGTGGGGAAGAGGGCGAGGTTCTGGAAGGTGCGGGCGATCCCGACGCTCGCGATGCGGTGTGCCGGGAGCGCGAGGAGGTCGGCGTCGTCGAACCGGATCGAACCCGAGCTGGGTTCGTAGATCCGGCTGACGACGTTGAAGCAGGTGGTCTTCCCGGCCCCGTTGGGGCCGATCAGCCCACAGATCTGGCCCTCTTCGATCGCGAACGACAGCCCGTCGAGCGCGGTGATGCCCCCGAAGCGCACCGTGACGTCACGAACGTCCAGGAGCACGTCAGGGAAGCTTCGTCTTGCCTTCGAAGCTGGTGACGAGCTCGCCGACGTCGGTGTAGGTCTTCGTCGCGGAGTGGTACTGCACGACCTGCATCGACTCGAGGCCGTACGGGTCCTTGGTGCCGTCGGTCTTGAAGTTCACGCCGTCGCGAGCGAGCTGGAAGTGGAAGTCGAGCGCGCGGGCAGCGTTGAGGATCGACGCCCTCGTGAGCCCGTCCTTCGACGCCGCCGCGATGCGGAGCACCTCGACCGTGAGCTCGCCGGTGGTCCAGCCTGCACCGGCCGTGGCGAAGTCACCGTCGGCCTTGAAGCCGAGGTCGGTGATCGCCTTGCGGTACGCCGCCACCTGCGGGTCGGTCGCCAGACCCGGGTCGTTCGCGTCCTTGGCCGTGACGATGGTGAAGATGCCATCCGCGCTGTCGCCCGAGACCGTGAGGATCAGCGTGCTCGCGCAGGTGGAGGTGATGTAGATGCGCGGCTCCCAGCCCGGGTTCGCCGCCTTCGCATCGGCCACTGCCTTCAGGAACGTCGGGCACTGCGCACCGAGCGGGACCGCGAGGATGACCTGCGGCTTCTTGCTCGCGATCGCGTTGACCTGCGACGTGGGCGGGTTGGAGTCCTCGTTCTCGATGGTCTGCGTCTCGAGGATGTCGATCTTGGCGTCGGGGGCCAGAGCGGTGAACGCCTTCTGGTAGGCCTCGCCGAACTCGCTGTTCGCGTGGAACACCGCTGCCGTCGCACCGTCGGGGAACTCTCGCGTGATGTCGTTGACGTAGATCGCTGTCTCGGTGTTGTACGGCGGGAGCCCGCCGAGCGTCCACGGGAAGCTCTCGACGTCGCCCCAGATCGGCGCGCCAGTGAGCGAGAACAGCTGCGGGTAGCACTCCTCGTTCAGCAGGCCGCGCACCGCCTGGTTGTTGGCCGTGCCGATCATGCCGGCGAAGAGGTTGACCTGTGTGGAGTCGATGAGCTTCTCCACCGCCGGGGTCGTGAGGTTCGAGTTGAACTGATCGTCTTCGATCGTGAGCTCGAGCTTGACGCCAGGCACCAGGTTGTTGGCGTTGGCGTACGCGATGTAGCTCTTCATGCCCTCCGCGACCGGGGCGAAGGCCGCAGCAGCCACACCACCGGAGAGGGGCATCGTGGTGCCGATCTTGACCGTTCCCTCGATGGGGGCCGTGGCGTCATCGGGGCAGCTGGCGGTGTCGACCGCGTACGCGCCCCCCCCGCCGCCTCCGCCGTCGCCCGTCGTGGTGGTCTGCGGCGTGGTCGAATCGCTCCCACCGCAGGCCTGCGCGAGCAGTGCGCCCGCGATGACGACTGCGAACAGACCGGGTCGTCGTGCTCGGATCACGTTGGTTCCCCCTGAATGGTGCTGCGGACTGGTGCACGGCCGCTCGCCGCACCCGATGGTGGGAGCGCCGTGGCTGGGCCACCCTAGAGCGCTCGCGCGGACCGTGCTGGCCGATGCGCCCCTGTCTCAGCGTCCGGGGCGCGTGCCGAACGTGCCGCTGGCGACGATCGCCTTGCTCCAAGGACGCACGAGCGCACGGAGCTCCTCGCACCCGGCATCACCGAGCTCCTGCCATGGGGCCACCGCGAGCGCATCGGTGCGATCCTCGACGCGCGCACGCAGCACGACGCCTGCAGCGGTGAGCTGGCCGTCGGAATCCACGAGACCGCGCTGCGCGAGGCGCGACGCGGACGCGTCCCACTCGGCGTCGGCCCATCCGCGGGTGCTCTGCAGCACGGCTCGCGGGACCTCGCCGGAGGCCGCGTGGACGACGAGCGCGCCGAGCCCGTCCAGCTCGGCGTCGATCAGCGCCGCCAGGTGTCCGTCGCCTCGGAACTCACGCAGGAGCGACACGGCGTGCCACAGCGCGAGGTGCGGCGCGGTGGGCCATGGGAGGCTCGCATGCGCCGCGAACAGCGCCCGACCCTCGGGGGCACATGCGTCCGCTGCCACACGGGCGAGCTCCGCGGCGCGTGCGACGTCAGGTCCGTCCACCACGTCGCCCAGCGCTCGGCGCAGCGCGGCGTCGACCGCCCGCAGGCGCGCGGCCACGATCCGCTCGGGAGGCGCCGACGCCCAGGCAGCCGGGATGGCGTGTCGCACGAGCGCCGGACTGAAGTTGAAGAACGTGGCGATGACCACCTCGGCCGGAACCACGCCGAGTGCGGCAGCACGCGACGCGAAGTACCCGTCACGACCCACGATCCCGAGCGCCGCGTACTCCGCCTCTGCCTCGGGCGCGAAGTAGATGAGCCCGTGGTAGGGCTCGAGCGTGCGCCACATCTTGCGTGCCATCACCGGTTCCATGGCGCCGCAACCTACGCCGGACGCGTTCTTGCGTCGTTTCGTCACGGTCTTCCGAACGAAACGACGCAAGAACGCGACCTGCGGTTGCATTGGGTCGGGCGCCGGTCGCGTGCCAATGCTGGTTGTGGCGATCACACCCGGTACAGTGACCGGCGACGTCAGCAGCCGCTGACGGGCCGTGTCGAGCTGTGGCTTGAGACTGCCACCCACGGAGCAGCCACAACCGCTGCGCTCGACACCCTCCGGCAGGATGCCGGATCTTGCTCGAGCACGCGCGTGTCCGCTCCCTCGATGCAGGAGAACCCCCCGAGAATGCCCCCCACCTTCGCCGAGCTCGGCGTCCCCACCCGCCTGTGCGAGCGACTGCGCGAGCTCGGCATCACCGAGCCGTTCCCGGTGCAGGCCGCCACGCTGCCCGACGCGCTCGCGGGGCGCGATGTCTGCGGGAAGGCACCGACGGGCTCCGGCAAGACGATCGCGTTCGGCCTGCCGCTGCTGGCGCGCGTCGAGAAGGCCAGCCCTCGCCGCCCCAAGGCGCTCGTGCTCGTCCCCACCCGTGAGCTCGCCTCACAGGTGCAGGAGCAGCTCGAGGCCCTGTGCTGGGGCACGAAGACCGAGGTGCTCGCCGTGTACGGCGGCGCCGGCATGGACCGCCAGATGAAGATGCTCGGTCGCGGCGTCGAGGTCGTCGTCGCCACTCCGGGCCGGCTCAAGGACCTGCTCGAGCGTGGCGCACTGCGCCTCGACGACGTGAACCTCGTCGTGATCGACGAGGCGGACCGCATGGCCGACATGGGCTTCCTCCCCGAGGTGCGCCGGCTCCTCGACCTGACGAACCGCACGCGCCAGACGATGCTCTTCAGCGCCACGCTCGACGGCGACGTCGACGTGCTCGTGCGGCACTACCAGACGAACCCCGTGCACCACGAGGCGGTGTCGCTCGAGAAGCAGGGCGAGGTCACCCACCGCTTCTGGAAGGTGTCGCACGCCGATCGGATCGCGGTCGCCACTGCCATCGTCGAGCGGACCTGGCCGGCGATCGTGTTCAGCCGCACGCGGCACGGCGCCGAGCGCCTGTCGAAGCAGCTCAACAAGGCCGGCGTGCGCGCCGAGGCGATCCACGGCGACCGGAGCCAGAGCCAGCGCGAGCGCGCGCTCGGCGCGTTCGGTCGCGGCGACGTGCACGTGCTGGTCGCCACCGACGTCGCGGCGCGTGGCATCCACGTCGACGGCGTGGCCTGCGTGCTCCAGTTCGATCCACCCGCCACCGACAAGGACTACGTCCACCGCTCGGGGCGCACGGGTCGGGCCGGCGAGGCCGGCACGGTGATCACGCTCGTGTCGCCGGAGAAGGAGAAGGACGTGCGGACGATGCAACGCGAGCTGCGTCGCCGCGAGCCGATCGAGGTGGCCACGGTCGCCACCGCGGCCACGATCCTGCGGTCCGCGGCGCCCAAGCCGATCGATCGCGGCGACGGCCTCGACGGCGTCTCACGCCGCGAGCGTGCCCGCGCCGAGGAGCGGCCTGCGCGCTCCGGCAGCAAGCCCGCGCCCAAGGCGCACCGCAAGGGACAGAGCGCGCGCGCCAAGGACTCGGCCGGCGAGCGGCGCTTCGAGAGCAAGCGCAGCGACGGCCGTCCCACGGACGCGGCCGGCAACGAGTGGAAGCCGCGCACCGGTCGACCCAGCTCAGGGGCGAGCGGACGCAGCGAGCAGCCGCGCAGCGGCGGCGCACCCGCCCGCAAGGGCACGCCCGCTCGAAGTGGTCAGGATCGAGCCGGTGCACCGACCCGATCCGGTCGTCCCGGCGCCACGCCCGGCAGACGACCCGCTGGTGCAGGAGCCGCCCGTCCGGGCCGCCCCGCCGGCGGCAACGCACGCCGACGCACGCGCTAGGACGACCAGGGCCGAGGTTCGACAAGGCTGTCCTCACCCGTTCTCGGGCGGTTCTTCCGTCGCAGAGCCGGACGAATCGCCCGAGTTCGCAGATCAGGTGCCGGTGAAGTTCGGCGGGCGCTTCTCGAGGAAGGCGCGCGGGCCCTCCTTCGCGTCCTTGCTGGCCATGACCTCCATGCCGAGCTCGAGCTCGCGCTGGAAGGCGTCCTCCTCGCGGAGCTCGAGCGCGGCCATCACCGACGCCTTGATGTTGCGCACGGCGAGCGGCCCGTTGGCGGCGAGCCGATCCGCGATCCCACGCGCCTTCGCGAGCGCCATGCCGTCCGCGGTGACGTGGCCGACGAGACCGACCTCGTACGCGCGCCGCCCGCTGATCGGGTCGCCGACGAGGAGCATGTCCATCGCCACCGTGTAGGGGATCTGGCGCGGCAGCCGGATCGTCGACGCAGACATCGGGAACAGCCCGCGCTGCACCTCGGAGATCGCGAGCTGCGCGTTCTCGGCCACGACGCGGATGTCGAAGGCCTGGAGGATCGCCAGGCCCCCGGCGTAGCAGTCGCCCTCGACGGCAGCGATGATCGGCTTCTGCGCGTAGTGGTCCTTCAGGACGC
>JBQTHC010000131.1:0-24312 GCA_052390255.1 Microthrixaceae bacterium
GGGGCCGGGGGGGGGGGGGGGGGGGGGGGGGGGGCCCCCCCCCGCCCCGGGGGCGGGGGGGGGCCCCCCCCCGGCCCCCGCCGCGGGGGGGCCCAGGCCCGCCCCTCAAGATCGGCGAGGAAGCTCCGCTTCCGAGACCGAATCGAGACCGAATCAGACCTGGCAGGCGGCGCAGTAGTAGAGCGGGCGGTTCGCGTATCGAGCCTTGGCGATCGGCGCCCGACAGCGCCGGCACGGCTCCCCCTCCCGGCCGTAGACCTTGAGCTCGTCCTGGTAGCCCCCAGGCTTGCCATAGAGGTCGACGAAGGGGAAGTCGTCCACGGTGGTGCCGCGATGCTTGACGGCCTCGTGGAGCGTCTCCACCAGCGCCCGGAACAAGCGCCTGATCTCCTGGCTCGACAGCTCGTTGGAGATGCGGTCGTGGCGCAGGCCCGCCTCCCAGAGGATCTCGTCGCTGTAGATCGGCCCGATCGCGGCGACCACCTCAGGGTCCATGAGCAGGGCCTTCAGCTTCACGCTCTTGGCGAGGATCACGCGAGCGAACGCCGTCCAGGAGACGGTGTCGGCGACCGGATCGAGGCCACCCGCGGCGAGGGCGGGCACCTCCTCGGCGAGCGCGTCGCTCGCGACCACGAAGGCCTGCGCGGCGCCACCCGTGTCGATCAGGCGGATCTGCCCGCCCTGGGTGAACGCGAAGACGACGGTCGTGCCCTTCGGCGCCACCGAGCGGGGGGCCACCTTCTCGAGCCGGCCCGTGTCGCCGAGGTGGATCATCAAGAGCTCGCCGTTGTCGAGGTTCGCCACGAGGAAGCGACCGCGCCGATCGACCGACTTCACCTTGGCGCCCTCGAGCCGGCTCTGGAACACCTTCTTGTTGCCGTTGTGCTTCGTCGTCTTCGCACCGGTGACCTCGGGAACCTTGAAGCGCTTCCCCACGGCCTCCTTCTCCAGCTCCCGGCGAACCGTCTCCAGCTCGGGCAGCTCAGCCATGGTGGATCTCCCTCAAGGTGTCGTCGACATCGCTGTCGTCGGTGGTGGCGGCGCCGGAGTCGTCCGCAAGCGCCTCGACCGCATCTCGGGCCGCGGCCTGCTCGGCCTGCTTCTTCGAGCGCCCCACGCCACGACCGAGGGGCGCCCCGTCGATCGTGACCGTGACGTCGAAGGTCCGGGCGTGATCCGGACCGCTCACCTCGACGACGTAGCGCGGCGGACTCGTGCTGCCCCGCGCGGCGAGCTCCTGCAACCGGCTCTTGTGGTCGGCCCCGTCGCTCTGCGCGGTTGCAAGCCGGGCACCGAGGACCCCGAGCACCACGCGCGTCGCGCCCTCGAGGCCCGAGGCGAGGTAGACCGCGCCGATGATCGCCTCCATCGCGTCCGCGAGGATCGACGGCTTGTCGCGACCACCTGACAGCTCTTCGCCCTTGCCGAGCAGGAGGTGCGCGCCGACGCCGAGGTCAGCCGCGACGGCCGCGAGCGCGACGGAGTTGACGACGGTCTTGCGGATCTCGGTGAGCTCGCCTTCAGGGAGGTCCTCGTGCGTCCGGTACACGTGATCGGTCACGACGAGGCCGAGAACCGCGTCGCCGAGGAACTCGAGGCGTTCGTTCGACGGGTGGCCGGCGTGCTCCGCGCACCAGGAGCGGTGGACGAGCGCCGGCGCGAGGAGGTCGGGAGCGAGGTCGAGGCCGAGGCGCTCGATCAGGCGTTCCAGGCCGGCTACCGGGAGGGCGATGACAGCCTCTTACAATCGACCGACGACGTAGTCGACGGCGTCGCGCACCGTCTTCAGGTCCTCGAGGTCCTCGTCGTCGATCCGGAAGCCGACGGAGCGCTCGCTCAGCTCCTCCTCGAGCGCCTCGACGTGCTCGATCAGCGCGAGCGAGTCGGCCTCGAGGTCGTCCGCGAAGCTCGCGCCCTCGGTGATCGTGCCCGGTTCGACCTCCAAGATGTCGGCGAGACGGTCCCGGATGAGCTCGAACACCTGCTGGCGATCCATGGGTTGTCCTCGTTCGACGTGGGTCTCGGCGGGCACGGGGGCTCCTGCGCGCGGCGGTCTGGGGCGGAGCGAGCATATCGGGAACCAGACTTTGTGCGCTTGTGCACCAGCAGCCCCCGGGCGGGCTCGCTCCGCTGTCTCCCCCGGGGGTCGAGCGCCGGCTCCACCTGGGGGCTGACGACCCAAGCGACATGCCGTCGTAGCCTCTCGCCATGGACCGCCTCAGCCGGCTGCGTGACTGGGTGGCCGGGCCGCGCGTGCCGACCGGGCGCGCCGAGCTCGCCTGGATGGGGGCCAGTGGGGCCGGGATCTTCCTGCTCGCCCAGCTCGATAGCCCAGGGACGCTCGTCGAGGTGGCCCTGCTCGCTCCCGCTCTGGCTGCATTCGTCCTGCGGGCACTGGTGCCGCGGCTGTATGCCGAGGCGTTCGCGTTCGCGGTGATCGCGCCGATCGGGCTGGTCGTCGGGCAGGACGGGCACCTCGAGGGCATGTTCTTCGCGACCACGCTCGTGACCCTGTACACCGCCTGGCACCTCGGCGTGTCGGTGCGCTCGGCGGTGATGCTGGCAGCAGCGGCCACCACGCCGTGGATCGTGTCCCAGGTCCTGGGAGGCAGTGATGCGATCGGTTGGATGGCGTGGTCGTCCGCCACGCTGTTCACCTTCGGCCTCGGGATGGGACTTCGCACGCAAGAGCGCGTGATCGCCGAGCTGGAGGAGGCACGAGAGGCGCTGGCACTGCAGGCTGTGGCAGAGGAGCGGCGACGGATCGCCCGCGATCTGCACGACCTGGCCGGACACACCCTCGCCGCCGTGCTGCTCCACGTCACCGGCGCCCGCCATGTGCTGCGCCGCGACATCAACGAGGTGGAGCGAGCCCTCCTCGACGCTGAAGCGGTGGGACGAGCCAGCCTCGATCAGATCCGCGCAACCGTGGCCGCGCTGCGCACTGACGAGCGCGGCACAGACCCCTCCCTCGCAGGTTCGGCCGACTTGGCCGGCCTCGTCGAGGAGTACCAGCGCGCCGGGCTGCGCATCGACCTCCGCATCGCGACCGACGCTGCAGACCTCACGGGCCCTGTTGGCACCGCACTTCACCGGATCGCGCGGGAGTCGCTCGCGAACGTCGCTCGCCACGCGCCCGACAACGCGGTCGAGGTCGTGCTCGCAGGCGGCGGTGGGGGCGTGAACCTGAGCATCTCGGACCGCGGGCGACCCGCGGCCCAGCCTGAGCGTGGAACGGGCCACTTCGGCCTCATCGGGATGCAGGAGCGGGCCCGCGCGCTCGGCGGCGAGCTCTCGGCCGGGCCCACCGCTGATGGGTGGGAAGTCACCGCCGTGCTGCCGGTCGCCGTCAGCTCGCCCGAGGCGGTGCTGCCCACGTGATCCGTGTGCTGATCGTGGACGACCAAGCCGTGGTGCGTGCCGGAGTGGTCCGGATCCTCGGCGTCGAGGACGGCTTCGAAGTGGTCGCCGAGTGCGACGACGGTGACAAGGCCATCGCCGCGGTCGCGGCGCATCGCCCCGACCTCGTGCTGATGGACATCCGGATGCACCGCGTCGACGGGGTGACCGCCACCCGAATGCTTCAGGCTGACCCGGAGGCCCCGCCTGTGCTCGTGCTCACCACCTTCGACGACGACGACGCACTGTGGGGTGCCCTGGACGCGGGCGCAGCTGGGTTCGTGCTGAAGGACACCTCAGCAGAGGACCTCATCGCTGCCGCTCGGGCGGTTGCGGGCGGCGCCGCGTGGCTGGACCCGAAGGTCGCATCCCGAGTGCTCACGGCCTTCCGGGCGCACGTGCGCCCGCGGCTCGGTGAAGCGGCCCGCCTGCCCGAGCTCACCGCGCGCGAGCACGACGTGCTCCGACACATGGCCCGCGGCGCCACGAACGCCGAGATCGCCGGTGAGCTCGTCGTCAGTGAGGCGACCGTGAAGACCCACATCGGCGCCATCTTCGCGAAGCTCGGCGCGCGCGACCGAGCGGCGGCCATCGTGTTCGCGTACGACCACGGGATCGTCGATCCCCGTCCGGAGGCGCAGACCAGCTGAGTCCTGTGGGGCGATGTCCCCGACGTGCGCGCGGCGCATCCTCACCACATGACCCCAACCACACTCACGCATCCGGTGATCGAGGTGAAGCACTTGCGCAAGCGCTACGGCGCCTCCGAGGTGCTGCGAGACATCTCCTTCTCGGTGGAGCGGGGCGAGCTGTTCGGGCTGCTCGGCACCAACGGCGCCGGAAAGACGACCACCGTCGAGATCCTGCAAGGGCTGCGGCGCGCTGACGAGGGCTCGGCCCGTGTCCTCGGGCTCGACCCCGCCACGTCGGGCGACCGGCTGCGGCGCCTGATCGGAAGTCAGCTGCAGGACGCCGCGCTGCCCGACCGCATCCGGGTCGGCGAGGCGCTCTCGCTGTTCGGCTCGCTGCACCCGGCGCCCCGGTCGCTCGCCGAGCTCGCGGAGGAGTGGCATCTGACCCACCTGCAAAGGCGCTACTTCGGCACCCTCTCGGGCGGCGAGCGCCAGCGGCTCTTCGTCGCGATCGCGCTGGTAGGCCGGCCCGAGCTGGTGTTCCTGGACGAGCTGACCCAGAACCTCGATCCTGTCGCTCGGCGCCGCACCTGGGACGTCGTGCGACAGGTGCGTGACAACGGCACCACGGTCGTCCTCGTCACGCATGACGTGGAAGAGGCCGAGCGCGTGTGCGACCGCCTGGTCGTGCTCGACCAGGGCAGGGTGGTCGCAGAGGGCACCGCCGCCGCGATCGTCGCGGCGATCGGCGGCGATACCACGGTGAGCTTCACCGACGCCAAGCTCGACGTCCGCAAGCTCAAGAAGCTGCCGGGATTCGCTCGCGTCGAGCGCCATGGTCCCGAGGTTCGCGTCGTCGGCAAGGGCCCGGTGCTCGCCCACGTCGGCGCCCACCTCGTCAGCGAAGGATGCCCGGCTGACGACCTCGCCGCCCACCGCCCCACCCTCGAGGACAGCTTCGTGGCGCTGACCCGGGAGCTCACATGACCACCACAGCAACGCGTGGCTCGATGACCACCCGCCTGACCACGCTGGAGCTTCGACTCCTCTTCCGCGAGCCGATGGTGACGGTCGGACTGATCGGGTTCCCGTTGGCCACCGTGCTCGTGCTCGGCGGCGTGTTCGGCGACGTACCTGACCCCGACTTCGGCGGGGTCAGACCGGCGGACCACTACCTCGCCGGCTACATCGGCGTCGTGATCGCGGCGATGGGCGTGATCACGCTGCCCGTTCACATCGCGACACACCGAGAGACCGGCGTGCTGCGCCGCTTCCGCGCCTCTGGAGTCAGCTCAGGGGTGATGGTCGCCAGTGAGATCATCCTCGGCGCCGTGCTCGCGACGATCGCGGTGACTGTGGTGCTCCTCGCGGGAGCCGCGGTGTACGGGTTCCGCGCGCCGGCCGACCCCATGGGTGTGCTCGGCTCGTACCTGGCGGGGTTGGCATGCTTCATCGCCATCGGCGGAGCGCTGGGGTCGATCCTCACCACCAGCAGATCCGCCAACGCCCTCGGCAACCTCGTGTTCGTGCCGATGTTCCTGCTCGGCGGCGGCGGTCCACCACGAGCCGTGATGGGCTCGGTCATGGGCTCCCTCTCAGACGTGCTGCCGCTGAGCCACATCGTCGGCGGCCTGCGACAGGCGTGGCTCGGACAGACCGACGACCCGCACACGCTCTGGTGGCCGTTGCTGATCGCCGCCGTGGCCGTGAGCGCCGCCGTTCTCGTCAACCGGCGCACCGCCGGCTGAGGTCGATCAGCTCGGTTCTACAGCGAGTCGCAGGCGCTCGACGATGCCGTGGTCGTGCAGCTCTTGTGCCACGCGCACCGCGTTGACGACCGCTGTGGCGGACGAGGACCCATGCGAGATCAGGCACAGGCCGTCGACCCCGAGGAGCATCGCTCCGCCGGTGTTGTCCGGGTCGAGCGTGCCGTACAGCGGCAGCAGCGCTGGGATCAGCACCTCGCTGGCCGCCTGCGTCTCCGGGCTCGTGCCGAACGCGGCGAAGATGGCCGACACGAGCGTGCGCATCCCGCCTTCGAGCGTCTTGAGCACGACGTTGCCGGTGAAGCCATCGGTGACCACGACGTCGACGTCGGGGGTCATCACGTCGCGCCCCTCGACGTTGCCGACGAAGGTGGCCCCGGCAGCCGTGAGCGCGCCAGAAGCGGAGAGGAGCGCATGGGTCTCCTTCACGAGCGGCGTGCCCTTGCTCGCCTCCTCGCCGATGGACAGGAGACCGACGCGGGGCCGCTCGATGCCGTAGCGGTCGCGTGCGAACACTGCGCCCATCTGCGCGAACTGCAGGAGCCACTCCGCCTGGCACTCGGCGTTCGCACCCGCGTCGAGCAGCACCGTGGGCTCGTGGCCTGGCACGGGGATCGGCGTGGCGATCGCGGGGCGCGACACGCCCTTGATCCGGCCCATGCGCAGCAGTGCGGAGGCCATCGTGGCCCCGGTGTTGCCGGCCGAGATCATCGCGAAGGCCTTGCCGTCACGGACTGCTTCGGCGGCGCGCACGAGGGAGGAGTCCTTCATCCGGCGAACGCTGGCACCCGGGTCGGCGCTCATCGGGATCACCTCGGAGGCAGGGATGATCTCGAGGTCGCCCGCGATCGGACGGAGGACCTCCGGCTGGCCCACGAGCGCGACGGCCACGCCCAGCTCGGCAACGGCTCGATGGGCACCGGCGACGATCTCGTCGGGCGCCTTGTCGCCACCCATCGCATCGAGGGCAACGGGAAGCATCAGCGGCTACTCGACTTCGACGGCCTGGCGTCCGGCGTACCAGCCGCAGTTCCCGCACACCACGTGCGGCACCTTCGTGGCGCCGCAACGGGGGCACAGGCTGCGTGCAGGACGCTCGAGGCGCCACGCGCTCGCGCGCCGGCTCCGGCTCTTGGCCTTGCTGGTCTTCTTCTTGGGGACGGCCATGACGAGATCCTCGATGCAGCAGAGCGGGCGCTGGCAGATCTGCCCGGCGCACAGCCGGGAGAGCGTAGCGGCGCGCCGCGCGAGGCGTCGAACCGGCCCGTTGACCATCGCCGGGACGGCGCTTAGGTTGCCAGGCAACCGGAACCAAGGAGGCGGGGATGCCCAGGTCGAGGTTGGTGGTCGTCACGATGGCGCTCGGGGTGGGCGTGGCCCTCATGGTCGCCGCACCGGTCGCCGCGGATGTGGTGGATCCGAGCGGCGCGTGCAGCGCATCAGGACACTGGCAGGACGAGGGAGTCGATCGCGCCTCGGGCGACTACGACTCGAGCGACCTCATCAAGGTCCCGCAGAAGGACACGGTGCTGTGGGCAGGCAACATCAAGGGCTACGCGCTCGGCGACGAGGGACCGCGGCGGGAGATCTCCGGCGAGGTCGAGGTGGACATCGCTGGGGTGGGCTCCGTCACGATCGACGATTGGGGCAACAGCAGCGTCCGCTACGCGAACGAGGGCGAGCACAGCTATGACGTGCCCGACGTCCTCCTCAACGTGAAGATGCGCCTCCACGGCGAGCATCGGGAGGCGCCGGAGGGATCGGCCAGCTTCACCCGAGTGTGCGGTGGCTCCGTGTACGTGCAGGTCACCGGAGGGACCTTCTCCAACCCGCTGTCGATCGCGGCGCTCGTCGGGATGCTCGCGTCTGGCGCGGGGCTTGCCTCGGCCGGCGTCGTGCGCAAGCGGTGGGCGTTCGAGGACATCAACCCAGGATGATGGAGGCACGTTCATG
Organism: Microthrixaceae bacterium; assembly: GCA_052390255.1. Lineage (GTDB taxonomy): Bacteria > Actinomycetota > Acidimicrobiia > Acidimicrobiales > VFJN01 > VFJN01. Next base: position 7,751 of record JBQTHC010000131.1, read on the forward strand.
AAGGGTCGACCTGTGCGCGGCGGGGTGTGCGGCCTGCTGTTCGGGCTGTCGCTCGCGCTGTTCCTCCTCACGACGGGGGTGCTCCCTCTCGACAGCGTCCTGCTCATCGTGCTTCCGCTCGTGCTGCTCGTGGCCGGTGTCGTGCTGGGGATCGCGGCACCGCTGAAGCGCAGCCGGCTCGGCCAGGCGCCCTCCGCCGGCGCATAGGCGGCTAGTCGACGTCGAAGCGCAGCTCGTCGAGGGCTGCCCAGCGCGGATCGCGCGTGCTCGATGCCGTGTCGTCGGCCGAGCCGACCACGGAGAAGTCCGACGGCACCGGCCCAGCGCAGTCGGGACGGCACAGCGGTGCCAGCGGGAGGTGCAGCAGCACGGCGTCGCGCACCACCGGCTCGAGGTCGACCTCGTCGCCGTCCAAGGGATAGGTCTCGCCTTCCACCGGACGAGGCTCGAACACCTCGCTCATGACGAGGTCCAAGGTGCCCTCGACGGGATCGAGGCAGCGCCGACACTCCCCCACCCAGGGCGCGATCACCGAACCGGTGATCGTGATGGCTCCCTCGATCGCCTCGAGCACGCCGTCCACGACGAGCTCGGCCTCATCGGGCACGTGTGCGGAGGTGATCGCGAGCCCTGGGAGGGGCGTGCGCAGGGTGATGACCCGCTCGGTACCGGGGCGGCGACGGAGCTCCATGACCCCGATCCGGAAGACGGACCGAGCCACGGTCGACTACCCGAGGTCCTGGTCGAACACCGCTGGGCCGTCCCGGTCGGCGTCCTGCATCGCGTCGGCGTGCACGGCGGGGACCGAACCGCTGGTAAGCGAGCCCTGCAGCTTGTCTCGCCCGGCGCCGACGATCTTGAGGGTGCGCTCGAGCACGATCTCGAAGCTCGCCAGCTTGTGGTCGCAGTAGTCCTCGCACTCGTTCTTCAGTCGCGCCGCCTCTTCGGTGGCCGCTTCGACGATCTTGCGGGCGCGCGCCTCGCTCGCCTTCACGACCTCGGTCCGCTGCACCATTCTCTCCGCGCGGGTGCGCGCCTGATCGAGGATCTCCTCGCCCTCTCGGCGCACCTTCGCGAGGTAGTCCTCACGCTCCTTCAAGAGCCACCGCGCCGCTCGCAGCTCCTCAGGGAGACGCTCGATGGTCTCGTCGAGCATGTCGAGCACCTCGTCGCGGTTGACCATCACCGACGTGGACAACGGCATCGGGCGAGCGGACGCGACGAGCTCGTGCAGTCGGCGCAGCAGCTGCTCCGTGTCCGTGCCGGGGAGGCGCGGACGACCCGGCTCCGGCTCGGGAATCGCGAACTCGTCGTCCTCGTCGTTCTGGTGGTCAGACATCAGGATCCGTACCTCTCGGCGAGACGCTTGGCGACGGGGGCGGGCACCATGCTCGTGACGTCGCCGCCGAAGCGCGCGATCTCCCGGATGAGCTTGGACGCCAGGAACGAGTGCGACGATCCGCACGGGATGAAGAGGGTGTCCACCCCCGAGACGGCGTGGTTCATCTGGGCCATCATCAGCTCGGACTCGAAGTCGGACACGACGCGGAGCCCCTTCACGATGAAGTCGGCGTGGATCTCCCGAGCGAGGTCCACGACGAGGCTGGAGAACAGCGTGACCGACACGTTCGGCAGGTGTGCTGCCGACTCGGCGATCATCGCCTGCCGCTCGTCGAGGTCGAACAGCGCCTCTCCCTTCTGCGGATTTCGCACGGCCGCCACGACGACCTCGTCGAATCGACGAGCCGCCACCTCGATGATGTCGAGGTGGCCGTTGTGGATCGGGTCGAACGAGCCCGGGTAGAGGACCTTGGTCATTGGCGTCACGCTACCGCCGCGGGCCTTCCTGCTCACGAACGCGCCGGTCAGACCGGCCGTCTGGCTGCGATCACGACGTGGGTCGAGCCGTACCGCTTGCTCCGCACCACCTCCCATCCGAAGGGCGGATCGACCGCCCGATCCGACTCCAGCACCGCGAGGTCGACGGGAACGAGGTCGAGCAGTTCGAGCCACGCGTCGCGGTCCCACGCGTACGGAGGATCGATGAGCGCGAGGTCCCATCGGCGGCCGCGCGTGCCGCCGAGGTAGCGCTCGACGCTCGTGGCCACCACCGTGGCGCCCGCCGCGAGGCCACAGGCGGCGAGGTTGGCTTCGATCGAGCGCACCGCGCCGCGATCCTGGTCCACGAAGGTGACGTGCGCAGCGCCCCGCGACAACGCCTCGATGCCCATCGCACCACTCCCGGCGAAGAGATCGAGCACCTGTGCACCGTCGATCGCGCCGAGGCTGCCGAGCGCGTTGAAGGTGGCCTCGCGCACCCGGTCTGGCGTGGGTCGCGTGGTCGCGCCGACGGGGGCGACGAGCTTGCGGCCACGAGCCGTCCCGGCGATCACGCGCATCGGCGGCGACGGTACCGTCCTCGCATGACCGAACCCGCGCTGCCCCAGGGTGTGGTGGTCGTGCGCATCGACCAAGGCCACGTCCGCAATGCGATCAACTCCGACACGGCGGCGAGGCTGCACGACGCGTTCGTAGCCTTCGACGAGGACCCGACCACCCGCGTGGCCGTGCTCACCGGCGACGAGGCCGCGTTCTGCTCCGGCGCGAACCTGCGCGACCTCCCCCGCCTGCGGCCGAGCGGTCCCCTCGGTCCCACCCGACTGCAGCTGTCCAAGCCCGTGATCGCGGCGATCGAGGGATGGTGCGTCGCGGGCGGGGTCGAGCTCGCGGCCTGGTGCGATCTGCGAGTTGCCGGACGCTCCGCACGCATCGGGTGCCTCGAGCGGCGCTGGGGCGTACCGCTCATCGACGGCGGCACCTATCGGCTCCCGCAGATCGTCGGCCTCGGCCGCGCGCTCGACCTCATCCTGACTGGTCGCGAGATCGGCGCGGAGGAGGCGGAGCGCATCGGGTTCCTCACGCGCGTCGTGCCGGATGGATCCGCGCTGTCCAGCGCGATCGAGCTCGCAGTGGAGATCGCTTCGTTCCCCTGGCGGGGCGTCGTGAACGATCGTCTGAGCGTGTACGCCGGCCTCGGCCTCGAGCTCACCGACGCGCTCCGCGTGGAGGAAGAGCTCGGTCGGGACACGATCTTCGCGGAGGGGTTCGCGGAGGGCGTCGACCGCTTCAACAACCGCTAACAACCAACGTCTGTGAACTGCTAGGACCGCAGTGCGGCCGTCAGGGTTCACAGACGTCGCGAGCGGGGCACACTTGGGTGATGGCGGTCGCCGAGAGCATCGTGTGCGTGGACTGCGGGGGCACCTGTCACCGGAGTCCCTTCGAGGCACCAGAGCTGGGATGGGAGCCGGGCGACGTCGTCGCGTATCGCTGCGTCGACTGCCTCGACATGTGGTACCTCGAGGTGGACGAGGAGGATCTCGACGACGCCGTGGGCGACGGTCGGGGCGACGCGCCCACCGACGCCGACGGCTTCTGACGAGGGCGAGGGCTCAGGCAGTGGCAACGCGCGTGGCGGGCCGCGGGCGCCGCGCGATCGCTGCGCCGACCGCGCCAGTCGCAACGACGATCGCCGGCACCGGACCCCACGCGGCCGCGGCGGCGATGGCCGCGATGAGGCCTTGCACGACGACGATCGCGCGCTGCGCGACCGGCAGCAGCGCCTCGAGACGACGGTGCAGTGCAAGCATGCGGTCGGGCGTCGTCAGCCGCCGACCGAGCAGGACGGCGAGACCACGCACCAACCCGAAGGCGGTTCCGATCACGATCGCCACGAGCGGCGAACCAGTGAGCGCCGACATCGCGATCATGAGGTAGACGGCGGCCGTGGTCACGTAGGTCGCGAGCCCCACCCCGATCTGCCAGCCGAACCCGCCGGCGTAGACCCAGCTCCGGTACTGCCCGAGCCAGGTCTCGTTGACCTGACGGGTGTGGGACGGAAGGCGGAAGCCGCCGAGGTTGAGGTCGGACGCGATCGTGATCGTCGCGAGCACGGCCACCCACCCGAGCGCCGCGTGGTCCGAGAGGTGCAGCACCCCTACGGCGGCCGCGAGCGCCGACGCACCCGCGCCAAGCGTGAGTCCACCGAGCACGGCGCCCGCGACGAACCACGCGGCAGACGTTGCGTAGCGGTTGTTGCGTCCCCGTTCGCCGATGGGGGTGATCGTCGAGAGCATCGACAGCCCGCACGGCGACCAGGTGGACCGCGTCGCTGCCGCGACCGCCACGGCCGTGGAGAGCGCCACCAACAACGACATCATGCAGCCATCGTAGGCGGGTACCTACTGGGTGTTGACGTATCGGAAGGCCTCGGCGACGCGGCCGTCGAGGAGGCCGCCGGCCGCGGCGTTCAGCTGACCCCAACCGCGCATGCGCTCGTGGAGGCCGTCGGGGTCCGGGTGCTGGCTCACATGGCACAGCAGCGCCTCGAGCTTGCGGTCGAACGTGTCGGTGATGTCCACGAACACGTCAGGAGACGGGCCGCCCATGATGAGCACCTCGTCCGCCGACCACGCCTCGAGCCCCTCCTGTTCGAGCAGCTCGACGTGTGCAAAGGGGTTGCGCGCGTCGGGGTAGACCGCGCAGATCGCCGCCTCCCCCGCCACGAGGTGGTCCGGGTGGCTCGCATAGATCCGGGCATAGTTCCTCTCCGCCGACTGGATCACGACCCGACGCGGTCGGAACCTGCGGATCTCGCGACTGATGTCCCGCCGCAGCTCGAGTGACAGCTCGAGGCGGCCGTCCGGATAGCCGAGGAACGAGAGGTCGGTCACGCCCACTGCCTTGGCCGCCGCGGTCTGCTCCGCGCGCCGGATGCCCGGGATCTCCGCGCGTGGCACCGACAGATCGAACCCGCCGGCGTCACCGTCGGTCACGATGCAGTACCCCACCTCCGCACCCGCGTCGACCCAGCGCGCGACGCTTCCGGCGGCGCCGAAGTCGACGTCGTCGGGATGGGCGGTGACCACCAGGACTCGCTCCACCTCTTCGTCGGTCAGCATCCGCTGAACCTACCGACGAACTGGGCGGTGCTCCACGCGCAGCAAGTGGAGCGGGGCAGGTCGCCCCAGGAAGTAGCCCTGCGCGAAGCGGACGCCGAGGCGCCGAACCGCGTGGAGCTCGTCCTCCGTCTCGACCCCTTCAGCTTGGACCTCCGCCCCGATCTCGGAAGCGAACGCAACGAGCGAGCCCACGAGTGAGCGGCGCACGGGATCCACGTCGAGGTCCCACATCAAGGACCGATCGATCTTGATGAGATCCGGCGCGAGCTCGAGGACGTGCGTCAGCCTGGACGGCTCCGTTCCGGCATCATCGACCGCAACCCGCACGCCCGCCTTGCGGAGCGCGAGACGCACTGCGCCCAGATCGCCGGGATCGGTGAGGATCGCTTGCTCGGTCAGCTCGAGCACGACGCGCGAGGCAGCAACGTCCTGCAGCGCCCGGAGGAGCTGAGAGCATGCCATCGTCTCGCGGGAGACGTTGATGGTGAGCGCGACTGCGTCGGGAAGATCGGGCAGATGCGCGAGCGCGCGGGAGACGGCGAGCATCTCGAGCTCCACCCCGAGCCCCGCGTGGTGCGCGTCGGCGAACCACATCTCCGGAGGGCGCAGGGGCGTGAGGTTGAACCGGGCCAGCGCCTCTACAGAGACCATCTCGCCCGAGAAGAGATCGACGATCGGCTGGAACGCGATCGACAGGAGCTCTGGATCGTCGAGCACCCGTTGGACTCGAAGCCGGGCGTCGATGTCGGACATCGTGTCAGCGACGAGCGCGCGCGGCGCATCTCGTTCGGTGACCGGCCGATCGCGCTCGTCGACGGATGCGGTCAGCCCGCACAGGCGATCCGTCGCGCGCCGAAGGTCGCACACGGAGCCGACAGCGTCGCTCAGGAGGTCGGACAAGCTGCTGAGGCGCGCCAGATCGTCGTCACTGAAGGCGCGCACGCTCGCCGCGTTCACCACGACCGCACCGAGCATCTCGTTGGCTCGGCGCAGGGGCACGCACATCAGCGAACCGACCGACAGCCGACGGCACGCTGCTGCGTCGACTCGCGGGTCGCGCTGTGTGTCATGCGAGCGCAGCACCCGCCCGGTCTGGATCGCGATGCCGCTCAAGCTCCCCTCGAGGGGCGCCCGTGTGCCGACACCTGACACCCCCGCGCCGGCCCCGCACACGTAGCGCAGCGCGTCCTCGTCGACGATCCCCACGGCCACGCCTTGGGCGGACGGAACGAGCTCGAGCATCCGGTCCGCGAACCGCTGCAGCACCGCGGCCGGATCGACCGAACCGCTCAGCGCGGCCGCCAGCTCCCCTCTGCTCATCACACACCCCCGACCATCCCGACGTCCTCGTGCGCGCACGCACAAGACCACCCCCCGGTGGACCGATCCCGAAGCATCGGCGCGTCGCGTGCGCACCTTGAGGGAACAAGCAGACGCGGGACCGGTCCTGCCTGCTTGGAAATGGGCCCGACCTACGATCTCCCGATGGGGAGCGAACGAGACGCGGCTGCGCATCGAGGCCGTCGATCCGCGCGCTCCGCTGCCGAGCTCCGCCCTCGACGATCGCGCGTGCGCCCAGCGCTCGGCGCCATCGCGCTTGGCCTGATCGCGATCGGGGGCTGCAACAGCACATCCGACGACCTTCCGCCATGGCGCCTGGTCTTCGATGGGCAGTCCCTGAACAACCTCCCCGAGCCGCCCGAGAGCTTCCCGTCGCTGGTCATGGCAGCGCTTCGCACGCCGGGGAGAAGCGTCGCGGTCAGCACGCTGTCGTGGACCAACCTTGCACTGACCGCCGATCGTCGACTGTTTCCCCAGGCGGCGCTCGCTGAGCGAACCATCCTCGTGATGCAGGGCGGCCAGGCGGACCTGGCGGGAGAGCACGACTCCGGCCGGGAGCTGTATGACCAGGAGGTCGCCTACGCGGAGGCGGCGCGGTCCGCAGGGTTCGACATCATCGTCGGCACGACGATCCCGCCAGCTCGGCTCCTCTTCTCCGGTACGGCACACACGGAGCGGGTCATCGCCAACGAGCTCCTGCTCGCCGATCCGCTCGGGGCGTTCGACGCGGTCGTCGACCTCGCAGGTGATCCGCGCCTGGCCGATCCGAAGGGACCGGCCTTCGCCGCAGACGGTGTGCACTTCTCCGCCACGGGTGCCAGGGTGGCCGCCGACCTGATCGGGCCGGTCGTCAGATCGCTGATGGCGCGCGGCTGACGGGCGCGACACGCCCACGGTCTCGGGGGCCGCGCCGACTCACTCGAGCTGGTACACGAGCACGCTGAGCGGGTACAGCCCGTCCCATCGCGCAGACTCCACGAGGTGGTACGAGCGCTCGACTGCTCGGAGCGAGCGCGCGGGCCCGAGGTCGGGCCGCACGAAGAAGATCCGGCCGCCGTCACGAGTCGCGGCCGTCAAGGCCGCGCGCTCACGACTGAAGGGGTACACGACGCGATCGGCGCGCAGGTTCGCCTCGAGGACGATCCGATCGGGCAGGTTCCCGCTCACGTTCAGCTCGATCACGACGTCCCCCGACCGAGCTCGGGCGTCGATGAACGCTGCAGCCTCTCGATAGGCGGGGCGCCAGGTTGCGTGGTCGAAGCCCTTGGCGGCCCCCAGACCCGCGGCGGTGAGGGCGCATGCGAGCGCGACCACTGCGGCGTTGCGCGGCAGCGACGTCAGCAACGCCGCGAACACGAGTGCGAGGGCGGGCAACGAGGTGATCAGGTTCCTGGCGATGAACATGTCGTCGCCGAGCGCTGAGTAGGCGAAGGCGCCCGCTGGAGCCGCCCCGGCCATCGCAACGATGAGGAGGACGTGCTCGGAGACACGGAACTGCCCTTGTGACATGCGGCGCACCAGCCCAGCGGTGCCGATCGTCGCGGCAGCGGCGAGCAAGGTCAGCGCCAACACCCCCGGCAGCACCCCGAGCGCGACGAAGGGTCCCCCGCTGACGAGGCGCCCAAGGGCTTCCACGACGCTCGCTCGAGAGAAGTCGACGAGGAGGTTCATGACCTGCTGCGGGGTCGAGCTCCGGTCCGCGAGGAGCGACGGAACCCACGGCAGATAGCCGACCGCCACCGCGAGGTGGGCGACCAGCAGTCGGCGAAGACGGTTCCGGTGTAGCACAACGGCCCACAGACCCTGCGCGGCGATCACGAAGATGCTCGTGTAGTGCGAGTACATCGCTGCGGACTCCAAGGCCGCGAATGCAGCCCACCACCGCCAGTCGTCCGTCTCGAGCGCTCGGAGCAGGGCGAGCGTCGACATCGTCACGAGCATCGTGACCAGCGCGTAGGCGCGTGCTTCTGTCGAGTAGAAGGTCGCGAGCGGGTTCAGCGCGAACAGCGCCGACGCCACCAGCGCGGGCGAGCGCCCCACGGTGCGCACCCCGAGCCGATACACGAGCGGCACCGTCGCGACGCCCGCGACGAGAGACGGAACGCGCATCCACGTCAACGGGTCACCAAGACGTCGAGCGCCCCAGGCGAGGATGAAGTAGAGGGGCGGCGTGACCTCCAGCTGAGATCGGACGCCCTCGATCACGGCGTCGAGGTCGGGGCGCGTGGCGATCTCGTACGTGAAGAGCTCGTCCCCGAAGTAGCTCTGACGGAGTCCAGCGAGCCGGAGCACGAACGCGCCAACCGTCACGGCACCGAGGACGAGCTGCGGCCAACGCTCCCTCACGACCATGTCAGCTCTTGAACAGGAAGGCTTCGTCGTCGGGATCGAGGAAGAGGCGCACCTCGTCGGCGAGCTCCGGGAGGTTCACGAGCTCCGGATCCTCGTCCACGATCCGCTCGGCCGCGGCGCGGGCGTCCTCCACGGCCTTGCGGTCACGCCGCAGCGAGGCCAGCTTCAGGTCGCTGCGGCCCTTCTGCCGATCGCCGAAGATGGTGCCCTCGCCGCGGATCTCGAGATCGGCCTCGGCGAGCTCGAAGCCATCCTCGGTGCGAACGATCGCGTCGAGCCGCGCGTTGCGTTGCGCGCGCTCGTCCTCGTCGCCCTCCGCGCCGCCGGCGCCCGTGACGACGAAGCAGTACGACGCGTCGGCGCCGCGACCCACCCTGCCTCGCAGCTGGTGGAGCTGGGCGATCCCGAACCGATCAGCGTCGAGCACGACCATGACCGTCGCGTTGGGGACATCGACGCCGACCTCGATCACCGTCGTGGCGACGAGCACCTGAGTGCGACCCTCGCGGAACGCGGTCATCGCCGCGTCCTTCTCGGCGGTGGGCAGTCGCCCGTGCAGCAGACCGAGCGACAGGCCGGACAGCTCGTCTGCCTCGAGGCGGGCGAACGTCTCTTCAGCTGACGCGACCTCGAGCTTCTCGCTCTCGCCGATCAAGGGGCACACGACGTACGCCTGGCGTCCAGCCTCCACCTCAGCGCGAACCCTTGCCCACACCTCAGCGAGCTCATCGTCGCCCTTGGCCCACGTCGTGGTGATCGGCTGGCGACCGACGGGCTTCTCGCTGAGGATCGAGACGTCGAGATCGCCGTAGACCGTCATCGCCGCCGTGCGCGGGATCGGCGTCGCCGTCATCACGAGCACGTCCGGGACGGCAGCGCCCTCCGCCTTCGCCTTCAGGGCGGCGCGCTGCTCCACGCCGAAGCGGTGCTGCTCGTCGATCACGACGACGCCGAGGCTGCGGAACTCCACTGCCTCCTGGATCAGCGCGTGCGTTCCGACGAGCACGTCGATCTCGCCCGACGCGAGGGCTGCGAGCACCCGCTGCCGCTCCTTGCCCGTCACCTTGTTGGTGAGGAGCTCGACCGTCAGCGGACGTTCGCCGAACAGCGACGAGCCGTCGTCGGACACGGTCACGCCGTCGAGGAGCGGCCGGATCGACGAGTGGTGCTGATCGGCCAGCACCTCGGTCGGCGCCATGAACGCGCCTTGGTGGCCGCCCTGCACGGCGGTCAGGAGCGCTGCGACCGCCACGACGGTCTTGCCCGCTCCCACGTCACCCTGGAGCAAGCGGTGCATCGGGATCGGGCGGCGCAGGTCGGTGGTGATCTCCTCGATGACACGGACCTGATCGGTCGTCAGGGAGAACGGCAGCGCCTCGAGGAAGCGCTCCACGAGCACTCCAGACGTCACGTGCTCGATCCCCTGGCTCGTGGCCTCGATCTTGCGCTTGCGCATGACGAGCGCGAGCTGGATGCGGAGCAGCTCGTCGAACACGAGGCGACGTCGGGCCGACTCGACGTCGGCCATCGATTCCGGGAGATGGATGCCGCAGAACGCGGCGGTCCGTGCGATGAAGTCGTGCTCGTCGATCAGCCAACCGGGCAACGGCTCGACGAGCTCCCTCGTGCGTCGGAGCGACTCCCCGATCCAGCCGCGGAAGTCCCGCGAGTAGAGGCGGAGCTTGTCGGACTGCGGGTAGATGGCCGTGATCTGCAGGCGGTCGGCCTCGTCGAGCAGGTCGATCTCCGGGTTCGAGAGCTGCTTGTGCCCACGGAACTCGCTGACCTTCCCGAAGAACATCGCCTCCGAGCCCTCGGGGAACTGCCGGGTGCGCCACGGCTGGTTGAAGAAGGTGACACGGAGGTAGCCGGATCCGTCGCTGATCCGCAGCTCGGTGCGAGCCTTGCCCCTGCCACGCCCGGGGACCGACGTGGACGACACGACACGGCCGAACACCCACACCGACTCGTCGACCCGCAGGTCCCCGATCGAAGACTGCTTCGTCTTGTCGATGTGACGGCGCGGGTAGTGCGTCAGCAGGCCGAGGATCGAGGTGATGTCGACCTGCGCGAGCGCCTTGGCTCGTTCCGGGCCGACTCCCTTGAGCTCGGTGACCGACAGCTCGTCGAGGTCGCGGAGCCGCTTGGCCACCGGTCGGCCCTACTCGATGCCGAACAGGTACGGGTACAGCGGCTGGCCGCCGTGGTGCACCTCGGCCGACGCGTCAGGTCGATGCTCGCCCAGCCACAGGGTGAGCTGGCGGGTGATCGCGGCGGACGCGCCCTCCCCCTCGATGATCGTGACGATCTCGTGGTGCGGCGCGACCAGCACGCTGAGCAGCGCGGTGGCCGCGTCGGCGAGCTGGGGCTCGACCGATCGAATGCCGTCACGTGCGATGCCGAGCCAGTCGCCGGTCGCGATCGGGCCGACCTCGCAGCTCGAGTCTCGCACGGCCTGCGTGACCTCACCCGCGACGACGTTCGCTGCCGCGTCCGTCATCTCCGCCCCGTTGACGGACGCATCCGCCTCGGGGTCATAGGCGAGCAGCGCGGCGAAGCCCTCCGTGATGCCCTTGGTGGGGACGACGACGACGGTCTTGCGGGTGTGCTCGTCGACCTGCTCCGCCACCGGGATGATGTTCTTGTTGTTCGGGAGGATCACCACGTGCTCGGCGGGGACGCGCTCGACGGCTTCGATCAGCTCCGCCGTGGACGGGTTCATCGACTGCCCACCCGTGACGATCCCCTGCACGCCGAGGGAGTGGAAGATCCGACGGATCCCGTCCCCCGTCGCGACGGCGACCACCGCGCAGGTCACCGGCGTGAGGAGGTGCTCGGGCACGTCGATGACCCCCGAGTCGACGACCTCGCGCACCCAGCGCTCCTCCTCCACCTGCTCGATGAGGTCGGTGACGCGGATCTTCGTCGGGCGACCGATCTCGATCGCTGCCTCGATCGACGCGCCGATGTCGTCGGTGTGGATGTGGCAGTTCCAGAGGCCATCACCCCCGACGACGACGATCGAATCGCCGATGCCAGCCCACACGTCCTTGAAGGCGGGGATCGTCTCATCCGGCGCCTCGAGGAAGTACATGACCTCGTAGCGCAGGTCGGAGATGTCACCGTGGAGCGCCGCTCGGCTTCCCGCGCTCCCGGACACGGGATCGGCGGACACGGGGCCCTCGACGTCGTCCGGCACCGGCATCTCCCGGCCGTCGACGGTGTGGAGCAGCGCATCGAGCAGCAACAAGAACCCGGCGCCCCCCGCGTCGACGACGCCCGCCTCCTTGAGCACCGGCAGCATGTCCGGCGTGCGCGTGAGCGCGTCGGCGCCCTGCGCCTTCGCTGCCTCGAGCACAGCGCTCAGCGCTCCACCTGTGGACGCGCACTCCGTGGCCGCCTCGGCTGACTCGCGCGCCACCGTCAGGATCGTGCCCTCGACTGGCCGCATGACCGCCTGGTACGCCGCGGCGGAGGCCGCAGTGAGCGCGGCGGCCGCCGACGCACCGTCGAGGCCGTCGGCGTCGGCGATCACACCTGACATCCCGCGCAGGATCTGGCTCAGGATGACGCCCGAGTTGCCACGAGCGCCCATGAGCGACCCGTGGCTGATCGCCTTGCAGACCGACGCGAGATCAGTTCCCGACGCGTCGACCTCCTCGCACACCGACAGCAGGGTGAGGGCCATGTTCGTGCCGGTGTCGCCGTCGGGCACGGGGTACACGTTCAGGCGGTTGATCCCCTCCTTGTGGGCAGCCAGCGCATCTCGGAAGCCCGCTACAGCGGCCCGGAGCTCGTCGGCGCCGAGGCGCGTGAGGGGTGTCATCGCGGGCTGATCTTAGGGTGTGGTCCGACGACCTCGGGTTGGCGGCGATCGCGGCTCACCGGTAGCCTCTCCCGGTCCTGTGAACCGGTCGATCAGCCGGTCCCGATGCGTGAGGTCGCTGAACGATGGCAGCAGTGTGCGAGGTGTGCGGGAAGCACCCGTCCTTCGGGATGAACGTCAGCCACTCGCACCGGCGCACCAAGCGTCGGTGGAACCCCAACATCCAGAAGATCCGCGCTGTCGTCGACGGTGCGCCGAAGCGCATCCACGTGTGCACCGGCTGCATCAAGTCCGGCAAGGTCACCAAGCGCGTCTCCTGAGGCCGACCAACGGCGCGTGAACGGCCGTTGCGGTCGTCTGGCCGCCTCCTGAACGGCTCCGATACGGTGGTCCGCTACCACCGCGAGCCCGTCGTCACCTGTCGTGAGGAGCTGGTCCATGCAGGGAGTCATCAAGTCGTACGACCCAGGCTCGGGTGACGGCGTGGTGCTCTGCGACACGGACTTCCGCGAGTACGACCTCGCTCCCGACGCCCTTGCCGGGTCAGTGTTCCGGATGCTGCGCCAGGGGCAGCGGGTCATCTTCGACCTCGACGACGCGACCCGTGCCACTCGACTGCGACTCGGGTCCGAGGTGGACATGGGCACACCCGGCTTCGGGGGGCTCCCCGACGCTCCGTCGCACACCAGCTGACCCCTCGACCCGCGGAGAAGGCCATGCCTGCCACCACCGACAACCGACGGCTGAAGGACTGGGTCGACCAGTGGGCAGCCGTGCTGCAGCCGGATGCGGTCGAGTGGTGTGACGGCTCCGAGGACGAGTGGGACCGGCTGACGCAGCTCCTCGTCGACGGCGGCACGTTCACCAGGCTGGACGATTCCAAGCGCCCCAACAGCTTCCTCGCGCTGTCTGACCCTGGCGACGTGGCCAGGGTCGAGGACCGCACGTTCATCTGCTCCGAGCGCGAGATCGATGCCGGGCCCACCAACAACTGGCGGGCGCCCGCGGAGATGAAGGCCGAGCTCACCGCGCTCTTCACGGGGGCGATGCGTGGACGCACCCTGTACGTGGTGCCGTTCTCGATGGGGCCGCTCGGCTCGCCCATCGCGCACATCGGGGTGCAGCTCACGGACTCCGCCTACGTGGTCACCAACATGCGCATCATGACCCGCATGGGCCAGGGCGTCCTCGACGTCCTCGGTGCGGACGGGGACTTCGTGCCGTGCCTGCACTCGGTGGGGTACCCGCTCGTCCTCCCGGACGGCACGACCCGACCTGACGTCGCGTGGCCCTGCGATGCCGACAACAAGTACATCTCGCACTTCCCCGAGACCCGCGAGATCTGGAGCTACGGCTCCGGGTACGGCGGCAACGCGCTCCTCGGCAAGAAGTGCTTCGCGCTCCGCATCGCCTCCACGATGGCGCGCGCCGGCGGCTGGATGGCCGAGCACATGCTGATCCTCGGCGTCACCTCGCCCGAGGGCGAGAAGACCTACGTGGCGGCCGCGTTCCCGTCGGCGTGCGGCACGACCAACATGGCGATGATGGTGCCTACCCTTCCGGGCTGGAAGGTGGAGACCGTCGGCGACGACATCGCATGGATGAAGTTCGGCGAGGACGGCAGGCTGTACGCGATCAACCCGGAGGCCGGCTTCTTCGGGGTCGCACCCGGCACCGGCGTGGACACCAACCCGAACGCGATCGCCACGCTCTACGCGAACTCGATCTTCACGAACGTGGCACGCACCGATGACGGCGACGTGTGGTGGGAGGGCCTCTCCGCGCCGCCCGAGCACCTGATCGACTGGAAGGGCAACGACTGGGCTCCGGGTTCGGACTCCCCGGCCGCGCACCCGAACGCTCGCTTCACCGCGCCGGCCGCGCAGTGTCCGTCGATCGCGCCGGAGTGGGAAGACCCGACCGGCGTGCCGATCTCGGCGATCCTCTTCGGCGGCAGACGCGCGACGAACGTCCCGCTCGTGACGGAGGCCTACGACTGGCAGCAGGGCGTGTTCCTCGGCTCGGTCATGAGCTCGGAGAAGACGGCGGCGGCGGCAGGAACTGTGGGCGAGCTCCGCTTCGACCCCTTCGCGATGCTGCCCTTCACCGGCTACAACGTCGGCGACTACTTCGGGCACTGGCTCGAGATCGGCGCCCGCCAAGGTGCGCAGCTACCGAAGCTGTTCTGGGTCAACTGGTTCCGCAAGGGCGACGACGGCAAGTTCCTCTGGCCTGGCTACGGCGAGAACAGCCGGGTGCTGAAGTGGGTCGTCGAGCGCGTGGCCGGCACGGGCGAGTCCGTCGACACGGCCATCGGGCGTGTGCCGACGCCGAGCGCCCTCGACACGAGCGGCCTGGACATCAGCGAGGCAGCGCTCGCCGAGCTGTTGTCCGTCGACGCTGCGTCGTGGCGGGCCGAGCTGCCGCAGATCGAAGCGCACTACGCGGCCGTCGGCGCGACGCTGCCCGAGGCGCTGCGGGACGAGCTGAGGGCACTCAACCAACGTCTGTGAACCGCGGCGGCCGCATGGCGGACGTGAGGGTTCACAGACGTTGGTTGCTGGCCCTCAACCCCACGCGAACACGGGCTGCTCGAAGGACGACACGGGGTCGGTGCGGCCCTCGAGGCCGAGCCAGCGGAACTGCAGGAGCACCGCGCCCGTCGGCGCGTGGATGAGGTCGTTGCCGAGCGGCACCTGCACCACCGGGCGATCGCTCTCGGGGATGGAGACGAACCGCGGCGAGTCCTCGCGCAACAGCTCGTGGAGACCCACCCGATACGCGGCGAGCACCTCACCGGGCTCCGGCGCGAGCTCCAGACGCCCGCCACCCCAGACCACGACCGGCGTGATCACGTACCCGGAGCGCGTCGCGTAGTCGTCGAGCAGGCCGAGGACCATCGACGAGCCGAGCGACACCCCGAGCTCCTCGTCGAGCTCGCGCAGCGCCGCGTCCACCGCTGACTCGCCGGCGTCCACACGTCCACCCGGCAGCGCCCACTGCGACGCGTGACGGTTGAGGCCCGCGGCACGCCGGCACAGAAGGAACGCGGCGCCACCCGACACCCCCACCATTCGACCGTCGAGGCCGCCAGGTCCGCCGGGGATGACGTCCATCTCCGCGTCCGTCGGCTGGTGAGGGTCCACGCGATCCTCGCCGGCGACGGACTCCACGAGCACCACGGCGACCGCCGCGTGACGGGCGCCTCCCAGCGGGATCCGCCGGCGCTCGTGGGACGCGAGGTTCGTCTCGACCCGGGCCCGCAGATCGGCGTCGTACGCGAGGGCGGCCGGCCGGGCGCTCCCCGCCGTCACCCTCGCCCCCGATCCATCCCGGGAGGGTACCCAGCGCGGGTCAGGTCGAGGGCTAGCGGTTGCGGCCGGGAAGCGGGAGGAGCCCGGCGCTCCGGCAGAGCTCGCCGAGCGAAGCGAGCTCGGTGAGGTACGCCTCCCGGTCGAGCCCCCCCGCCTGGAACCGTTGGCGCAGGTCGAGGAACATGCCCTCGACGAGGAGATCGACGAGCTGATCGAAGAGGCGCGTCTCGAGCACGTCGTTGCCATGCACGAGCTGCAACGTCGCAAGGACGTCGTCCTGCTCGTCGCAGACCCGTCGCAAGAGGTCCTCATGACCGTTCACGACCTAGTTGTTCCGCGCGCGCCACCGGATCTCCTGCTCCCGCGCCCTGGCTACGATGCGGGCGTCAGATCCACGAGGGAGGCTTGATGGCCGTCAGCGCGTACATCCTGATCCAGACCGAGGTCGGCAAGGCCGCCCAGGTGGCAACGGAGGTCGCCGCGATCGACGGTGTCGTCTCGGCAGAGGACGTCACCGGCCCGTACGACGTGATCGCGCGGGCCGAGGCCGCCACCGTCGACGAGCTCGGCAAGATGGTGGTCAGCCGCGTGCAGATGATCGACGGCATCACCCGGACACTCACCTGCCCGGTGGTGCACCTCTAGTGGGGTGGCTCGCAACACAACGCCGCTAACCGGCGGCCCCCGCCGCCGCTGACGGTGTCCTCGGCCTCGCATTCGCTGGTGGAGTTCGTCGGCCTGCGTCCTTGTCATCGACGCCGGATGACT
>JBQTHC010000132.1:0-8447 GCA_052390255.1 Microthrixaceae bacterium
GGCTCCGGCGGAGCCTCTGCCCCCCGCACCCCCCGCCTCGCCGGCCCTCGATCGTCGCGTCATGAGTAGAACGGGTTCTAGTTTCATCGCCCGGGTACCGTCGAACCGATGGACCTGCCTGTCATGCCGCCGGTGAAGCCGATGCTTGCGAAGGCGGTCCACGAGATCCCCCTCGACGCCGGACTGGTCTTCGAGCCGAAGTGGGACGGCTTTCGCTGCATCGTGTTCCGTGACGGCGACGAGCTCGAGCTCGGCTCGCGCAACGATCGCCCGCTCACCCGCTACTTCCCCGAGCTCGTCGAGCTCCTCGCCGCCGCGCTCCCCGAGCGCTGCGTGGTGGACGGCGAGATCGTGGTCGTGACCGACGGCGGCCTCGCCTTCGACACCTTGCAGCAGCGACTGCACCCCGCAGAGTCGCGCGTCAGGAAGCTCGCTGCGGAGACGCCCGCGAGCTACGTGGCCTTCGATCTCCTCGCGCTCGGCGATCGGGACCTGACCGCGGAGCCGTTCCGCGAGCGGCGCGCTCTCCTGGAGGGCCTCCTCGCGGGGGACCTCGCGCGCGTGCACCTCACGCCGACGACCGACTCGCCCGAGGTCGCGCGCGACTGGTTCACGCGCTTCGAGGGCGCGGGGTTCGACGGCGTGATGGCCAAGCCGGACGACCAGCCCTACCAGCAGGACAAGCGCGTGATGTGGAAGGTCAAGCACGAGCGGACCGCTGACTGCGTGGTGGCCGGGTTCCGTTGGCACAAGGACGGCCAGGGCGTGGGTTCTCTCCTCCTCGGCCTGTTCGACGGTGACGGCGTGCTCCACCACGTCGGCGTCGCGAGCAGCTTCACGGCGGCGCGCCGTCGCGAGCTGGTCGACGAGCTGGCCCCGCTGCGGGAGCGGGCGCTGGACGGGCACCCCTGGCGCGAGTGGGCCGAGCACCAGGCGGCGTCGCAGGCCGCGGGTCGGATGCCGGGCGGCGTGAGCCGCTGGAACGCGCAGAAGGATCTGTCGTGGGAGCCGCTCCGACCCGAGACGGTGGCCGAGGTCCGCTACGAGCACGTGCTGTCGGGTCGGTTCCGCCACGGCGGCCGGCTCGTGCGGTTCCGGCCCGATCGCACGCCGGAGTCGTGCACGTACGCACAGCTCGAGGAGGTCGCGCCGGCCGAGCTGGCCGCGATCTTCGGCTGACCGGGCCGCAATCGAAACCGCGTTGCGCGATCGCGCGTGGCGCACCCATGATCCGGCCATGCCGATCGTGCCCGACGACAAGGACTGGACCTGGGTGCTCGAGCGCCCGTGCCCCGAGTGCGGGTTCGATGCACGTGACGTGGCGGCGCCGGGCGTGGCCGCCGGCCTTCGGGACAACGCCGCTCGGTGGCGTCCGCTGCTCGATCACCCGAACGCGGGCGTGCGACCGACCGAGGATCGTTGGTCAGCGCTCGAGTACGCCTGTCATGTGCGTGACGTGTACCGCCGCTTCATCGACCGGCTCGCGCTGATGCTGGCGGAGGATGATCCGACCTTCGCGAACTGGGACCAGGACGCCACCGCGATCGAGGGCCGATACGCCGAGCAGGATCCGTCGGTCGTCCTCGACGAGCTCGAAGCGGCGGGAGCTGAGCTCGCCGCGGCGTTCGACCGCGTGCAGGGCGATCAGTGGCAGCGCCCTGGTGCACGCAGCGACGGCGCCCGCTTCACCGTGGAGACGATGGCTCGCTACCTCCTGCACGATCCCGTCCACCACGTCTGGGACGTGGAGACCGGCTACGCCCACGCGGAGTAGGTCGTCCCGGAGCTGAGCGCGGCGAGCGCAGGTCGCGGCGCCGGTTCCTGCGCGACGACGCCCGCCTGAACGCGGAGCGTGGCCCGTCCCGCAGGCTCGGGTCGGGCGATGAAGAAGCCCTGCGCGAGGTCGCAGCGCAGCTCGCGCAGTGCCTCGAGCTGCTGGAGGGTCTCCACCCCCTCCGCGACGACGTCGAGCCCGATCGCGTGTGCCAGATCGATGACCGAGCCGATGATCGCCGTCGATGACGGCTCGAACGGCAGCCGGGAGACGAACGCCCGGTCGATCTTCAGCTCGTCGATGGGGAGGTGCTGCAGGTAGCTCAGCGACGAGTAGCCCGTGCCGAAGTCGTCGATCGAGATCCGCACGCCTGCGTCGCGCAGGCGCCGCAGTCGCTTCGACACGGCGTCCGTGTCGAAGAGCACCGCCGACTCCGTCACCTCGAGGACGAGGTCGCGTGGCTCGGCACCTGATCGTTCGAGTGCCTGCGCGACGAGGTCCGGGAGCTTCGGGTCCGCGAGCTGGCGGGCCGCGAGGTTCACGGCCACCGGCACCGCGATGTCGCCGTTCATCGCGCGCCACTCTGCGGCTTGCCTGCACGCCTCCTCCATCGCCCATGCGCCGATGACGGAGATCAGGCCGGTCTCCTCGGCGACGGGGATGAACTCGCATGGCGGCACGAGTCCCCGCGTCGGGTGGCTCCACCGTGCGAGCGCCTCGAAGCCCGCGGGCCCTGCACCGGCGAGTGCGAGCTTCGGTTGGTAGCTCAGCCACAGATGGCCGTCTTCGATCGCTTGGTGCAGGTCGCCCTCCACGCTCGCCCGGTGCATGACCCAGTCGCGCATCGGTTGATCGAACACGGCGTACCCGTCGGTCCCCGTCTCCTTCGATCGGTACATCGCGGTGTCCGCGTTGCGGATCAGGTCCTCGGCCGTGTCACCGGTGCGGGCCACGGCGATCCCGATGCTGCCCGTCAGGTGCAGATCGGACCCGTTGACCTCGATCGGGGTCTGCATCGTGGCGGCGACGCGCTCGGCGAGCGTCCCTGCGTTCTTGCTGGTGAACGGACCGGTCGCGACCATCACGTACTCGTCACCTCCGAAGCGCGACACGAACAGCCCGGCGAGGGCCGCTTCGAGGCGCGCTCCGAGCGCGACGAGCACCTGGTCGCCGGTCGCGTGCCCGTGGGCGTCGTTGATGTGCTTGAAGCGATCGAGGTCCAAGAACAGGACCACAACCCGTTGGTAGGGGTCGTTCGCACACGCGGCGAGCGCTGCGTCGAGACGCTCGGTCAGCGCAGTGCGGTTGGGAAGGCCGGTCAAGGCGTCCTCGCGCGCACGGCGATACAGCTCCGCCTCGCGCCCGGCTCGCTCTTCGATGAGGTCGTTGAAGACGTCCGCGACCTGGACGAGCTCCGATGGACCGCACCGCGGAGCGCGGGCGTCGGCGTCGCCCTCCAGCGAAGCGGTGATCGCCCGCCCGACGCGCCGGATCGGTCGTGCCAGCCTGCGATGGAGGAGGACCGCGAGCAGGAAGACCAAGGCGAGCGTGGTCGCACCGGCCACCAGGTTGCGCTTGAGCTCGGCGCGAGCGCTCGCGAACGCGACATCGGTCTCCACTCCTGCGAGGACGTGCCACCCACTCGCGGCGACGTCGACCTGCTCGTAGATGCGCTTCGTGCCGTCGAGATCGGTCAGGGTCCGCCCGGCCGAGAACGAAGCTCCCAGCGCCGTGTTGCCGACCCGTGCGCCGACCGATGCCGGGGCGTTCGCCGACGCGGCGAGCACGAGGTCTCGCTTCGCGTCGAGCAGCAGCACCACAGCGCCCTGCGGCGCACCGATCGGTACCGTGATGGGGCTGCGCGAGGTCGTGGTCACCGCGACGAGTGCTCCCACCGGCGCCCCGGCGCCACGCCGCAGCGGGATCCCGATCAAGATCGCGGGGCGACCGCTGGCGGGATCGATGTCGGGCTCGGTCGTCACGGTCTTGCCTTCACGGATCACCTGCGAGAACCACGCCCCGCGAGCGAGGGGCACCCGAGTTGCGGCACTCCCGTACGCGGCGCACACCTCGGTGCCATCTGCCGCGAGGACATGGATGTGCTCGGACTGGAGGAGCCCTTCGAGTCCGGACAACGCGAGCGCGCACTGGGCCGGCTCGAGCGTGAGGATCCGCGGGTCCGTCGCGTAGCCGTCGGTGAACGGCTTGACCTCCTTCATCATCTCCTCAGCGCTGGCCTGGGTCTCCCTGGTGATCGCGCGCAGGTCCTTCCCTGCCCGGTCGCGCTCGCGCTCGAAGGTTGCGCGGGAGGTCTGCACCGTGACCAGAGCCAGCGACACGGCGCACGCACCGAACGCGGCGACGAGGTATGCGGTGACGGAGAGGCGGCGACGAAGCGATCGGGCGGGCGAAGGCATGACTGCGATGTTCGACCGATCGCGCCCATTCGGGAACCCGCGCATCGCCGGGTTCGCCGTGGTTCGTTCGCACTACTGGCCAGCGTTGACACCCCTTCGATCGGGCTAGTCAGCGGGTCAGCGGGTGGAGCTGAGCAGGCCTTCGCGGGTGGCGATCGCCACGGCCTCGAGCTTGGAGTGCGCGCCGAGCTTGGCGAGGATGCTCTGCACGTGGCCCCGCACGGTGTGGACGCTGACGAAGAGCTTCTCGGCGAGGACCGCGTTGGTCATGCCGCTGGCGATGGCATCGAGCACCTCTCGCTCGCGCTCCGTGAGCACCGCGGCACCTCCGCCGCGCGGAGCGCGCGGCAGCAGCGCGCCCAACATCGAGGCAGGGACGTACGCTTCGCCGGCTTGCACGCGTCGGATCGCGTCGTTGAGCTCGCCGAGCGGCCGGTCCTTTGTGACGAAGCCCCGGCAGCCCGCATCGAGCGCCGCCAGGAGCGACCGCTCATCGGTCCGCCCAGTGAGCACGATCACCTTCGTCTGTGGGTTCTCCGCCAGGAGGATCTCGGCGATCGTGGGCGCGTCACCGTCGGGGAGCTGGTAGTCGAGCACCACCACATCGGGATGGTGCGTGCTGGCGAGCCAGACGCCCGAAGCACCCGTCGCGGCGACGCCCACGACCTCGATCAGCGGATCGCCCGACAGGGTTTCGCTGAGCATCTCGGTGAACATCTCGTGGTCGTCGACGAGCACGACACGGATGGCGCCACTGCCCTCACCCATCGACGTCCACCCCCTCCAGGCGCCACCACGCTGGAGCGGTGGTCCCCGCCATGTTCGCGCATCTGTGCTGGAACAGCATGATTTACGGGGTTCCTGACGGTTCGCGCGCCTCAGGGCACGCAGTCGCCCGCCGGGTGGCGGCTCCGCCGCGCCGAGACCGTCGGCCACACTGGTCGCCGTGGCTGAGCCGATCACCGTGCGCGCAGGCGCAACGGACGTGGTCATCACACACCCCGACAAGGTGTTCTTCCCGACGCGGGGTGAGACGAAGCTGGACCTCGTTCGCTACTACGAGGCGGTCGCCGACCCGCTCCTCGCGACCCTCGAGGGTCGCCCCGTGCTGCTCGAGCGGTACCCGGATGGCGCCGGCGGGAAGTCCTTCTTCCAGAAGCGCGTCCCGAAGTCCGCACCCGAGTGGTTGACCACCACGGTCGTCGCCACCCCGAACGGCACCACGAGCGATGCGCTGGTGGTCGCCGACCTCGCGCACGTGCTGTGGGCCGTGAACCAGGGCTGCCTCGGCTTCCACGTCTGGCCAACCCACGCCGCCACACCCGAGGTGGCCGACGAGCTTCGCGTCGACCTCGACCCGTCGCCGGGCGTCGAGTTCGCGCAGCTCCAGGAGGCAGCGTCGCTCGTGCGCGAGCTCCTGTTGTCGCTCGGCATCGAGGCGTGGCTCAAGACGTCAGGATCTCGCGGTCTGCACATCTACGTCGGGCTGGCGCCACGCTGGGACAGCTATGGGGTGCGTGCGGCGGCCGTGGCGCTGGCGCGCGAGCTCGAGCGACGCCACCCGGATCTGATCACCGCGCAGTGGTGGAAGGAAGCGCGCGGGGCACGGGTGTTCGTGGACTTCAACCAGAACGCACCGCACAAGACGGTCTTCGGTGCGTGGTGCGTGCGCCCCCGCGTCGGTGCGCAGGTGTCCACGCCGATCCCCTGGGACGAGCTCCCCTCTGCTCGCCCCGACGACCTCACGATCGCGACGGTGCCGTCGCGCCTCGAAGCGCTCGGAGACCCGTGGGCGCGCAAGCCGAGCCTCCCGCAGGACCTCACACCCCTCCTCGAGATGTCCCGGGCGGATCTCGCATCGGGGCTGATGGATGCGCCGTGGCCGCCGGTGTACCCGAAGCAGCCGAACGAGCCGCCAAGGGTCGCTCCGAGCCGGGCTCGCCAGACTTGACCGGCGGGTCAAGATCGCGCTTGCCTTGACGTGTCCGCCGGTCACCAGGGCCGACCCAGGGGGAGCGATGACCGACACCGCAGAGCGCACGAACCAGTCCACCGACGCAGTCAGCGAGGTCACCGCCTGGCTCGAGGAGAACTGGGACCCGGATCTCACGGTCGCCGAGTGGTGGCAGCGTCTTGGCCTGTCCGGCTGGGCGGCCCCGGGCCTTCCCGTGAACGCGTACGGCAAGGGCCTCAACCGCAACGACAGCGTCGCGGTGCAGAACGCCATCGCGGACTTCGGCGCGCTCAGCGCTCCTGGCGGCCTCGGCCTGCTGCTCGCCGCCCCCACGATCGCGGCGCACGGAACCCAGGAGCAGATCGACCTGTACGTGCGTGACATCGTCACGGGCCAGAAGGCGTGGTGCCAGCTCTTCAGCGAGCCCGGTGCCGGGTCCGACCTCGCCGGACTGCAGACCAAGGCGGTCAAGGATGGCGACGAGTGGATCGTCACCGGTCAGAAGGTGTGGACCTCCGGTGGGCAGATCGCGGATCTCGGGATGCTGATCGCGCGCACCGACGCCGACGTGCCGAAGCACCAGGGGATCACCTACTTCGCGATCGACATGCACCAGAAGGGCGTCGAGATCCGTCCGCTCGTGGAGATGACGGGTCACGCGATGTTCAACGAGGTGTTCATGGAAGAGGCGGTCGTCGCCGACCGCGCCATGATCGGCGGCCTCAACAACGGGTGGGCGGTGGCGAACACCACGCTGATGAACGAGCGCGCCGGGCTCGGCTCCGGCGGCGGCCACGCGGCAGCGGGTGCGGCCACGCCGGGCACGGTCGTGAACGACCTCGCCCGTCGGGCGGGCGACTTCGTGGCGTCCGGAGGCGCGCCGAAGCGACGCGGCGGCGGGAGCGCGGGCAGCATGTTCGCGTCGGGCTACAAGCTCCTCGTCGAGCTCGCGAAGGGCAACGGCAAGATCGCGGAGCCCTCGGTGCGCCAGGACCTGATGCGCCTGCACACCCTCAACGAGCTCGGTCGCTTCAACAACCTGCGCGCCAAGGCCGCGAAGGCGATCGGGCAGGACGTACCGGGCCTGCCCAACATCTCGAAGCTCTCGATGAGCGAGATCGTGCGCCAGCAGCGCGACATCGGCCTACGGATCATCGGCCCGTACGGCACGTTGCACGCGTACAAGAACGACGAGCAGCAGGCGCTGAACGACGCCACGGGCAACCCCTTCACCGCGATGGTCACGGGGATGGCGCTCTTCGCGCAGGCGCCCCCGATCTACGGCGGCACCGACCAGGTGCAGCGCAACATCATCGGCGAGCGCGTCCTCGGCCTGCCCAAGGAGGCCAACAACGACAAGGTCGCGGCCTTCAAGGACCTCCCGAAGAACGCCTGAGCCGCCCGGCGCAGCGCTATCCGAGCTCGCGGGCGAGTCGCTCCGCGCGCTCCACGAGGCCCGGCGCGCCGAGCGCAGCAGCGACCTCTGGGAAGTCCCGCGACGCTCCGCGCCAGCGCCACTCGTCGACGGAGCCGACGTCCGCGTCGGTCTCGACGGTGGCGATCCGTCGGAACAGGAGCGCGAGCTCGAACTGATCTCGTAGCACCGCGTTGAGCTTGGCAGCGCTGCGCACGCCGGCGTCCCAGGTAAGCGGATCCTCGGGGATGTCCTCGAGGTGCCCCCACCGGTCGAGCACGCTCGCCGCGGACTTCGCGCCCCATCCCGGCAGACCGGGGAAGCCGTCGGCGGAGTCGCCCATGAGTGCCAGCAGGTCCGGGATCGACGCGGGTGGCACGCCGAGCCGTGCATGGACCCCGGCGGCGTCGAACCACTTGTCCTGACGCCGGTCCCACTGCCACACCTTGCCGCCGACGCACTGCCCGAGGTCCTTGTCGGGTGTGCAGATGACGACGCGCTCCACGCGCTCGTCGGCGGCGGCGAGTGCGGCACCCGCCGCGAGCGCATCGTCTGCCTCTTGTTCGACCATCGCCCACACCGTGAAGCCCGCCGCACGCAGCGCGTCCTCGAGGACGGGGAACTGCGCCTTCAGGAGCGGCTCGACACCCGAGCCGTCCTTGTAGCCGGCCCACAGGTCGTTGCGGAACGACTCGATGACGTGATCAGTGGCCACCGCGAGGTGTGTGGATCCCTGCTCGAGGAGGCTCAGGCACGACGCGACGACCCCCCGCGTCGCTCCGCGCTCCGGGTCGCGGTTCGCGGGGGAGTAGTGGTGGCGGAACAGCTCGTAGGTGCCGTCGACGAGGTGGACCTGCATCTCGTGCAGCCTTGCAGAGGATCGCTCGG
>JBQTHC010000133.1:0-4775 GCA_052390255.1 Microthrixaceae bacterium
CCTAGCGCACCCCACGACGTTCGGGGCACGTGGGGCCCCTGCACGGCCACGGGTGCCCCCAACCTCGATGGCAGGCACGAAGCCCTGCGCTACGAACGAGGCGCGCGGCAGTAGGTTGCTCGAGATGGAGCGTCGGATCTTCGGACTCGAGAACGAGTACGGGGTCACGTGCACGCTCCGCGGACAGCGGCGCCTCAGTCCTGACGAGGTGGCCCGCTATCTCTTCCGCCGCGTGGTCTCCTGGGGGCGGAGCAGCAACGTGTTCCTCGCGAACGGGGCGCGCCTGTACCTCGATGTCGGCTCGCACCCCGAGTACGCCACCCCCGAGTGCGACTCGATCCTCGATCTGGTCACCCACGACAAGGCGGGGGAGCGGATCCTCGAGCAGCTCCTCGGGTCGGCCGAGCAGCGCTTGCGCGAGGAGGGGATCCGCGGGGTCATCTACCTGTTCAAGAACAACACGGACTCGGCCGGGAACAGCTACGGCTGCCACGAGAACTACCTCACCTCGCGGCGCGACGACTTCGGCCACTACGCCGAGGTGCTCATCCCGTACTTCGTGACGCGGCAGATCTACGCAGGCGCCGGGAAGGTGTTGCAGACGGCCCGCGGCGCGATGTACTGCATCTCGCAGCGCGCCGAGCACATCTGGGAGGGGGTCAGCTCCGCCACCACCCGGAGCCGCCCGATCATCAACACACGCGACGAGCCGCATGCCGACGCTGAGCGGTACCGCCGCCTCCACGTGATCGTGGGCGACTCGAACATGAGCGAGTACGCCACCTTCCTCAAGGTCGGGGCCACGTCGATCCTGCTTCGCATGCTGGAGGACCCGAGCCAGGTGCTGCGCGACCTCACGCTCGAGAACCCGATCCGTGCGATCCGTGAGATCAGCCACGACACCACCTGTCGTCGCAAGGTGCGACTCGCCAACGGCCGCGAGCTCTCCGCGCTGGACATCCAGTCGGAGTACCTCAACAAGGCCCTGAAGTACGCGGAGACCAAGGGGCTCAGCCCGCTCGAGAAGCAGGCGCTGGGCATGTGGGAGCACTGCGTCACCACGATCGAGCGCGACCCGATGGAGCTCGATCGGGAGTGCGACTGGGTGATCAAGCACCAGCTGATCGAGGGGTACCGGGCGAAGCACGATCTGCCGCTCACCCACCCGAAGATCGCCCTCATCGACCTCCAGTACCACGACATCAGCCGAGATCGAGGCCTCTTCTACAAGCTGCAGGACGCGGACCTCGTGGAGCGGACCTGCACCGACGCCGACATCGACGAAGCCGTCGAGACCCCCCCGCAGACCACTCGGGCGCGGCTTCGAGGCGAGTTCATCCGTCGGGCGAAGGAGCGCAAGCGCGACTACACGGTCGACTGGGTCCACCTGAAGCTCAACGACCAGGCGCAGCGCACCGTGCTGTGCAAGGACCCGTTCCGATCCCGCGATGAGCGGGTCGAGAAGCTCATCGCGTCGCTGTAGTGCCGACGTTCCGCACCGGGACCGTCACCGAGCTGCTGATGACCCGGCCCGGACTGCAGCGCGTCGACACAGACGCTGGCCGTGCCCATGTGCTCACACAGCTCACCGGCCCGGTCGCGGTCGGCGACCAGGTGATCCTGAACACCACGGCGGTCGACCTGGGTCTTGGCACCGGCGGCTGGCACGTCGTGCACTGGAACCTCGCCCGCGGCGCCTGGTCAGAACCAGGCCCGGGACACATCATGAAGCTGCGCTACACGAGCCTGCAGGTCGACGCCGGCGCGGCCGAGGAGGACCATCCCGACCTCCCGTCGGACCTGCGGGACATGCCGGTGGTGGCCTGCAGCCTCCACAGCCAGGTGCCGTGCGTCGCGGTCGCACTCCTGGCCGGCGCCCCGACCGCGCGGATCGTGTACGTGATGACCGACGGCGCAGCCCTGCCGATCGCCCTCTCGGACCTCGTCGCGGACATGGTCGAGCGCGGCGTCATCGCAGCCACCGTCACCGCGGGCCATGCGTTCGGTGGCGACCTCGAAGCGGTGTCGATCCCTTCAGCGCTCGTGCTGGCTCGTCACGTCCTTGCCGCCGACGCGGTCAGCGTGGCGATGGGGCCGGGCGTCGGCGGGACGGGCACCGAGCTCGGCACGAGCGCTGTCGAGGTCGCCGCCGTTCTCGACGCCACAACGGCACTCGGTGGACGAGCGATCGCCGCGCTGCGGATGAGCAGTGGGGACGCGCGAGAGCGCCACAACGGCGTCAGTCATCACAGCCGCACGGCTCTGGACCTCACGCGATCGCCAGTGCTGGTTGCGTCGCCCCGCGCCGGCGCCTTCGAGCACGACAGGCACGCCGTGGAGGTGCTCGAAGCGCCGCCGATGGCCAGCCTCTTGGATGACGCTGGACTGCGGGTCACCACGATGGGTCGCGGCCCTGCGGACGACCCCATCTTCTTCGATGCGGCCGGAGCCGCGGGGACGCTGGCAGCGAGCTTCTTGGGTGGCGCTGGGTAAGGTCGCCGGCGTGTCGGCCGCGAAGCTCGAGAGACTCCTGAACCTCACGGCGCTGCTCCTCGACACGGAGCGGCCGATCTCGGCCGAGACCATCCAGGCCCAGCTCGAGGCCTACCCGCGGGACCTGGCATCGTTCCGCCGCGCGTTCGAGCGCGACAAGGACGAGCTGCGCTCGATGGGCATCCCGCTGCGCGTCGAGAAGATCCCGGGCACGATGCCCGCGGCCGACGGATATCGCATTCCGCGCGACGAGTACGCGCTCCGCGACCCAGGGCTCGAGCCGGAGGAGCTCGCGGCACTGCACCTTGCCGCGTCTGCCGTGCAGGTCGAGGGCCTTCCAGCCAGGGAGGGGCTCCTGAAGCTCGGCGGGCTCACCGCGAACCCCTCGGTTGGCGACCTGGGGGTGCGAGTCGCGCCCCTGCCAGCGGACGAGAACCTGGCTCGACTGTTCGCCGCGGTGTCGGAGCGGCGCCCCGTGCGGCTCACGTATCACGACGAGGAGCGCACGATCGATCCGTATCGCCTCGAGTTCCAGCGCGGTCGTTGGTACCTGACCGGCTACGACCACCTCCGCGACGAGGAGCGCAACTATCGCCTCGACCGCATCGACGGAGCGGTCGTGGCGACCGACCTGCCGTCGTTCGACCTGCCCACCACGAACGTGCCTGGTCGCGCCCGCGGCGCGTGGGAGCTCGGTGGCGACGAGCCCACGCTCGCGGTGCTGCGTGTCGACGGACCGCAGAGCCGCTGGGTGGTCCATCACGTCGGACCCGATCGGGCTCGCTCGGTCGCAGTCGACGATGCCGGCGGCGGATCCGTCGTCATCGAGCTGCCGGTCACCAACCATGCCGCCCTCCGCTCGTTCGTGCTCTCCTTCCTCGAGCACGCCGAGCTGCTCGAGCCCGAGGAGCTGCGTCGCGATCTCGTGGAGTGGTTGGAGCAGGTGCCATGACCGGTCCGGAGACCTCCGCATCGCGGCTCCAGCGGCTGTTGGCGATGGTGCCGTGGATCGTCAACCACGACGGTCCGACCGTCGGTGAGGTGTGCGAGCGCTTTGCAATCACGCCCGCGCAGCTCGCCGCCGACCTCGACGTCATGTGGCTCGTCGGGGTGCCGCCATACACCCCCGACGCGCTCATCGACGTCGTCCAGGAGGGCGACCGCGTGTGGATCCACTACGCCGACGTGTTCGCGGCACCACAGCGCCTGACCCCCGCGCAGGCCGTCGCGCTGCTCGCTGCCGGCGCCTCGGTCCTCGCGCTCCCGGGCGCCGACCCCGACAGCGCGCTCTCGCGGGGCGTCCACAAGCTCGCGGCCGTCCTCGGCGTCGATGGCACCCAGGCGCTCGAGGTCGATCTCGGGGGCGCGCAGGTCGAGGTGCTCGACGTCCTGCGCGCCGCCGTGCGCGAGCGGCGCCGCGTCCACCTCGACTACTACTCCTACGGGCGGGACACGCGGACCGAGCGCGACGTCGATCCGTACCTCGTGCACGCCGCCGACGGGAGCCTCTACCTCCTCGGCCACTGCCACCTCGCTGGAGCCGAGCGTCGTTTCCGGGTCGATCGGATCGCGTCGGCGACCTTGCTCACCGAGGGCTTCGACGCTCCCCTGACCGACCTCACGGCGGCGGTGTTCGAGCCCGACGCGGACGACCCGCGCGTGGTGCTCCGCCTGCCGGCGACGGCGCGGTGGGTCACCGAGACCTACCCCGTCGAAGAGGTGCGCGACGAGGCGGACGGCTCCTTCACCGTCACCCTCGCGATCGCGGGCGAGGCGTGGCTCGAGCGTCTCCTCGTGAGCCTCGGGCCCGACGCACAGGTGGTCGACGCGCCGGGCGAGCTCGCGAAGGCCGGGACCCGCGCTGCCGGGCGGATCCTCGCCCGCTACCGTTGACGCCGCCGTGACCAACACCAGCGACGCTCCGGGATCCCGGCTCGATGAGATCGTTGCGGCGGAACGTGACGCCGCCGCCAAGGAGCTCGAGAGGCACGATCGGGTCCGGTCGGCGATGGAGTGGGTGGCGGTCATCGTGGGCGCCCTCGTCGTGGCGCTGGTTATCAAGACCTTCCTCTTCCAGGCCTTCTACATCCCCTCGGCGTCGATGGAGCCCACGCTCGAGAAGGGCGATCGCGTCCTCGTCAACAAGCTGAGCTACAAGCTCCATGACGTGAACCGCGGCGACGTGGTGGTGTTCGAGATCCCGAAGAAGTCCGTCGGCGACGACGGCATCAAGGACCTCATCAAGCGCGTCATCGGCTTGCCCGGTGACGTGATCGAGACCC
>JBQTHC010000134.1:0-22614 GCA_052390255.1 Microthrixaceae bacterium
CGCCCCCGGGCACCAGGACGCGCGCGAACTCGCCGACGTACGCGCGGATCTCGGGCGGGGCGATGTGGACGAACGCGTCGAACGACCAGATCGCGTCGACGGAGCTCGCGGCGACCATCGACAGGTCAGCGCCGGAGTTGACGTGATACGAGATGTTCGAACACGCCGCGAACCGTTGCTTGCACTGCTCGATGCACGTGGCTGACAGGTCGACGAGCGTCAGCTCGTCTGCGATGCGCTGGAGGTGCTCCGTCCAGCGTCCCGCGCCAGGGCCGATCTCCACGATCCGTCGCCGCCCCTCGAGGTACGGCAGGAGCACGTGCTCGACGAGCGCCGCCTTCCACTCAGGGCTCGGCGTCCACTCCTCACCGGATCGGCTCCAGTCCCAGTCGTCCCAGACCCTGCGGTTGCGTGCTCGCGTGTTGATCCCCGGCAGGTCCCGGCGCACCTCGAGTGCCCGCTGGCGCGCCTCGAGCGAGCGCACGACCCGCCAGCTCGTCTTGAGCAGCAGATGCTGGAGCGTCCACCGGTACCCGTTCGCGGCAGCGAGCTCGCGGATCTCGCGCGCCCTTCCCGGGGGCGGCCCCATCTCGGTCACGTTGCGAGACTGCCACACCTACGAGGTGCCTCACGCCCGGAGGATCCTGGGTGAGTGCCTAGTCTCAGGGCCAGTGGATCTCGACGACCTGGGTAGCAACTGGGATCAGCTGGGCGAGCTCGATCCCTTCTGGGCGGTGATGTCAGACCGCGAGCGTCGCGGCAACAAGTGGGACGTCGAGGAGTTCTTCGAGACGGGACGTCAGGAGATCGCCGAGCTGCTCGACTACCTCGCCGGGCTGGGCATCGAGATCGGGCGAGCACGAGCGCTCGACTTCGGCTGCGGACCCGGGCGCCTCGTCCAAGCCCTCGCAGATCACTTCGACACGGTCACGGGCATCGACATCGCCGCGTCGATGCTGGAGCTCGCGGCGCGCCTCAACAAGCACGGCGAGCGGTGCCGCTACCTGCTCAACACCACGACAGACCTGAGCGTCGTCGGGGAAGAGCGGTTCGATCTCCTCTACACGCACCTCGTGCTGCAGCACATGGAGCCCGTCTACGCGCGCGGCTACATCCGAGAGCTCGTGAGGCTCGCGAGCCCCGACGGGGTGGTCGTGTTCCAGGTGCCCGCCAGGTCGCCCAAGCAGCGCATCAAGGAGCTCGTCCCGAACGGGGTCCTCAGCCGGTATCGGCGGATCAAGTCCGGTGGCGGGCCGTCGATCCAGATGAACGGCCTCGACCCGGCCGATGTGGTCCGGACGGTTCGATCAGCGGGCGGCGAGGTCGTCCACCAGCAGCGCTGGCGGCGCGACTCGAACAGCTACCGGAACGCGTCGGACCTCGGCTACCGCTACTTCGTCCGGCCACAAGGGACCGATCGGTCGCAGGGCTGAAGGTGCGTCAGGTAGCCGTCGCAGCGACGGCGAGCGACCTCGAGCCGACCGGCGCCCGCGAGCTGTGGGACAGCGGGCTGCTCTACCGGTCGATGGTGCGTTGGAGCGACGGCACGGTCCGCCCGAGCCTCGGTTGGCGACAGCCCGAGCGCGCGCTTCGCCGCGCAGCCAGCGCCGTGTCCGCGACGGCCAAGCAGTGGCCGGCATGGGTGGGCAGCTCCGCGCGCCGTGCGCTGCGCGACGCGAGCCAGGTCGCCCCGGTGCGTGTGCCACCTGGCACCGAGCTGCTCTACGGTCACATCAGCTTCCCGACGGCCCCTGGGGTGCGGACGGTCTGGAGCACCCAAGGGGTGCTCGACGCGCGGCCTGGCCAGTGGTTCCCGGCCCAGTCGGCTCGCACGCACGAGCGCTTCGTGCAGCGCGCTGCGCTGTCCCAGTGCTGGTCCGAGCTCGGGCGGCGAGGCCTGCTCGAGCGGACGTCCGCGATCACGGACGATCACGTCTGGGTCGTGCCGCCTCTCGTCTACGTCGACCTCCCGCCGGCGGCGCCCACGGACGCCCCGGACGTCGTCGCCGTCTTCGTCGGCGCCAACGGGCGCGACAAGAACCTCAGGGTGGTGCTCGAGGCGATGGCATCGATCGGTCCCGGTCTGCGCCTCGATGTGGTGACCAACGACCCGGAGCCGGGTCACCTCCCGCCCTCCGTGCGATGGCTCGGACCACGTGCCAGGCCCGACGTGCTGGGACTGCTCGTCTCCTCCGACATCCACGTCTTCCCGAGCCGCACAGAGTCCTTCGGTGGCGTGGCCGTGGAGGCCATGGCGGCGGGACTTCCCCAGGTCGTCGACCGGTCCGGAGTGCCAGCCGAGATCGCCGGCGGCTCAGCGCTGACCGTCGACGGCGACGACGTCGAGGAGGTCGCGGCGGCGATGGCACGACTGGCATCGGACTCGACGCTCAGGACCGCCCTCGCGAGTCGAGCCCGTCAGCGCTACGCGGAGGAGTACCACCCAGACGTCGTCGGTCCGCGTCTCGAGGCGCTGTTCGACGAAGCGTGGAATCGGTCGCGGGGCTGACCCTCCTACGATCGCCCCGATGGCGCGATCGGTCCCCACCACGTGAGGGTGTTCGTGCTGGTGCCGACGTGTGCCAGACCCGACGACCTGTTGCGCTGCCTCGGGGCACTCGACGCGCAGACGCGACGACCCGACGGCGTCGTCGTGGTGGCGCGCCCCGAGGACCGCGCCACCACCGACGTGCTGGCGTCCGCCCGCTTCGACACCCTCGCGCCGACGCTCGTCACCGTCGCCGTGCCTGGGCAGGTCGCGGCGCTCAACGCAGGGCTGGCACAGGTCCGCCGATGCGGGGCCGACGTCGTCGCGATCACCGATGACGACGCAGCCCCCCGGCCGGACTGGTGCGCACGGATCGCCGCGCACTTCGAGGGCGACGGCATGATCGCCGGAGTGGGCGGCAGAGACTGGTTGCACGCCCCGAACGGCGAGGTCGACGACGCGGAGATGGCCGTGGTCGGCAAGGTCCAGTGGTTCGGGCGCATCATCGGCGGTCACCAGCGCGGCGTCGGAGCCGCACGGAGCGTCGACGTCCTCAAGGGCGTGAACATGTCGTTCCGCCTGACGGCGATCGACGGGTTGACCTTCGACGAGGACCTCCGCGGCGCCGGCGCGCAGATCTTCAACGACTACGCCTTCTCGCTCGCCGTGCGCGCACGAGGCGGTCGGCTCGTCTTCGACCCTCTGGTCGCGGTCGACCACTACCCCGGCGAGCGGACCGAAGGTCAGCCCCGTGTCGGTCGGTCCGCCGACGCTGTCGCAGAGGCGGCCTACAACGAGACGCGCGCCCTCATGGTCCGGCTCCGAGGGCTGCGCGCGATCGCGTTCATCGTGTGGTCGGTCTTGGTCGGCAGCCGTCTCGCTCCCGGGGTGCTCGTGGCGGTCAGGCTGAGGCTGCAGGGCCGACGCGATGCGTGGAGCGTCCTTCGTGCTGCGATCAGCGCCCGGCGCGCGGCGCTTCGATCCGGTCCCGAATCGATGGATCGATGACTCGCGATCCGCGCCTGGTCGCGTCCGTGCTGGTGCCGACCTATCGGCGCCCCGTCCTCCTGCGCGAGTGCGTCGCTGCGGTGCTCGAACAGCTCGAAGAAGGCGACGAGATCGTGGTCTGCGACGACGACTCGCGGGACGAGACCCTGAGCGTCCTCGAATCGTTCGGAGACCCGAGGCTGTCCTGGGTCAGCCAGCCCAACGGCGGCTGTGGCGCGGCGCGCAACGGCGCCATCCGAGCGAGCCACAACGAGCTGCTCGTCTTCGTGGATGACGACGAACCGCCGCGGCCCGGCTGGCTCCGCGCACATCGCGAGCTGCACGACCCGGAGCGCCGCATGATGGTGATGGGTCGCCGAGAGCTGCTCGTGCCTCGCCGGGGGCGGTCAGAGGTGATCCCGTCGCACATCCCCACCCTCGAAGGTCCGGTCGCCAACGAGGGGTCCTTCTCGCTGCGGCGGGAGGTCCTGCGCGAGGTCGGGCTGTTCCGCGACGGGATGCGACGCGGTGAGGACATCGAGCTGTTCTGGCGTCTGCGCAGCGCGGGCGTGGAGTTCGTGCTCGCACGAGATGCGATCACGCGCCACTCGATCGACCGCAGCTTCGAGGTGTTCTACAAGGAGCGGGTCAACGGTGGGAAGGCGAGCGCCGAGCTCCGACGCGTCCACGGCATCAGCCTGTACCCGGCGCTCGGGTCGATGCGCCTCGTCGATCGGCTGCTCGCCCGGGCGGCGATGCGAAGCGACCGCGTCGGACGGCTCCTGGCGCGTGGGCTGTGGGTAGGGGTGCGGTGCGCCGGATGGCTCGGGTCCTGGAGGGTCCAGTCCGTGCTCGCGGGTCGGATCTCCCTCATGCTGGGCGCCGCATGGGAGCGACGCTCACTCGATCTCGAGCCCGAGGTCTGACGGCAGCTCGGATCTGTCGCGGCGAGGAAGGTCAGAGCGGTCGGCGCGCCGTCAGCACGCCGTGGCGCACGCCGCCCTTCCCGCCGTTGAACGGGATCACGAAGGTGGCGCCGTGGACCACGTCGACGAACCCTGCGGCTCGGAGCATGTGCTCCCAGCAGGCGCGGTTGCCGATCCACCACGTGAGGTGCGGGGAGATGGCCTGGAACTTCGCCACCGGCCTGCCGCGCCCCAGCAGGTCGAGCCAGCGATGGACCTCCTCGCTGATGTGGATCGTGCCGCCCGGCTCGAGCATCTCGTACAGGTTCATCAGCGCACCCACCGGATCGCGCAGGTGGATGAGCACGCTGCCGATGAACACCCGGTCGAACGTGCCGATGTCGTCGGGGGTGACCTTGTAGGCGCTGAGGAAGCGCCGGTCGACCTTCGACCCGAGGGCCTCGCGCGCAACGTCGAAGTTCCGATGTCGTGGTTGGAAGCGCGTGGTGCCGGCGAGTCGGGACGGCACCGGCCAGTCGAGCGACTCGGTGTCGGGCACGTCGAGCGCGACCACCTCCGCGCCGCGTCGTTCCATCTCGAAGGAGAAGAAGCCGTCGAACGTGCCGACGTCGAGCGCTCTCGTGCCGGCCATCGAAGCGGGGAACCCGTACCGATCGAGCACCGAGCGGTGG
Source organism: Microthrixaceae bacterium (assembly GCA_052390255.1). Classification (GTDB taxonomy): domain Bacteria; phylum Actinomycetota; class Acidimicrobiia; order Acidimicrobiales; family VFJN01; genus VFJN01. The sequence continues at coordinate 5,073 of JBQTHC010000134.1, forward strand.
TCGAAGAAGCCCTTGGTGACGACACCGCCCGGGAGCTCCATCGTGTGGTACCACTCGAGAGAGGCGACTTCGGTGGCCAGATCGGTGCTCATCGCTGACTCCGCGTTCGAATCGGGAAGAAGGGCCAAGGGTGCCACAAGCGGAGGAATCGTCGTGCCTGCGCGCGGGTGGGTCAGCGAGCGCCGCGACCTGACAGGACGACGCCTGGCGTCCTGGCGAGGATCTGGAGGTCGAGCCCGAGGGACCAGTAGTCGACGTAGGAGACGTCAAGCCGCGTCGCCTCCGAGAACGGCACGAGGAACCGTCCCGACACCTGCCACAGGCCGCTGAGCCCGGGCCGCACCGCAAGGCGGCGACGGAACCAGTCCGGGTACTCGGCGACCTCGGTCGCGAGCGCCGGGCGAGGACCGACGAGGCTCATGTCGCCCCGCAGGACGTTGATCATCTGCGGGATCTCGTCGACGGAGAAGCGACGGATCCAGCGGCCCACCCGCGTGATGCGAGGGTCGCTCTCGAGCTTGAAGTACGGGCCGCTGGCTTCGTTGAGATCGAGGTAGAGGACCTTCTGGGCGTCGGCGTCCACCTGCATCGAGCGGAACTTGTAGATCGTGAAGGTGCGGCCGTGCCGACCGACGCGCTCCTGCTTGTAGATCACGGGACCGGGCGAATCGAGCTTCACGGCGATCGCGATCGCCAGCGCGACGGGGGCGGTCACCGTGAGGGCAACCAGCGCTCCGACGACGTCGATGACGCGCTTCAGCCCCCAGCTGATCCCGTAGTGCCGGGCTGGGCGGTACGAGAGGACGGTCGCTCCGGCGACGCCCTCCACCGTGATCGAGGTGCTGAGGTGACGGGCCAGTGCGGGAAGGACGCTGATCTCGACGTCGAGGCCGGACGCCAGGTCGAGCACGTCGAGCAGCTCGCTCTCGGACACGGAGGCGGAGTCGAGGAAGATCCGCTGGACACGCAGCTCCTTCACGATCCTCGACAGCGAGGCGAGCTCACCGAGAACCGTGACGGGGAGGTCGGGGTCGATCGGGTTGGGGTTCGTGTCGACGAAGCCGAGCGGCTCGATGCCGTACTCGGGGTGGCCGAGCAGCCGGGAAACGAGGTCCTGACCCTCCGACCCGCTCCCCACGACGATCGCCCGCTGGGGCCGGAGTGTCGCGGCGCGGCGCTGCCGTGCGTAGGCGAGGGCGCGACAGGCGCACAGGGCCGGGCTCGCCAGCGCGGTGAACGTCATCGCGGTCGCCGAGGGGGTGCCTGTGACCGCGGCGGCGACGAGCGCTCCCGCTGCGACCGACATCGTCATCGTGCCGGACTGGCCGAGCGCGGTCGGGAGGAGGACTCGGCGGTAGAGGTTCGCCATCCGCAGTCCGAGGATCGCGGTCACCACGGCGGCGCCCGCGAACCTCGCTGGCGCGTTCGTGAGGGTCGCGGCTGCGCCGAGCGCGGCGGCGTCCGCCAGGAGGAGCAGCCACAGGGGGGACCACCAGCGATGACCGGAGGGGCGATCGCGGCGTGAACCGGCCTCGACAGGTCCCGCGCCGAGCAGGCCGTCCGGCGACCGATCCAGAACCGTCGGATTGCTGAATGGATGTCGCTGGTCGACCCGCATCTGCAACCTGCCCTAGCCCGTGCCCTCACCGGTCGTTCGGCCGGTGATTCCTGGCTCACTGGTTCCACCTCTGCCGCTGGATCTCCTGCTGCGGAGCTCCCGAGGAGCGATCCCCGGCGCCCGCCACGTGCCCACCACCGGCCCGGGTGGCGCCGAGGTCGTGGATGCGGGCCGGGTGCTGGCACACTGGAGACGTGGCCGCCGCCGATGCGCTCGTCGAGCCTTGGGACGACAGCCCCAAGGAGGCGTGCGGCGTCTTCGGGGTGTACGCCCCGGGCCAGCCCGTGGCCCATCTGACCTATCTCGGCCTGTTCGCGCTCCAGCACCGCGGCCAGGAGTCGGCCGGCATGGCCGTGAGCGACGGGTCAGACGTCACGGTCGTGAAGGACCAGGGCCTCGTGGCCGCGGTGTTCGACGACCGGATGCTCGCGGGGCTCGTCGGGCACGTCGCGATCGGCCACTGCCGCTACTCCACCACCGGCTCGTCCACCTGGCGCAACGCGCAGCCGGCCTACCGCGGCGTCGACGAGCACCAGTTCGCGCTCGGCCACAACGGCAACCTCACCAACACCGAGGCCCTGGTGGCCGGGGCGGGGATGCTCCCCGGCACCGTCACGAGCGACACCGACATCATCGCGGAGCTCCTTGCCGCTGAGCTGGCCCGCCTGCCGGAGGATCGCAGCGACGAGCGCGACCTCGAGCGCGCGCTCGGTGCGGTCCTCCCGCAGCTCGAAGGCGCGTTCTCGCTCGTCGTGATGGACGAGGCCCGCGTGATCGGCGTGCGCGACCCCAACGGCTTCAGGCCGCTGTGCCTCGGCAAGCTCGAGCACGGCTGGGTGCTCGCCTCCGAGAGCCCCGCGCTCGACATCGTGGGAGCGCACTTCGTGCGCGAGCTCGACCCCGGCGAGATGGTCGTGATCGACGCCACAGGTCCGCGGTCGCTGCGCCCGTTCCCCGACAGCCGCGTCGACCCGAAGCTGTGCCTCTTCGAGTTCGTGTACTTCGCCCGGCCCGACACCCGGCTCTACAACCAGAGCGTGCACCAGGCGCGCATCCACATGGGTGAGCAGCTCGCCGAGCAGGCACCGGTGGATGCCGACATGGTGATGGGCGTCCCCGAGTCGGGCGTGCCCGCGGCAGAGGGGTTCGCGCGTCGCAGCGGCATCCCGTTCGGCCAAGGCCTCGTCAAGAACCGCTACATCGGCCGCAGCTTCATCGCGCCGAGCCAGGAGCTGCGCGCCCGCGCGGTGCGCATGAAGCTCAACCCGCTGCGCGAGAACATCGCGGGCAAGCGCATCGTGGTGGTCGACGACTCGATCGTGCGCGGCACCACGCAGCGACAGCTCACCAAGATGCTGCGCGAGGCCGGAGCCGCCGAGGTGCACCTCCGCATCACATCGCCGCCGGTGAAGTGGTCGTGCTTCTACGGCATCGACACGGGCGACCGCACCGAGCTGCTCGCGTCGTCGCTCACCGTCGAGGAGATCCGCGACTACCTCAACGTCGACACGCTCGCCTACATCCAGCTCGATCGCCTCGTCGCCGCCACGGGCGCGCCCGGCGCCGGTTTCTGCGACGCGTGCTTCACGGGCCAGTATCCAGTGGCCGTTCCCGTGACGCTGGGCAAGCACGTGCTCGAAGAGCCGGCGCGTCCCGAGCCCGGGCCCGTGCAGATCGCGATCGACTGAAGAAGGACGAGGGGTTGGGTACGAGCTACGAGGACGCCGGGGTCAGCATCTCCGCCGGTGAGGAAGCGGTCGAGCGGATCAAGGCCGAGGTGCGCTCCACGTTCCGTCCCGAGGTGATCGGTGACATCGGCGGCTTCGGCGGGCTGTTCTCCTTCGCGCAGCACCGCTACCGCCATCCGGTGCTCGTGTCGTCCACCGACGGCGTCGGCACGAAGGCGCTCATCGCGCAGGCCACCGGCAGGTTCGACACCATCGGCGTCGACCTCGTGGCGATGTGCGTCGACGACATCGTGTGCCAGGGGGCCGAGCCGCTCTTCTTCCTCGACTACATCGCAGTCGGCAAGCTCGACCCCGACCACATCGAGCAGCTCGTCGTGGGCGTCGCACAAGGATGCCGCCAAGCCGGCTGCGCGCTGATCGGCGGCGAGATGGCCGAGCACCCCGGCGCCATGGAGCCCGGCGAGTTCGATCTCGTCGGGTTCGCGGTCGGTGTCGCCGAGCGCGACCGTCTCATCACCGGCGAGCACGTGCAGGTGGGCGACGTGCTGATCGGCCTGCCGTCGCCGGGTCTGCGGTCGAACGGCTACTCGCTCGCGCGCAAGGTGCTCCTCGACGGCGCCGAGCGCCGGCTCGACGCACCCGCGTGGGACGGTGCGCGCCACACGCTCGCCGACGAGCTGCTCACGCCGTCGGTGATCTACGCACCGGCGATCGCCGCGCTGCTCCGCGTCGTCGACGTCCGCTCGATCGCGCACGTCACCGGCGGCGGCTTGCCCGGCAACCTCGCTCGCGTGCTCCCCGACGGCGCCGACGCCGTCGTGGCGACGCGCTCGTGGGAGCCACCGCGGATCTTCACCGAGATCCAGCACCTCGGCGACGTGTCCGACGAGGAGATGCGCAAGGTGTTCAACCTCGGCCTCGGGATGGTGGTGGTGGTGCCACCGGAGGAGGCGCACCGCACGCTCGACCTGCTGCGCACCGAGGGCCACCGAGCCGTGGAGATCGGCAGCATCGCGTCGGGGAACGGTCAGGTGCGGTTCACGGCGTGAGTCGGATCCTGATCGTCGACGACCACGAGGACATCCGTCTCCTGCTGCGCATCGAGCTGTCGGGCGACGGCCATCAGATCAGCGAGGCCGGCGACGGCGTGCAGGCGCTCGCCGCGCTCGAGGCGGACCCGCCCGATCTCATGCTGCTCGACATCATGATGCCGATCCTCGACGGCTGGGAGGTGCTCCGCCGGCTCGACGGTCGCCCCGCCCCGCCGATCCTCGTGCTCACCGGGATGGCGACCGAGGCGGATCGGCACGTGGGCGAGCTCCTGGAGCTCGGTGCCCTCGACGTGATCCCGAAGCCGTTCGACCCAGGCTGGCTGCTCCGCCTCGTGGAGGCGGTGCTCCTCGTGGATCCCGCCGAGCGCGACGAGTACCGGCGGCGACGCCTCGCACGCGCGCGGCGAGGGAGCTGACGACCCGGATGCGCATCCTTGCCGGCACGCTCGCGGTCGTGGCCATCGCGGTCGTCGCCATCGGCTGGCTCCAGGATCCGAAGCCGATCACCGCCGGCGAGGCGATCGACGCGGCGCAGAGCGCGTACGCGGCCGCGGGGCTGCGTGACGTCGTGGTCGACTCGCACGTCGAGCGCGGCACCTACACGTCGCCCACCGACGACGCGCGCATCTCGGTCTGGAAGACCACCGCCGCCTACGACGGTGGGACGATCAAGCTCTGGGTGGCACGCGCCGACGGCGCATCGGTCTTCCTCAACGACCGCGCCGCCGACGGCCGCTCCGCGCTCCTCACCGAGGCGCAGTTCGCTCGCCTCGGTGAGCACGACGACAACCCGGCGACCGACCGTCAGGTCCGGCGCAACGTCGTGCTCACGCTGGCAGCGTCGATCGTCGCTCTGGTGGCGGTGCAGCTCGCGCTCGCCCCGCCCTCGCTTCGCCGTCGCCGCCGCGCGACCGCCACCCCACAGGAGACCTCGTGACCGATCACCCGGCATCCGCCGCGCTCGTGGAGCACCTGCTGCGCTACAGCGTGCGCCGCGGCGAGTTCGTGCTGAAGAGCGGCAAGCAGAGCGACTGGTTCATCGACGCCAAGCAGACCACCTGTCGGCCCGAGGGGATGCTGCTCGTGGCCGACGCCGCCCTCGCCGTGATCCCGCCCGAGGTCACCGCGATCGGCGGGCTCACCATGGGCGCCGACGCCGTGGCCTTCGGGATCGCTGCCGTCGCCGCCACCCGCGGGCGCCTGCTGCGCAGCTTCAGCGTGCGCAAGGAGGTCAAGGACCACGGCGGCGGCGGTCGCCTCGCCGGAGCGCTCGAACCGGGCGACAAGGTGGTGATCACCGAGGACGCCGTCACCCGCGGCGTGTCGATGCTCGAAGCCGCCGAGGTGGTCCGCGAGGCCGGCGCCGAACCGGTGCTGCTCCTGCCTGTGGTCGACCGAGGCGGCACGGTGGCGGCGATGGCCGCCGAGCACGGCCTGCCCCTCGTCGCCCTCGTGACGGCGCTCGACCTCGGCTTCGCCTACGGGGGCTGATCTGCCGATTCCGCTGGGATCGATCGGGTCGCGCCAGGCTGCTGCACCGGCGGCGTTCGCAGCCTGTGGGGGGACGTGCGCTGCGTGCGGCGGCCGACGAGCGAACTCGGCGGAAACCGAACGGACAGTGCCTCTGAGTTGTGGAAGTGCCACCGAGTGTGCACGTGACTAGTCACCCAATCGTGCCGTAATGACCCGTTGGGGCCATAGGCGTGAGGCGCCACCTCTCATACCTTTGAGGCCGAAACGGACATCCCGTCACGAACAAGCGTGACCCCGGAATCACACCACAAGGAACATCATGTCGCAGCACGACAACATCGACGCTCCCGAGGCCCTGCTCACTCCCAGCGAGGTGGCGGCTCTGTTTCGAGTGAACCCCAAGACGGTGACCCGCTGGGCACGGTCCGGAAAGCTCACGGCGATCCGGACGCTCGGCGGGCACCGTCGGTTCAAGTCATCGGAGATCCGCCGATGCCTCGATGAGATGTCACACGAGTCGAACTAGGTCGTGACGCCATCGGCGTCCCAGCCCACCAAGATCGATGACGGCGCCCTGACCGCTCGGGGCGCCGTCTTCGCGTTGCGCCGCGCGTTTTCCGTGCATCCGCGGCATCGGAGTACCGTCGCCGCCGGACCAGGGCACGTCTGCCCGACGGCAACCAGATCGGTGACCCCATGGCCACGCCCACCGCAGCCTTCTCCATCCGCCTTCGCGTGCGGCTCGACAACCGGCCGGGCACGCTCGGTCGCCTCGCCACCGCGATCGGCGAGGTAGGCGGCAACATCGCGGCGATCGGCGGCTTCGACGTGCGGGGCAGCCACCTCGACGAGGACCTGGTCGTCAACTGCTCCTCGGAGGCGCACATCGACAAGGTGGTGGGCGCGGTGCGCGGCGTCGAGGGCCTCGAGCTCGTGGAGGTGGCGGACCGCACGTTCGCGATGCACGAGGGCGGCAAGATCGAGGTGCTCTCGCGGGTGCCGGTCGCCGACCGTGACGACCTGTCGATGGCCTACACGCCTGGCGTCGCCCGGGTGTGCACGGCGATCCAGCACCAGCCGGCCCTCGTCCACGAGCTCACGATCAAGAAGAACACCGTCGCCATCGTCACCGACGGCACCGCGGTGCTCGGCCTGGGCGACATCGGTCCGGCGGGCGCGCTGCCGGTCATGGAGGGCAAGGCGCTCCTGTTCAAGGCGTTCGGTGGGGTCGACGGCTTCCCGATCTGCCTCGATGTCTCCTCGTCGCAGGAGATCATCGACACGGTGGTGCGGATCGCGCCGGTGTTCGGCGGGATCAACCTCGAGGACATCGCCGCGCCGGCCTGCTTCGAGATCGAGGACCAGCTGAAGGAGCTGCTCGACATCCCCGTGTTCCACGACGACCAGCACGGCACGGCCGTGGTGGCGCTCGCCGCGCTGCAGAACGCGCTGCGCATCGTCGACAAGCCGATGGAGGCGCTCAAGGTCGTGGTGGCCGGCGTCGGCGCCGCGGGCGTGGCCTGCAGCAAGATCCTGCTCGAGGCGGGCGTCGCCGAGATCATCGGCGTGGACCGCAAGGGCGCGATCTGGGAGGGCCGCGACGACCTCAACTTCGCGAAGGCCTGGTTCGCGGAGCACACCAACCGCGACCGCCAGGAGGGCTCGCTCAGCGACATCATCGACGGCGCCGACGTGTTCCTCGGCGTGTCCGGTCCCGGCTTGCTCACGGCGTCGGACCTGCGGCGCATGGCGAAGGACCCGATCGTGTTCGCGATGGCCAACCCCGACCCGGAGATCCGGCCCGAGGAGGCCGACGGGCTCGCCGCGGTGATCGCCACCGGCCGCAGCGACTACCCGAACCAGATCAACAACGTGCTCGCGTTCCCCGGCATCTTCCGGGGCGCGCTCGACGTCGCCGCCACCGCGATCACCGAGGGCATGAAGCTGGCCGCGGCCCGCGCGATCGCGGAGGTCGTCGGCGAGGAGGTGCGGCCCGACTACGTGATCCCGTCGGTGTTCGACACCCGCGTCGGCCCGCTCGTGGCCGAGTACGTGGCCGAGGCCGCGGTGCGCGAAGGCGTCTGCCGCACGGCCACTGCCTAAGCAACCAACGTCTGTGAACCGCCACGTCCGCATTGCGGCCGCCAGGGTTCACAGACGTTGGTTGGTGACCGGTAGCGTGACCGACCGTGGAGCCTGACCTCGCCACCGTTGCCCCCGCCGCGCCCGTTGCCCCGGCCGCGCCGGCCTACTGCCCCGCCCCGGCCGCGCTCGGGGCGCCGGTGCACACCTCGCCGGCCGACCTGCGGATGCGGCGGCTCCTTCGGCTGCCGCTCGACGCCCCCAAGGCCACCGAGGCATCGGCTCGGTCGCTCGTGGAGCGGTCGCTGCTCATCTCGATGGTGCGCTGCCTGCTCACCTACGTCCTGCTGCCGTTCGTGGCGCCGATCCTCGGCATCGGTCTGGGCGTGGCGCCGCTGGTGGGCATCCCGGTCGGTGTGGTCGCGATCGTCGCGAACGTCGCGTCGATCCGCCGGTTCTGGCGGGCCGACCACCGATACCGCTGGCACTACACCGCACTCGCGTCGGTGATCATCGCGGCGCTCAGCTGGCTGATCGTCGTCGACGTCGTCGACCTGATCCGGTAGCGGTCGCGCCGCCCGGGCGCGACGAGAGGCGCTCCCGGTCTGGAAGCGCCTCTCGTGGGTCGGCCCGGTCACCCCGGCGGGGGTGGGGGCGGGGGGTCTCAGTCGACCGGGCCGTCGCCGAACCCGCCCTCGGGCGGACCGGGGTCCTCGCCGTTGACGTGTGCGGTGATGCGCTCCACGAGGTTCGCCTTCATCTCGTCGGCGCGGGCCGAGTCGATGCGGCCGTTGGCGACCGCCTGGTCGATGCGAGCGGTGGCGTCGGCCACGAGGGCGTCGATCACCTTCTGCACGTCCACGTTGTTCGCCTCGGCCACCTCGGCGACGCTCGAGCCGTCCTGCAGCGCGGTGCGCAGGTCGTCAGCGCTGATGCCGATCACCTCGGCGGCCGTCTCGAGTCCCATCATGCGGATCCGCGCGTGGTGGCCACGGCCACCGCGGTCCCCGTCACCCCAGCCGGTGCGGTTCACGAGCTCGGTGACGCGGTCGGGGAGCGAGGCCTCGAGGTCGGCGAGCCGCTCCTTGCCGTCGGCGACGAGCGCGTCGATCACCGTCTGCACGTCGACGCCCTGCGCCTCCGCCACCTGCGCGATCGACTTGCCCGCCTTGAGCTCTGTCTTGAGCTCCTCCTCGGTCATGCCGAGCGCCTCGGCGGCGACGGCGAGACCCTCGCCGCGGTGGCCGAACCGGCCGGGGCCGGCGTGATCGGGGGTCGCTGAAGAGGCGGACGTCGACGCGGTGGTGGTCGTGGTCGCCTCGGTGGAGTCCTGCGCGCTCGACAGCGCGGGCACGCCGAGCATCGCACCGGCCACACCGCCGCCCGCCAAGGCGAGGGAGAAGGCTGCTGCGCCGAGGACCTTGCGGTACCTGGTCATCTGGGGGGTCCTTTCCTGGGTGGTGCTTCTTGGCGGCCACCATCCCAAGCGAACCTCAGAGCCAGCCGTGAACCTGCCCGGACCTTGCCGGGATCGCCGCGAACGGCGTCTACGCCTCTGCTTGCGGGGGCGGGCCGACGGCGTGCGCGACCTGCGCCTGGTCGAGCACGGCGAGCACGAAGATCGCCGCGATCGTCGCGTATGCCGCGGCACCGATCCCGTAGACGGCGTAGCCGAGCAGCGCGACGACCCACGGCGCGAGGAGCCCGATGTGCACCGAGCGCCGCGCGATCCAGGCACGCACGACGACCGAGTCGAGCACTTGCACCACGATCACGGCGAGCGCGAGGAGGATCGCCATCGTGCCCGACCGGAAGCCGACGGTGAGCAGCAGGAGCGGGATCGAACCGACGATCAGCCCGACGTGCGGGAGCAGCGCCATCACGCCGATCGCGAACCCGAGTCCGGCCGGCGCGGGCAGGTCGAGCCAGTTCGCGATCGCGGTGCCGATCAGGCCGAGCAGCGTCGCCACGCCCAGGGTGAGCACGACCGCACGTCGCGCCCGCTGCAGCGCGAGCACGGCGATCGCCTCGACGCGTCGTCGCCGCTCGACGTCGGGATCCTGCGCGAGTGCGGCCGATGCGATGCGCGGACCGTACGTGAGCAGGAACACCGTGAGGATCGCGCACAGGAAGTAGGTGGGCGCCGTGCCGGCAGTGGAGCGCAGCACGTCCGCGCCGCCGGTGGCGCGCTCGTCGAGCGCCTGCACGAAGCTGTCGACGCGGTCGCTGAGGTGCCCATCACGCGCCACCTCGCCGAGCCGGTCCTGGCGCGCCTCGATCGTGGCCGCGGCCTCCGGCGCGGCGGTCTGGAGCCGGTCCAGCGCGTGCTGCACGTCGTCGAACACGAGGTACGTGGTGCCGACACCGACCGCGCCGAGGGCCAAGAACGTCAGCAGCACCGCCGGCACACGCCGGATGCGCAGCGCGAGGTTCTCCACGAACGGGTCGACCAGCATCGCGACCACTGCCGACGCGGCGGCCCATGACAGCGGGCGGTGCGCGGCGATGAACATCCGACGAGCCACCACGAGCCCCACCAGCGTCCCGACGATCCAGATCGCGCTCGCCGTGGTGAGGCGGACGACCCGGTGCTCGAGGGTCCCTCCGGTCGCTGCCACCGGGTCCTACCGTAACGACGGTGAGCACCGCGTCCGGGGAGGGTGACGGCCTCGCTCGCGCGCCCGACGCGGTGGTCGCGGTCGACGTCGACCCGCGCTCCGCGCTCGTGTTCGCGGCGGTCGCGACCGTGGCCGCGGCGGCGTGGTCCATCGCCACGATCGCACCGGAGATGGTCACGCGCGTCGCGGTGGGGATCCTGCTCGGCGTGGCCCTGTCGCCGCTCGTGTCGGCCGTGCAGCGTCGACGAGGCACGTCACGCGGCGCCGCCGCGGCGGTCGTCGGCGGCGGGCTGATCGCGTTCTTCGCGGCGGTGGTGCTGCTCGTCGCGCCCCCCACGGTCAACCAGGCCCGCACCTTCAGCCGGGAGCTGCCGGCCACCGTGCGCGACCTCTACAGCTGGCCGGTCGTCGGTCCGCGCCTCGAGCGCGCCGACGCTGCCGGGCAGACGGCCGACCTCATCGACCGGCTACCGGCCCAGGTCAACGACAGGACGCTCGCCGAGCTCGGTGAGCGCTTGCTCGGCGGGTTCTTCAGCACCGTGGTGGTGGTCATCACCGCGCTCGGCGTCCTGGTGGACGGCGAGCGCGCGGTGCGACGGGTGCGCTCGGTCGTGCCGCCGTCACGTCGCGCACAGGCCGACGAGGTCGGCCGCGTCGTCTATCGAACGTTCGGCAGCTACTTCGCCGGCTCGCTGCTCGTCGCCGTGCTCAACGGCATGGTGGTGCTCAGCCTCGGGCTCGCGCTCGGCGTCCCGCTCGCGCCGCTCGCCGGGCTGTGGTCGATGCTCACGAACTTCATCCCGCAGATCGGCGGCTTCCTCGGCGGCGCGTTCTTCGTGCTCCTCGCGCTCACGAACAGCCCGCTCACCGCGCTCATCGCGGCGGTGGTGTTCCTCGCCTACCAGCAGCTCGAGAACAACGTGATCGGCCCGGCCATCGTGGGCAGCGCCGTCAACCTGACGCCGCCGGCCACGATGATGGCGGCGCTGATCGGTGGCGCCGCGGCGGGTGTCCCGGGTGCCCTTGTGGCCACGCCGCTCATCGGCGCCGCGAAGGCGCTGTACCTCCAGCGCCGCGGCGAGCTGCCGCCGCCACGCGAGCCGGCGCTGCGACGTCAGCTGCGTCGTCGGATGGCGCGCGTGCGCGACAAGGTCACCGACCTCACGCGCTGACCCGCCGTCGTGTCACGAGATGTGCGTCGTGGTCGCGGATGTCGTGACACGGGGCGTGGGTGGGTCGGGTCGTGTCACGAGATGTGCGTGGTGGTCGCCGGTTTCGTGACACGGGGCGTGGGTGGGTTGGGTCGTGTCACGAGAGGTGCGTGGTGGTCGCCGGTTTCGTGACACGGGGCGTGGGTGGCGGGTGCAGGGGCAGCTCGACACGGACGGTCGTGCCGGCACCGAGGGCACTCGTGAGCGAGACGGTGCCGCCGTGGGCGTGCACCGTCGACTCCACGATCGCGAGGCCGAGGCCGGTGCCACCCTGATGGCGGCTGCGCGACGAGTCGGCGCGGTAGAACCGCTCGAAGGCGCGCGCCGAGTCGTCGGCGGACATGCCCGGTCCGTCGTCGGACACCTCGAGCACGGCGGCCCCGCCGGCGATCGACACGGTGACGCGCACCTCCGCCCCGGGGGCATGCACGAGGGCGTTGCCCACCAGGTTCGCCACCACCTGGCGCATCCCGTCCTCCTCCGCCTCGACCACGACAGGCGCCGGCGCGTCGAGCGCGATCGCACGCTCGGGCGCAGCAGCGCGCGCGTCGCGCACGGCGTCGGTGGCCAGCGCCGCCAAGTCGACGGGCGCGGTGGCCGGCGCGCGGCCCTGGTCGAGGCGCGCGAGCCGCAGCAGGTCGTCGACGAGGCCGCCCATGCGGACGGCCTCCTGCTCGGTCCGGCGCATCGCCTCGGAGAGCTCCGTCGTGTCGCGCAGCGCGCCCGTTCGGTAGAGCTCGGCGTACCCGCGGATCGTGGTGACGGGCGTGCGCAGCTCGTGGGACGCGTCGGCCACGAACTGGCGCAGGCGCTGCTCCGACGCGGTCCGCTGGTCGAAGGCCTCCTCGATGCGCCCGAGCATCCCGTTGAGCGCCACACCGAGCGCGCCGGCCTCGGTGCCAGCGGCGCCCTCGGGCACGCGCTGGGAGAGGTCTCCGGCGGCGATCGCACCCGCGGTCTCGGTCATGCGGCGCACGGGCCGCACGCCGAGCCGGATCACCCAGAACGTGACCAGGCCGAGGACGCCGAGCGCGGTGAGCACGCCAGCGGCCTCCACGGCAACGAGGCGGCGCACGGCGTTGTCGACGTCGTCGAGCGACAGCCCAACGATGGCGACCCCACCGCGCTCGCCCTGCGCCCGGACCAGCAGGCGATAGCGCGATCCCGACTTGTCGCTCGCGACGGTGATCGCCTGGCCGTCGCGCAGACGCACGACGTCGTCGGCGTCGATCACCGGCAGCGGCGCCGTGTCGCCGCGCAGGTCGGGCGCGTGCAGCGTCGTGACCACGCCGCGCGCGCTGACCGTGCCGACGTAGAGGTTGCTCACCTGCGGCGTCGGACCGTCGCTGCCCGGTGGCTGCGCGCCGCCCGCCCGCGGCCGCAGCCGTGGCGCGGCGTCGCGCAGCTGTGCGTCGACCTGGTCGGTGAGGTGGGCACGCGTGGTGGTGGTGATCACCACGGTCGCCAGCGTGAGCACGACCGCGATGAGCCCCATGCCGAGCAGGACGCGGGCGCGCAGCGACACAGCAGCTCAGGTGGGCTCGCGCAGGGTGTACCCCACGCCCCGGATCGTGTGGATGAGTCGCGGGTCGGTGTGATCGAGCTTGCGGCGCAGGTAGCCGACGTAGGTCTCGACGACGCCGCCGTCGCCGCCGAAGTCGTAGTCCCACACGTGGTCGAGGATCTGCGCCTTCGAGACGACTCGCCCGCGGTTCATCAGCAGGTAGCGCAAGAGGTTGTACTCGGTGGGCGAGAGCGCCACGTCGCTGCCGCCCCGCGTGACGCGGTGCGCGTCGTCGTCCATCTCGAGGTCGGCGCAGCGCAGCCGCCCGTCGTCGCTGTCGATGCCGGCACGACGCAGGATCGCGGTGATGCGCGCGACGAGCTCCTCGAGGCTGAATGGCTTCACGAGGTAGTCGTCGCCGCCGAGCGTGAGGCCGCGCACCTTGTCCTCGGTGGCGTCGCGCGCCGTGAGGAACAGGACGGGCGTGCGGTCGCCGGAGGTCCGCAGGCGCTTGCAGACGTCGAAGCCGTCGAGGTCCGGCAGCATCACGTCGAGCACGATGAGGTCGGGGCGCAGCGCAGGCACTGCATCGATCGCGCTGCGGCCGTCAGCCACGGGATGCACCTCGAAGCCGGAGTGGCGCAGCGCAGCCTCGAGCATCGAGCGCAGGTTGTCCTCGTCGTCCACGAGCAGCAGCCGGGCCTGGGGCACGGCGTCGATCCTCGCACCGTTGCCTGTGCGTTCGCTGTGAGGCAGCGGTGAGCTCGTGCGGCTCGCTCGCAGGTCGCTGCCAGGAAACACCCAGCAGGGCCTGGCAGGCTCGGGCCCCATGCGCCTCCCCCCGGCCCTCCTCCGTCGTCGCACCTGGCTCATCGGGCTGCCGGTCCTGCTGGTGCTCGGCGTAGTGGTCGCGCCGTGGGTGTACCTCAAGGTCATCCAGGACGATCCGCCCGATCGCCTCTCCTTCGACGACCTCACCACCACGACCGCCGCGGGATCCAGCACGTCGAGCACGAGCACCACCACCGACGGGCTCGTGGCCGAGGGCGTCGAGGGCACGTGGACCGTGGCCGATGGCAGTCGGGCCGGCTACCGAGTGAAGGAGGTGCTCTTCGGTCAGGACAGCGAGGCGGTGGGCCGCACGACGGACGTCACCGGCACGCTCGAGATCGCCGGCACCACCGTGACCGCTGCGGAGGTCGCGGTGGACATGACCACGGTGGCGAGCAGCGAGGGACGCCGCGACGGGCAGTTCCGCGGCCGAATCATGGACACCGCCACCTTCCCGACCGCAACGTTCTCGCTCACCGAGCCGATCCAGCTCGACGCGGTGCCTGCCGAGGGCGTCGAGACCACCCACCAGGTGACGGGCGACCTCACGCTGCGCGGCGTCACGCGTCCGGTCACCTTCGAGCTCACGGCTCGACGCACCGCCGCCGCGATCGAGGTCAGCGCCACGATCGCCGTCGACTTCGACGACTTCTCGATCCCTGACGCGAGCGGTGGCCCCGCCAGCGTGGGGCGCGACGGCGAGCTCGAGCTGCTCCTCGTCTTCACCCGCTGACCGGGGTTCTTGGGGCGTTTCGTTCGGAAGACCGGAACAAAACGACTCAAGATCCAGGGGCCGTGACCCTCCCCGAGTTCTTGGGGCGTTTCGTTGCGAAGACCCGAACAGAACGACTCAAGAACCCAGGGGCGTGCGCGTCAGTCGGCGGGGCCGGGGCCATCGAGCCACTTGAGCACCGACGCCTCCAACACGGCCGCCACCTCCTGGTGCCCACGCGCGGTGTAGTGCAGGCCGTCGAGCATGGCCTTGCGCCAGCCGAGCTCCTCGACCACCGCGCCCGCCTCGATCACCTGGACGGCGTCGTCTGCCAGGTCGGCGACGAGCTTGCGGATCAGGTCGGTGTACAAGGCGGAGCGCTCGTCGACCCCTGGCATGAGGTTCTGGAGGAACGGCCCCGGCGGGTTCAGGGTGAGGACCAGCACGAGCGCGCCCGTCTCGCGGCGCGTGATCTCGATGAGCCGGCGCATCTCGCTCTCGAAGCGCGCAGGCCGGAGGCGCCACGTGCGCATCCCGAGCCGGCGGCTGATCGGCGGCATCGATGCAGCCATCGCGCGCTGCAGCGGCCGGACGAGCAGCGACCGAAGTCGCCGCGCGACCGGGTTGAGCGACGGGCGCCACGTGTAGACCCACCGCATCATCGGCACCGGGAAGACGTTCGGCTCGCACTCGCCGAGGCCGTAGTTGAGGATCACCACATCGGGCATGTGGGAGTAGACCGCGTGCTCCCAGCGCGGGAGCACGTCGTGGACCCGGTCCCACCAGCGGGCCTCGTTGACCACGAACGCGTCAACCCCGCGCGCACGCAGGCGCACCTCGAGCAGCTCGGCGTAGCTGCGCTCGCTGCGGTCCTTGCGGCGCGGCCGCACGTACATGGCGGTCGAGTTGCCGAGCACGACGATGCGCACACGCGGCGGGAGCGGGCCGTTCCCGATCGCGGTCATCGCAGCGACGCCTCCAGCGCCGCCCGATCGATCTTGCCGGTGGAGGTGCGGGGCAGCGCGTCGCTGATCGCGATCGACGCGGGGATCATGTAGCGCGGCACCTGCGCGGAGAGGTGGCGCTTGAGCGACATCTCGTCGAGCTCCGGCGCGGCCGGCGCGACGAACGCGTGCAGCGAGTGTCCGAGCGACTCGTCGGGCACAGCGACGACAGCCGCCTCGAGCACGCGCTCGTGGCTGAGGAGCGCGTGCTCGATCTCGCCGAGCTCGATGCGATAGCCGCGGCTCTTCACCTGGTGGTCGCGCCGGCCGAGGAACTCGTAGACGTCGCCCGCCAGGCGCCGCACGAGGTCGCCCGTGCGGTAGGTGGGGTCGTCGAAGTCGTGGTGCAGCGGGTTCTGGACGAGCACCTCGGCGGTTCTACTCGCGTCGCCCCAGTACCCCTTCATCACGGTCGGGCCCCGGACGAACAGCTCGCCCTCGCCACCGACGTCGACTGGGCGCATCGCGTCGTCGAGCGCGAACACCTCCTGGTTCTCGCAGGCACGACCGATCGGCAGCGGCGCGTTGTCGAGCACGGAAGGCACGACGTGGTACGTGCACACGTTCGTCTCGGTCGGTCCGTAGAGGTTGACAAGCGTCGCATCGGGCAGACGGTCGCGCAGCGCGTGCAGGTGCTTCACCGGATACACCTCGCCGGCGAAGAGCACGAGCCGCAACGACGCCAGGTCGGCCGCGCCGGCCGCCTGTGTGAGGAGCACGAGCGCGGCGGGCACCGAGTACCAGACCGTGAGGCGCTGGGCCTCGATCGCCTTCACCATGTCGGCGCCGAACATCGCGGCCTCGGCGCCGAGCAGGTGCACCGACGCGCCGGCGAGCGCGGCGGCGTACAGGTCGAGCACGGACAGGTCGAAGTGGAACGGGGCGTGGCTTGCGAGGCGGTCGTCGGCGCGGAGCGCGAAGCGCTCGACCACCCACTCCACGTAGGCCAGCGCATTTCGGTGCGTGAGCATCACGCCCTTCGGAGCGCCGGTGGACCCGGAGGTGTAGAGCAGGTACGCAAGGTCGCTCTCGCAGCCACCCTGCAACGGCGCGGCCTCGGCGCCCGCGGGGTCGACGGCGTCGGCAGTGACGACATCGCCCACGGCCACGACGGCGCACGTGTCCGCGAAGCGCGCGGCGCGCTTGTCGTCAGCGCAGATCACCCTCGCTCCCGAGTCGGTGAGGATCCGCTGCGCGCGGGCGATCGGCATCGACGGGTCGATCGGCACGTAGGCGGCCCCCGTCGTGAGGATTCCGTAGAGCGCGGCAACCGTGCGGATGGACTTCTCCGCGGAGATCGCCACACGGTCGCCGGGCTGCACGCCGAGCGAGTGCAACACCGTGGCGTACCGCCCTGAGAGAGACGCGAGCTCGCCGTACGTGCAGGCACCGTCGGCCGCGGTGACGGCGAGCGCGTCGGGCGTGGCGTCGGCGGCGCGTCGGAGCGCGCCGTGCAGCGTGAACGCCCCGCCCGGCACTAGAGCCCCAGCTCGCGGGCGATCACCCGGCGCATCAGGTCGGAGGTGCCCGAGTAGATCCGGCTGCCGATCGCGTCGCGCAGGCGACGCTCGATCGCCATCTCAGTGGTGTACCCGTAGCCGCCGTGCACCTGCAGCAGGTCGAGCATGCCCTGCGTCGCTGTCTCGGACGCGACGAGCTTCACCGCAGCAGCGCGGCTCGTGGCGTCGGGCTCGCCTCGATCGAGCGCGGCGGCCGTGTCGTAGAGGAGCGCGCGTGACGCCTCGAGGG
>JBQTHC010000135.1:0-22956 GCA_052390255.1 Microthrixaceae bacterium
CATCGCAACCGCACGCTCGACGAGCTCGGCCCGCAGGCGCTCGCGGTGCTCCAGACGGCCCTCCGTCGGGCCGGGACGGGCCTCGGCGGTCCGGCCACGCTGGTGCGCCCGGACCTCGAGCCCGTCGAGGTGGCGACCGGTGAGCGGCCGCCGCTCGTGGCGGTCCCGGCCTACCGCCGGCGCACCGCCTGAACCAGCGACGTCGGGCATTTCGGGCTAGGTCGTTCGGCCTAGAGAAATCCCTAAAGGTGGCCACGCAGAGTGGTCGATGGTGAGGACATCACCACAGGCCCAGGGCGACACTGGACTGGATCGATGGCTGCCTCCTCCCCGACGCACGCTCCGCTGGACCTCACGATCGACCTTACCGACCTCGACTCCCTGCCCACCGGGCACCGTCTGACCGAGCTCGTGCAGGCCCTGACCGGGTGCAGCGTGGAGCGGGCCGAGATGGCCGTGAGCGACCCCACCCCCGACGGGCCCGCCACGAGCGACCAGGCCCTGCGCACGATGGCGCGGGCCATCGTGCAGCTCCGGCCACGCGCGCCGGCCTGACCCGCCAAACGGTCCGAGTGCCCCGTCGGTCGCCCCACCGCCGGCCGACGGGGCGCTCAAGGCCGTAGAGAGATGCGCGGACAGGGAGGCCGCCGGACCTCCTCGCGACCAAGTGGTGGCGCTGTGCTGCCGGTCGCCTCGCCGAGCGGCTCGGCTCCTACGGCTCCTCGTGCGCGATCGCCTCGACCATCCCGACGCCGGGCAGCGCGTCGTCGGCCTCCCAGGCGGCTTCGATCTCGTCGAGCGGCTGCTCGAGCACCAGGTGCCGCCAGACGTGCCCGATGACGATCTTCAGCACGGCCGTCGCTGGCACGGCGAGCAGGAGGCCGAAGAACCCGCCGAGGGTCCCGCCCGCGAGCAACGCCAGCATGACCACCGCGGGATGCAGCTTGACGGCGCGCTGCATCACGATCGGGCTGATGAAGTGGTTGTCGATCTGTTGCACGATGGCCATCACCACCGCGACGGTGATCGCTTGTGAGAGGCCGCCGCCCGTCGTGAGGGCGATGACGATGCCGGGCACGGCCCCGACCCACGGACCGATGAGCGGGATCATGTTGAAGACGCCCGCGATCATGCCCACGATGAGCCAGAACGGCAGGTCGATCACGAGCATCCCGATCGACGCCATCGTGCCCACCACCAGCGCCACCGCGAGCTGGCCGCGGAAGTAGCCGCCGATCGCGTGGCTCAGCCGCCGCGACACGACCATCACGTCACCCCTCGCGCGCTCGGGCACGAGCGCGCGAGCAGATCGGCGGATGTGCGGCAGGTCGACGAGCAGGTAGAAGCCGATGATCGGTGCGAGCACGAAGATGATCCCGACGTGGAACACCTTGAGGAGCAGCTCGCGGGCCGTGTCGATCTGCTGCGCGAAGCGGTCCTGCTTCTCACCGGCCGAGATCCGGCCGTCGCCGTTCGTGTCACCGGTCTGGTTCCCGGAGAACTGCTTCTCGAGCTCCGCGTAGGTGGGGATCTCGATGGGCCAGTTGTTGTCGACCGATCGAGCGGACAGGTCGTTGATCGAGTCCTCGAGGTCCTGACGGAGCGCGGGCCATTCCTCCGCGAGGTCGTTGTACTGCGTGGTGGCGAGGGGCGCGACGAGCAGCACGGTGAGCCCGATGACCGCGGCGACCGCGAGGTAGGAGGCGGCAGTGCCGAGCACGCGAGGGATGTGCCGCTCCTGGAGGCGCGACACGACGGGGTTGAGGAGGAACACGATGGCGGCCGCGAGGATCAGCGGCGGCCAGATCACGCGCAGCACCCACGCGACGATCCCGAGGACGACGACGAAGGCTGCGACCCCGCACAGCGCCCAGCACACCGCGCCGGCGTGTCGGATCCGCTCGACCATCGACGCCGAGGCTACTGGACCCCCCTCGTCGTCCGGCCGATGCTGCGGGGCGGTCCCCTCAGGCGTGAACGGCGGGACGGCGCTGCGACCAGGGCTGCGCCGCCTCGAGCTGTGAGGCCACCCGCAGCAGCACGTCCTCGCGACCGAACGCAGCCACGAGCTGCACGCCGATCGGCAGCCCATCGTCGCTCCAGTGCATCGGCAGCGAGATGCCCGGCTGTCCTGACACGTTGAACGGCGGCGTGAACGGCACGACCTCCGCGGCGCGGAACAGGCCGTGCAGCGGGTTGTCCGGCGGGCTGTCGAAGGTGCCGAGCGGCGGCGGCGGCTCGGCGATCGTCGGCGTGAGCAGCAGGTCGAACCCCTCGGTCCACCACGATGCGACCTCGCGGCTGTTGACCTGGAGCCACTCGCGCGCCCACAGCCACTCCGCGGCGGTGCTCGAGCGGCCGAGGTCCGCGAGCGCCCAGGTGAGCGGCTCCACATCTGCCTCCGTCACCTGCACGCCGGTGCGGCGCGTCCAGTAGTCGAGGTTCCATGCCGCGCCCGCCGCCCAGTTGGTGATGAAGTGACCGGTGTAGTCCGGGTCGTCGAGCGCCTTCGGGTGCGACACCTCGACGGCATGACCGAGCGACTCGAGGAGTCGAGCGGTCGCCTCGACCGCTGCCACGCAGTCGGCGTGCACGCTCACCTGACCGAGCGGGGCCGTCGACATGACACCGATCCGCAGGCTTCCCGGGTCGGCTCCCACCTCCTCGAGGAACGGGCGAGCCGGGTCGGGCGCGGTGAACGGGTCACCGGGCTCCATCCCGTGGGTCGCGTCGAGGATCGCGGCCGTGTCGCGCACAGAGCGCGTGACCACGTGCTCGCAGGTGAGCCCGCCCATCACGTCACCGAACTCGGGGCCCGACGACACGCGGCCGCGCGTGGGCTTCAAGCCGACCAGGCCGCACTCGCTCGCCGGGATCCGGATCGACCCGCCACCGTCGTTCGCGTGCGCGACGGGGACGAGGCCCGCGGCGACCGCCGCGGCCGACCCGCCGCTCGACCCACCGGTGGACCGCGTGATGTCCCACGGGTTGCGGCTGGGGCCATACGCCGCTGGCTCGGTCGTGGGCAGGATCCCGAGCTCGGGCGTGTTCGTCTTGCCGACCACCACGAGCCCGGCGGCGCGGAAGCGTCGCGCGAGCGCGGTGTCGTCCGGTTCGATCCAGCCCCGCGCCTTCAGGAACGCCATGCCCTCGTGGAACGGGTCGCCGGCCGAGTGGCAGGAGAGGTCCTTCAGCAGGAACGGCACACCGCGGAACGGACCGTCGGGCAGCCGTCCTGCGGCCTGCGCACGGGCAGACTCGAACAGCGGTGTGATCACCGCGTTGAGCTGCGGGTTGATCCGTTCGACCCGCTCGATGGCTGCATCCACCAGCTCGGCTGGTGTCGCCTGCCCCGAGGCGACGAGCGCCGCCTGCGCGGTGGCATCGAGGTTGCTGAGGTCGTCGGTCATCTGTCCCTCCCGAGGGCGTCACATGTCGGCTCAGATCATGGCGCGTGGTCGGCGAGCACGCTCGTCGCGAGCTCCTCCACACAGGCGACCGCGTCGGCCAGCGCCCGCGCCCGTCCGAACTCCTCCACCAGCGAACGGGCCTCGATCCGCTCCCCTGCGCCGTCGAAGATCTCACCGACGAGCGCGACGACGCGCACCGACGCCGCTTCGGCGAGCGCTGCCACGCCACCGACGACCTTGCCCTCGAAGCTCTGCGCGTCGAGGAAGCCCTCCGCGGTGATCACGATGTCCGCACCCTCCACGCGCTCGTAGAGGTCGACCTCCTCGGCCACCAGCTCGAAGCCCGACACGAGCCGAGCCCCGACAGCCGCCAGCCCTCCGGCGAGCCCGCCTGCAGCACCCGCGCCATCGAGAACCGTGACGTCCACGCCATGCTCGAGCTCGTAGACCTGCGCAAGCCGCTCGAGTCGCCGGCGCAGGAGGCCGACCTGGGCGGGTGTGGCGCCCTTCTGCGGCGCGAACACCTCCGCCGCGTCGACGAAGCGCGTCCGCACGTCGCATGCCACGACGAGGTCGATCCCCCGCAGCCGTGCGAGGGGATGGAGCGCCCGGAGCGCGGCGAGCCCACCATCGGTCGTCGCCGACCCACCCACGCCGACGATGATGCGGGTGGCGCCAGCCTCGAGTGCTGCCGCGATGAGCTCGCCCGTGCCGGCCGTCGACGCGGCGACGGCATCGTTGCGCTCCGCGCCACCCGCGAGCTCGAGACCGGAGGCCGCAGCCATCTCGATCACCGCCGTTCGACCATCGAGGCGCCAGGGCGCGTCGACGACCCCACCGAGCGGGCCCGTGACCGGTGTGGTGCGGTTGGCTCCGCCGAGCGCGTCGAGGGTGCCTTCGCCACCGTCGGCCATCGGCACCTCGTCGCACTCCCACCCGACGGCCGCTGCCGCGCGACCGACCGCCGCCGCGACGGCAGAGGCCGTGGCGGTCCCGCGCAGCTTGTCGGGGGCGGCGACGACTCGCATGGCCGTCATGCTGCCCGACAGAGCGACCGCGCCGAGTCGATACGGTGGCGGAGTCATGCAGAGCCTCGGTGACCGCCCTGTCGTGCTCGCGTCGAACCGAGGTCCGATCACCTTCCATGTCGACGCCCAGGGCGAGCTCACCAGCCGTCGGGGCGCAGGGGGGCTCGTGTCCGGGATCGGCCCGCTGATCGCTGGCAGCGATGCCACCTGGCTCGCCGCGGCGATCACCGACGGCGACCGGGTCGCATGCGCCTCGGGCGTCGTGGAGGCCGACGGGTTCCGCGTCGAGCTGCTCGCGCTCGATCCCGCCACGTATCGACTGGCCTACGACGTGGTGAGCAACGAGGTGCTGTGGTTCGCGCATCACGGGCTCTGGGACCTCCCCCGCGAGCCGGTCTTCGACTCGAGCTGGGTCGAAGCCTGGGACGCGTACCGCACCATGAACCGAACCTTCGCCGACGCGATCGCCGAGGTCGCGCCGCAGGACGCGACCGTCCTCGTGCAGGACTACCACCTGACGCTCGTGGCTGGGCAGCTCGCCGCGACCCGCGCCGATCTCCGCTGCGTGCACTTCAGCCACACGCCCTTCGCGCCGCCGGTGTGGTTGGAGGCGCTCCCGGACGCAACCGTTGACGAGTTGCTCCACGGCATGGCCGCGCACCACGCGTGTGGGTTCCACACCCAGCGCTGGGCGGACGACTTCCTCGCGTCGGCACACGACCTTGCGGGCCTGGCGCCCAGCACGTTCGTGTCACCGCTGGCGGCCGATGCCGACGATCTCCGCGCGACTGCTGCGTCGCCTGCGTGCGCCGCGGCCCTCGCCGAGCTCGATGCACTCGTCGGCGACCGCGCACTGATCGGGCGCGTCGACCGCGTGGAGCTCTCGAAGAACCAGCTCCGGGGCTTCCTCGCGTATCGCGACCTGCTCGAACGACATCCCGAGCACCATGGCCGAGTCGTGTTCGTCGCTGGCGCGTACCCGTCGCGCGAAGGGGTGCCGGGCTATGCGGAGTATCGAGCGAGCATCGAGGCCGCGGTGTCGTCGATCAACGAGCGCTTCGGCACGCCGTCGTGGACGCCCGTCGTGCTCGACGTGGACGACGACTTCCCGCGGTCGGTCGCGTTGCTGCGACGCGCCGACGTGCTGCTCGTCAACCCCATCCGCGACGGGCTGAACCTCGTCGCGTTCGAGGGTCCGCTCGTGAGCGACCGTGAGGTCGTCCTCGCGCTCTCGCCGGAGACCGGCGCCTGGGAGCAGCTGCACGCCGCCGCCCTCCCGGTACCGCCGTTCGACGTGGCAGGCACGGCCGACGTGCTGCACGAGGCGCTCACGATGCCACCCCCCGAGCGATCGCGGCGCTTCGCCCTCCTCCGCGAGCTCGCCGGGGCGCGCACCCCCGGTGACTGGCTCGCCGATCAGCTCGCCGCGGCGGGCTGATCACGGCGCGAGCGCGCGCAGGACTTCGAGCACCTCCGCCGGACCGTCCACGACAGCGTCCGCTCGAGCGAGGAGCGCCGGGTCGGTCTCGTCGGAGCGAACGACGACGCGCACGCCGGTTCCGCCGGACTGCTCCAAGCGGTCGAGCGCGTCGAAGGCGGGCAGGTCGCCCACGTCGTCGCCGATGTAGCAGGCGACACGACGACCAGCGGTGAGCTCGTCGAGGACCGTTCCCTTGTCGGTGGCGATCGGCGGGTGGAGCTCCGCGGAGCGGCGCGCGCGACGCACGTCGAGACCGGTGCGCGCGGCGAGGGCGCTCGACCACTCCTGCACCGTGTCCGCGAGCGACGGATGCGTTCGAACGTGCAGCGTGAGCGACAACCCCTTGTGCTCGACACCGACGCCGTCCGGCAGCTCCGCTGCCGCCGCGCGCGCCGCTGCGTCGAGGACCGGCCGCCACGTCTCCGCCTCTTCGTCGCGCTGCACCACACCGCCGTGCGCTCGCTCGAGCCCGTAGAGCCCGACGAGCAGCGGACCCGGCGCAAGGTGCGCCGAGAGGTAGTCCACCGGCCTTCCCGAGATCACCGCGACCAGTCCGTAGGAAGCGGTGAGCGCGGTGAGCGCCTCGACGATGCCTGGGAGCGGGACCGCCGCGGCGGGATCGTCGACGATCGGAGCGAGCGTGCCGTCGAAGTCGACGAAGATCGCCGTGTCCTCGGCGTCGGACCGCAGCGTGCGCACGAGCGCGCGCAGGTGGTCGTCCATGCGATCGACGGTAGCGGCCGCCACCCGAGGCGCGAACGGGTCGGCGCTACCGTCGGGAGATGGCACGTGGGCTCGCGACCGGGCTGCTGGTGGGCGGGCTGCTGCTGACGGGCGCGTGCCGCGCCGACACGGTGCGCGTCGAGGCCACGCCGCAGGTCGGGGACCGCGCTCGGTTCCGCTACGAGATCGACGCGACCGTCACGCGTGCCATCGACGGCGAGCCGGCCGAGACGACGACCGCAGTCGCGACCCTGCTCGTGAGCCAGCGGATCGTCTCCGTCACGAGCGACGGCGTCGAGGCCGATGTGACCCTGCGCCGCGACGGCGGTGCGGCCCGCACGGCGCGCGTGCGGCTCGATCGCGCTGGCGCGCTGCGCGGCGTCGAGCTCGTCGACGGGCTCCCGGGTCCGAGCCTCGGGCTGAGCGAGCTCGGCTCGCTGCTCCCGCCGACGGTGGCTCCTCCGTCTCGCGCGCTCCGTCCCGGCGACGAGTGGTCTACGGCTGCGGGAGCGACCGAGGGGCGCGGGCGCCTCGTGCGGCTCGGCATCATTGACGGCGAGGAGGTCGCGGTGGTGCGCACGACCGTGGCCGAGGCGATCGACGAGGACGTCGCGGCCGGACCGAGCGTCGCCACGCTCACCGGCGTGCTCCGCACGCAGAGCACGGTGTCCTACGACCTGGTGGACGGGTCGCTGCGCCGCTCGTCAGCGCGATCACGGGGGGCGGTGCGGGCACGGATCGAGGCCCCGACCGGCGTCGACGCGGCGCCGGTGCTCGCCACGATCACCTACGACATCCGGGTGACCGCGACGCGCCTGGCGTGATCGGTCAGTTGGCCGCGGCGGTGGTGGGGGTGGTGGTTGTGGCGCCCGCGGCCGTGGTGGGCGTGAGGCTGGCGAGGTCGGTCCCGATCACCACCACGACGTTGGCTGCGCCCACCTCGCCAGGCGGAGGGGTGGGCAGCGCGGCCGGCGTGAGCGTGGCGGGTGCACCCGCAGCGAGCGCCACGGCACCGGCCTCGCGCTCGAAGCCCGGCGTGTAGAAGACCTGCGTGGCGGGGATCTTCGTGGCCGCGTCGCCGGCCTTCAGCATCTGGTAGCCGGCGGTGGCCAGCGCCGCGCTGTACTTCCCTGCCGCGCCACCGACGGAGGTCCCGTTGAGGACGACCACAGTGACCTTGGCCGGGGCTCGCAGGGGCGTCGTGGTCGTGGTGGTGCTCTTGTCGGAGCCGCTGCCGTTGGTCTTGCCGGAGCTGTTGCCCTTGCTGGCCGTGACCACCTCGGAGGTGTCGAGCCCGTTGCGCAACAGGAGCAGTCCGATCACGACCGCGATCACCACGAGGGCGGCACCACGAGCCGGGTTGACGGTAGGTTCGGACGGTCGACGTCGGGCCATGGTCGGAGTCTCCCCTATCGGCCGTCGAGCTGGCTCATCGGACGCCCTTCGACCCGGGCGCGGCGGCGCCGATCACGGATGCGCCGCAGCCGCCGCACGAGGAGCGGGTCGTACTCGAGGGCATCGTCGTCGTCGAGGAGCTCGCCGAGGAGCTGGTAGTACCGGGTGCCAGAGAGCTCGAAGCGCTCCTTGATCGCCGTGTCCTTGGGACCGGACTCGGTCCACCAGCTGCGCTCGAAGTCGAGGATCGCCCTGTCACGGTCGGTGAGTGCCATCCGGACCAGGCTTGCCTGCCAGCGCGCGCGGATCAAGGACCCTCGACGCGGCCCCCTCAGCCGGCGGTCTCGATCACGACCACGTGGCCTGCTGCCGCCCCTCGCGCGTAAGGATCCTGCGGGGTCACCACGGTGCTCATGCGGCCCCCGCCACGAAGGGAACCGCACGCCCGCTGAACGCGACGAGTCGCTCGAGCGCTGTCGCACCTGCCGGCGGCACGGACTCCTGGTCGAACGTGTCCCCGTCGCGCATCTCGGGCTTGAGAAGATCCCGCGCGAACGCGTCGACCTCTGCCACGACCCCGGCGGGCGGTCCGTAGGAGCCGCCGGTGGCCGACGCCAGGTCCCAGCCGTGGACGAGGCCGTCGAACGCGACGTACCGCGCGAAGACCGACCCGGGCACCTCGCCGAACGGCGAGGCGATCGTTCGATCTTGTGCGCCGGGGCTGTGGACCGCGTCCAACAGGTCGGCCAGCGCCGCCCGCCACCGAGCCGTCACCGACCCCTCGGGCGGTGGCGTGCTCGCAGCAGACGGCGACTCCCCCCGGAACGCGGGAGCGAACGCAGTCGCGCCACCGATCATGTGCTCGAGCACGCCGGACACCGTGAGCTTCGCGCACGGGGTCGGTTGCTCGAGCTGGCCAGCGCTGATCTCGTCGACCAACGACTCGAGCAACGGAATGATCACGTCGAGCTGCTGCACACCATCCATGTGTCCTCCTCGGGAGACGGGACCTGATTGTCGCGTGGCGGCGACGACAGCCTCTCGATCGCGTCCCAGCGCGATGAGCTCGTCGACGGCGCTCGCACGCGCATCAGGCGGTTCTGCATCGGTCATGTGACGATCCTGCAGGCGACGGGCGAGCCTCGCATCCGTCAGACCACCCATCGCCCTGGAGCGCTCGTGGCGTGATCTGCCCACGCGGAGTCGCGGGCGGTTGGGCGGATTGGGCGAGTCTGCCGATGCTGCGCCGCAGCGGCGCGGCGCACGATCACCGCATCGCTGAGGACGGTCCGGTCTCGTCGGACCACGAACGAGGAGATGACGATGCGATACACCTTCAAGGAGATCCCGTTGGAGATGCAGCTGGGCGAGATCGAGACCCGCGGCATCGAAGGCGGCGACGTGTACACCCGCTACATCGAGCTCCCGGGCGGCACCGACTTCACGCCGTTGTTCGTCGGGCTGCCGGGCGACCTGTGCCAGTGCCCCCACTGGGGCTACGTGGTGGCCGGTTCGATCTCGCTGCGCTACGCCGACGGCCACGAGGAGACCAACGGCGCAGGCGACGTGTTCTTTTGGCCGGGCGGGCACACGGGGTGGACCGACGAGGGCGTGACGTTCCTCGAGTTCAGCCCGACCGCGGAGATCCTGCCGGTGCTCGATCACCTCTCCAAGCAGCTCGCACCCTGATCGGAGGTGTGGAGCTTCGACCTCGTCGACCGGGATCGGGGCTCCACATCTCGCGGGGACCGCTACCGTCTTGCCCATCCAGATGGGGGTGCTGCCTTGCCCGACGAGGCCGACGACGTGACCCGCGACGTCCGCGATCACCTCGCGGAGGCGCGCCGCCTGCTGAACGACTGCGAGTGGGAGCAGGCGCTCGATGCCACGCGCCACGTCGACGCCAAGTCGGGCAGCAACGAGGAGGCCGACCGGCTCGACATCGTCGCGGAGGCATCCTGGTGGATCGGTCGGCTCGACGACTGCATCGACGCCCGCGAGGCCGCCTACGCGGCGTACGACGCGATCGGTGATCATCGTCGCGCCGGCCAGTGCGCCGTGTGGCTGTGGGAGCACCACGCGGTGAAGGCTCGCCCGGCGATCGGCGGAGGTTGGCTCCGTCGCGCTCGCCGAGCACTCGAGGACCACCCCGAGACGGTCGAGTTCGCGAGCCTCGTGCTGCGCGAGGCGGAGGTCGCACACGGCGCAGGCACCCTCGACGAGGCCCAGCGCCTCGCGGGTGACGCCCTCGCCCTCTGCCGACGGCTTCGCTCGCAGGACATGGAGGCCCAGGCGCTGCAGACGCTGGGGCGCATCCTGATCGACTCAGGTCGGCCTCAGGAGGGGCTCGCGCACCTCGACGAGGCCATGCTGTCGGCCCTCGAGGGCAAGCTGAGCCCATACACGACCGGCAAGGTGTACTGCAGCCTCATCAGCGCCTGCAAAGAGCTCGGCGATCCACGCCGCGCCGCGGAGTGGATCGACGCCACCACTCGGTGGTCCGAGAACCACCCGCTCGCCATGTGGCCCGGGATCTGCCGCGTGCACCACGCCTCGCTGCTCCACCTCAAGGGCGACTGGGAGGCCGCCGAGCGCGAGGCGCGTCAAGCGTGCGCGGAGCTCGATGGCTTCCACGTGCCGAACGTGGCGGCCGGCTACATCGAGATCGGCGAGATCCGTCGCCGGCTCGGCGATCTCGACGCCGCCGAAGCAGCCTTCGCGACCGCAGAGGCGCTGAGCGGCCAGACGAGCCCGGGGCTCGCACTCGTGCGGCTCGCGCAACGGCGCATCGACGAGGCGATCGCGATCATCACCCGGATGCTCGCCGAGCGACCGACCGAGCGGCTCGCTCGGGCCAAGCTGCTGCCGGCACGCGTCCAGATCGCCATCGCCGCCGGCGACCTCGACGGCGCTGTCGCTGCCGCGGATGAGCTCGATGAGATCGCGAGCGCGTTCGCCGGTCCGATGTTGGCAGCCGACGCGCGCTCGGCCCGAGGTCGCCTCCAGCTCGCGCTCGGCGACGCACCGGGCGCGTGCGGGACCCTGCGCGACGCGCTCACGCTCTGGCAAGAGCTCGAGGTGCCCTACGAGGAGGCGACGGTGCGCCTGCTGCTGGGACAGGCCTGCCGCGGATGCGGGGACGAGGAGGGTGCGGCGCGCTCGCTCTCGATCTCCGCAGCGATCTTCGACCGCCTCGGCGCCGCGCATGACGCCGCCCCGGCCGACGCCCGGTCACCGTCATCGCTCCCCGCGGGGCTCACCGAGCGAGAGGCCGAGGTGCTCGCGCTCGTCGCATCAGGGCTCACCAACAAGGAGCTCGCGACACGCCTCTACCTGAGCGAGCGCACGGTGGCGCGCCACCTCTCCAACATCTTCACCAAGGTCGGCGTGACCTCTCGGACCGCGGCGGCCGCGTTCGCGTTCGAGCACGGCCTCGCGCACAGCGACCCAACACGCCGCGATCGGTAGACCACGCGGTGGAGCCGGGTGCCGGGATCGAACCGACGACATCCTCTTTACAAGAGAGGTGCTCTACCAACTGAGCTAACCCGGCGATCGGCCAGAGGCTAGCCAGCGGCCCGAACTAGGCGATGAGTGCGAGGTCCTCGTCGTGATCGGTGACGGCACGCTCGGCAAGGTGCAGCTCGAGCTTGCGCTTGATGCGCTGCAGCGCGTTGTCGATCGACTTCACGTGGCGTCCGAGGTTGTCGCCGATCTCCTGGTAGCTCTTGCCCTCCACGTACAGCGTGAGGACGTCGACCTCGAGTCCGGAGAGCACCTCGGCGAGTCGGTCGCGCATGACGCCGAACCGCTCGTCGGCCACGACCCGGTCCGCCGGATCGGCGCCGTGGCGGTGCACGTGGATCAGCTCGTCGACCGTGCGCTCGCCGGAGTCGTCGCTGCGGCCGGCGGAGATCGACACGTACTGGTTGAGCGCCTGGTGCTTCTGGCGGGTCGCCGTCTTGATCGCCGTGATGATCTGGCGGGTGATGCACAGCTCGGCGAAGGCACGGAACGAGGACTGGTGCTCAGGGCGGAAGTCGCGTGCGGCCTTGTAGAGGCCGATCAGCGCCTCCTGCTCCACGTCGTCGCTGTCGGCGCCGACGAGGAAGTAGCTGCGGGCCTGGGCCCGGGCGAAGCGCCGGTACCGGGTGATCACCGCCTGGAGGGCGTCCTGGCAACCGCTCTGGAAGCGGGCGACGAGCTCGAGGTCGGTGAGTTCCGTGAGGTCTGAACGGTGCTGCACTGGTGGTGCTCCCCTTGGGTGGTGCGACGTGGTGCTGCGGACGGTGCTACTCGCAGTAGCCAGATCTGACTAGTCACGTTGAACCATGCCAAGGGGTCATGTGTCAATGGTCACCCACGCCTTTCTGACGAGAATGTGGGTCGCGAATGACGCCTTGACCTCCAAATCCGGACAAACCGGAAGCACACACGGACCGCGCGACCACGCGCGCGGGTGGTCATCGCCGATCTGCCCGCTGCCGCGTCAGGTGCGCTGTCGGACCCGAGCGACCTCGAAGCACGCGAGCGCGCCGGCCACGGCGACGTTCAGCGAGCCCAAGCTCCCGCTGAGCGGGATGCTGACGATCTCGTCGCAGCGCTGACGCACCAGGCGAGACAGGCCGGAGCCTTCCGCGCCGAGCACGAGCGCGATCGGTCCGCTCGCCGCGGCGGGCAGCGCCCACAGCGAGATCGGGCCCTCAGCGTCGAGCCCGACCACCCAGACACCGAGTCGGCGGAGCTCCTGGAGCGCGGCAGGAAGGCCGCCGACGATCGCGAACGGCAGGTGCTCGACCGCGCCGGCCGCGGCCTTGGTGACCGTGGGGGTGACGTGCACGGCCCGGTGTCGCGGCAGCACCACGCCGGTGACACCGGCACACTCCGCAGAGCGCAGGAGCGCGCCGAGGTTGCCGGGGTCGGTCACACCGTCGACTGCGACGAGGAACGGCGGGCCGCCGCCGCGCACCGGAGCGGCAAGCGCGTCGAGGGCTACCTCGGGCAGCGCGGCGGCCTTGGCCAGCACGCCTTGCGGTGCTTCGCAGCGCGCCTCGGCGAAGAACTTCCCGCGCGACACCTCGCGCACCTGGATCCGCTCCCCGGTCGCGAGCTCGACGATGTCGTCGAGGATCGTCGAGGGCTCGGCGTCGGCAACGATCCAGATCTCGCGCACCGGGCGACGACGTGCGAGCAGGAGCTCCCGCACGGCCTGGCGGCCCTCGACCTGCTCGCCTCCGACACCTTCACGGCGCCTCGCGCCGCCCCGGGACTCCCGGGGGGCCGCAGCGCGCCCACGGCTCGCGCCGCGACCGCCGGCCGCGCGCGCGGCGCCCTTCGCTCCCGCCGGCGTGCGACCCGGAGCGCGGCGAGGCTTCGTCACGCGCCAGCCGACCGCTCGACCAGCGCGACCGCGAAGCACACGATCCCCTCGCCCCGGCCGAGCGCCCCCACGCCTTCGGACCGCTTCGCCTTCACCGTCACAGGCGCTCCGGCGGCGTCGCTCAGCCGCCGCTCCATCTCCGCGCGGTGGGGGGCGAGCTTCGGCGCGTCGAGCACCACGGTGCAGTCGACGTTGGCCGGCTCCCAACCCGAGGCTCGGATCTGCTCGACCGCCCTGCGGAGGAGCTCGACGCTGTCGGCGCCCGCGAGGGCCGGGTCCGTGTCGGGGAAGGCCTGGCCGATGTCGCCACCCCCGGCTGCGCCGAAGAGGGCGTCGATGACGGCGTGCGTGACCACGTCGGCGTCGCTGTGACCTGCGAGGCCGCGCTCACCGGTGAACGCCACACCACCGAGGACGAGCGGCCGCTGCGGATCGTCCGAGAAGGGATGGACGTCGAACCCCTGGCCCACCCTCACCGCTGACACAGCAGCTCCGCGAGCAGCAGGTCGGGTGGCGTCGTGACCTTCAGGTTCGCCGGGTCGCCGTCCACGACCCCCACCCTGCCACCCGCGGCCTCCACGAGAGACGCATCGTCGGTGCCCTCCGGCTCGCCGACGTGCGCGGCCCGGAGCACGGCCGCACGGAACGCCTGAGGCGTCTGGACGGCGAGGAAGCGGCCGCGGTCCTCGACACCCCCGTCGACCGAGCGCAGCGTGTCGGTGACGGGCACGCAGGGCACGGCGGCGTCGGCGCCCTCCGCCACCGCGGCCAGCACCCGGTCCCACACCTCGGGCACCGGCACAGGACGCGCCGCGTCGTGCACGACGATCACGTCAGCATCGCTGGGCACCGCCGCGAGCCCGCGCCGAACGGACCCTGACCGGGTGTCGGCCCCCGCGACCACCACGTCGGCAGCGGGCTCCGGCGCACCCGCGAGATCGGGAGGCACGACGAGCACGACGCCATCGCTCGCGCGACGCGCGGCGCGTATCGCCCAATCGAGCACGCGCTCCGCGCCGAGTCGCTCGTACTGCTTGCGGGCACCGAAGCGGGTGCCGCCACCAGCCGCCACGACGACCGTCCAGACCGGCATCCGGCGGACGTTACCCGTGGGCAGCGCCAGGGGTCGTCCGCGGGTCGGGCACTAGGCTCCCGCCCCGATGATCGACATCGAGCTGCTGCGCGGCACGGAGCTGTTCGCCGAGCTGAGCGACGACGCGCTCGCGCGGATCGTGGCGAGCGCGCGGTCGCGCGAGCTGCGCCGCGGCGATGTGGTGTTCGAGGAGGGCGCGTCCCCGGAACACCTCTACGTGGTGGAGGACGGGCGCATCGCGATCGCGAGCAAGTCGATCGACGGCCGCGAGTCCGTGTTCGCACTGATGGAGCGCGGTGAGCTCTTCGGTGAGATGGGCCTCCTCGACGGGCTCGGTCGCTCGGCCGAGGCGCGCGCGCTGGAGCCGTCCGAGATCACAGAGATCCCCTACGGGCCCGTGCGCGAGGTGTTCGACGAACGACCAGAGCTGCTGTGGGGGGTGGTGGCCCTGCTGGCCGGGCGGCTGCGCAGCATGGACTCCGCGCTCGCCGACTCCGTGTTCCTCGACGTCACCGGGCGCACCGCCAAGCGCCTGCTCGAGATGGCTGGTGACCAGGACGAGTTCCAGCTTCCCGTCACGCAGGAGGAGCTCGCCGGGATGGTGGGCGCGTCCCGCGAGCGCGTCAACAAGGCCATCGCGAGCTTCGTGCGGCTCGGCTGGATCGGCCAGTCCGAGCGCCGCTACGCGATCCTCGACCGCGAACAGCTCACCCGCCGCGCCCACTGAAACCCCAGCAACCAACGTCTGTGAACCCCTATGACCGCATGGCGGACGTGAGGGTTCACAGACGTTGGTTGTTCAGGTGTAGCGGTCGAGGATGCTCGACTCGGCGAGGCGCGACAGCCCCTCCTTGATGGCGCGAGCGCGCGTCTCGCCGACGCCGGACACGTCGTCGAGGTCGTCGATCGTGGCGCGCATGATCTTCTGCAGATCACCGAAGCGGGCGACGATCCGCTCGATCACGGGCTCGGGGAGCCGCGGGATCTTCGCGAGGAGCCGGTAGCCGCGCGGCTGCATGCCTTCGTCGAGGTCGAGCACCTTGTCGGGGAGGTGCAACGCCGCGCCCACGGCCTTCAGGTCGAGGAGGTCCTCCGTGCCGAGCGACCCGAGCGCGTCGAGCGCCTCGTCGATGTGCCACGCGGCGTCCTCGTGGAAGTAGTCCTTCAGCACGAGGCGGCGATCGTCCTCGACTCCTCCCATGAGCTCGTCGAGCTGGAGGCGCACGAGACGACCGTCAACACCGAGCTCGATGATGTCGAGCTCGATCTCCTCGGCCACGCGGCGCACCATCTCCGTGCGCTGGAGCACCGTGACCACGTCGCGGACGCTGACGAGGTCCTCCACCTCCACGGTGGCGAGCGAGGCGGTGACCTCGTCGAGACGCACCTTGTAGCGCTCGAGGGTCTGGAGCGCCTGGTTCGACCGGGTCAACAGGCGCGGGATGGGTTCGAGCACGTGCTTCTGGTCTCGCGCGTAGACGGCCACGATGGCCATGTCCTCGGAGATGGAGATGACCGGCACGTCGATCGACCGCGCCACCCGTTCAGCGGTGCGATGGCGCGTGCCCGTCTCGGAGGTCGGGACGTTCGGGTTCGGCACGAGGTGCACGTTGGCGCGTGCGATGCGACTCGCATCCCCCGCGAGGATGATCGCGCCGTCCATCTTCGCGAGCTCCGAGAGCCGCTGAGGACTGAACGCCGCGTCGAGCAGGAACCCACCCGAGCAGATGTTGAGCACCTCGGGACCGTCGCCCACCACGACGAGGCCGCCCATCTTCGCCTGGAGGATCCGATCGAGCCCGGCGCGCAGCTGGGTCCCAGGGGCGACGACCGCCAACGCCGCCAAGAGCTCCGAACTCGGGCGCGGTGCCATCGCACGATGGTAGTTGGCTCCTTCGACGCACCGAGGTGGCAACGCCACAAACGGGGCAGGTCAGGACGCTCGGCGGTCCTCGATCGCGCGAGGCCCGTTGCCGATCCGCGAGAGGCGAACGGCGTCGGCAAGGGTGGTCGCTGCGAGGACTTCCATGCCCGGGACCGATACCTGCGCGCTCGACGGCACGACGGCGCGGCGGAACCCGAGCCGAGCCGCCTCGCTCAGCCGTCGTTCGGTCTGGTGGACCTGTCGAAGCTCGCCGCCGAGACCGATCTCGCCGCACGCGACGAGGTCGTCGGCCACGGGAGTGCCGTTGAACGCCGACACGAGTGCGAGGGCCACCGCGAGGTCGGCCCCCGGCTCGACCGTCTTCACTCCGCCCGCGACGACGGTGTGGACGTCGGCGTCCTGCAGGCCAAGCTCGGCGTGCTGCTCGAGCACAGCGAGCACGAGCGCGAGGCGACCGCTGTCGAGACCCTGCGCGGAGCGGCGAGGGGTTGGGATGTGCGAGCGGACCACGAGCGCCTGCACCTCCACGAGAAGGGGCCGATGTCCGTCGAGCACCGGCACCACGACCGAGCCTGGCGTACCGGGCCGGCGATCGGCGAGGAACAGCGCCGAAGGATCGGGCACGCCGTCGAGGCCGGCGTCGGTCATCTCGAACAGACCGAGCTCGTCGACCGAGCCGAAGCGGTGCTTCACGGCGCGCAGGAGCCGCAGCGCGTGGTGCCGCTCTCCTTCGAAGGACAGCACGGTGTCGACGAGGTGCTCGAGCACGCGGGGACCGGCGAGCGCACCGTCCTTCGTGACGTGCCCCACCAGCACGGACGCCATGTGCCGGTCCTTCGACGCGCGCACCAGCCGATGCGCGCACTCCCGCACCTGAGCCACCGAGCCGGGCGCGGACGCCAGCGCAGGGTCGTACACGGTCTGGATGGAGTCGACCGCGAGCACGTCGGGCGCGAGCGACTCGACATGGGTCAGGACGTGCGGCAACGCGGTCTCGGCGACGAGCCAGAGGTTGGGAGGCAGCGCGGCAAGGCGCTCGGCGCGGAGGCGGACCTGCTGGGCGGACTCCTCCGCGGTGACGTACAGGCAGCGGTGACCGTCCTTCGCGAGGCCGGCGAGCGCCTGGAGCAAGAGCGTGGACTTGCCGATCCCCGGCTCCCCGCCGAGGAGCGTCGCCGAGCCCGGCACGAGTCCACCCTGCAGCACCCGGTCGAGCTCGCCGAGGTGGGTGCTCGCGGGGCTCCAGGCCTCCATGTCGACCTCGGCGATCGGGAGCGGGATGCCCGCCCCCCCGTCGAGGGATCCGTCACGACCCGCCACGACGGGCCGCTCGATCTCCTCGACGAGGGAGTTCCATGCCTCACAGCTCCCGCAGCGACCCGTCCACTTCGGCTCGGCCGCCCCGCACTCGCTGCACCGGTAGATCGTCTTGGCTCGTCCCATGCGCGCCAAACCTACGCCGCCCGGTGTGACAGTGCGAACATCTGTTCGGCTGCGCGGGCGAGCGCCACGGCAGCCGCCACCGGCGTCGGGACGGGTACGGTCCGGCGGATGGCCGAGCGCACGGACTGGAACCCCGTGCTGCGGGCCGAGCTCGCCAAGCCGTACTGGCCCGAGCTCCAGCGCTTCGTCGCCGAGGAGCGGTCCCGCCACACGATCTACCCGCCGAAGGAGCAGGTGTTCGCGGCGCTGCACCTGACGCCCTACGCGTCGGTGAAGGTGCTGATCCTCGGGCAGGACCCATACCACGGCGCGGGTCAGGCCCACGGGCTGTGCTTCTCGGTGCGCGAGGGCGTTGCGGTGCCGCCGTCGCTCCAGAACATCTACCAAGAGCTCGAGGCGGACCTGGGCATCGCACCCCCGAACCATGGCTGCCTCGAGGCCTGGGCCGCGCAGGGCGTGCTGCTCCTCAACGCGACGCTCACCGTCCGCGCCCGCCAGGCCGCCTCGCATCAGGGGAAGGGCTGGGAGACCTTCACCGACGCGGTGATCCGCGCGGTGAACGCCAAGGAGGAGCGGGTCGTGTTCATCCTCTGGGGGGCGTCCGCGCGGCGCAAGCGCGCGCTCGTCGACCTGACGCGGCACGTCGTGATCGAGTCGGCACACCCGTCGCCCCTGTCTGCCCGCAACGGCTTCTTCGGGAGCCGCCCCTTCTCCCGCGCCAACCAAGCCCTCGTCGACGCAGAGCGCGAACCGGTAGATTGGCGCATACCGCCCCTCGAGGTCCTCAACCAGCCGGACCCGTAACGCTTCAGTCGGCGCCGCAGTCGGTCGATGGTACGAGCATGTGGCGGACCGGTCTGAAGAGGGAGCAGCCCAGTTCGCGTGTCGGACGACAGAGGGGTCGGGCGATGGATGAGGGAACAGCGAGCTCCGTGACGATGCGAGAGATCAAGAGCATCTGTGGGACCTGCGTGGTGGTCGACGGGGAGCAGCTCGTGGTGGAGGACACCGTGCTGCACGCCGTGGTCACCGGGCACCTCTCCGACGACTTCCTCGACTACGGCTGCGACACCTACTGGTGCGTCAACGCGGCCGGCCGACACCGCGTCATCCGCGCCTCGGACATCGCGCTCGCGAGCTAGCACTCTCGCTCTCGCCACCGCGCGCGCGGGCGACCGATAGGGTCGCCGCTCATGCGTGCCGTAGTGCTGCGAGGCGAACGGGACATCGTCGTCGACGAGGTCCCCGATGCAGGAGTGCCGGGGGCCGACGGACTGCTGCTCCGGGTCGATCGCACCGCGATCTGCGGCTCCGACCTGCACCTGTACCACGGCCCGATGACGGTGCCGGGCGCGCATCTCGGTCACGAGTTCGTCGGCACCGTGGAGGCGATCGGCACCGACGTCCACACCGTGCGGCCCGGCGACCGCGTGCTCGTGTCGGGGGTGATCGGCTGCGGGGTCTGCGCCGCCTGCCGGGCCGGCGACGTGGTGGTCTGCCTCAACGCAGGCACCCGCGTCTTCGGGACCTCCCTCGAGCTGCCCGGCGGCCAGGCCGAAGCCGTGGGGGTGCCCGCTGCTGACACGTCGGTGCTCAAGATCCCCGAGGCGATCAGCGACGAGCAGGCAGTGCTGCTCACCGACATCCTGCCCACGGGCTACCTCGGCGCGCAGCGCGCCGACATCACGCCTGGCGATGTCGTCGTCGTCTTCGGACTCGGTCCCGTCGGCGTGTTCGCCCTCCAGTGCGCGCAGCTCTACGGGCCCTCGCGCATCCTGGCGGTCGACCTCGTTCCCGACCGCCTGGCGCGCGCGGCTGCGCTGGGCGCAGAGCCCATCGACGCGCGTGACGGCGATGCCGTCGCGAAGATCTACGACGCCACGGGAGGGCGCGGCGCGAGTGCGGTGATCGAGGCCGTCGGTGCGGATCAGAGCATCAACGACGCGATCCT
Source organism: Microthrixaceae bacterium (assembly GCA_052390255.1). GTDB lineage: Bacteria > Actinomycetota > Acidimicrobiia > Acidimicrobiales > VFJN01 > VFJN01. The sequence goes on from JBQTHC010000135.1 coordinate 19,789, forward strand.
CTGTGCGGCACCGGGCGCGACCGTGTCGGTGATCGGCGTGAACCTCAACTTCGCGTTCCCCTTCCCGGTCCCCGTCGCGCTCATGAAGCGCCTCACGTTCCGCGTCACGCTGGCGTCGATCCCCACCACCTGGTCGGCCCTCGTGCCGCTCATCGCGAGCGGCCGCCTCCACCCCGAAGAGGTGTTCACGCATCGCATGGGCCTCTCCGAGGCCGCGGAGGCGTACCGCGTCTTCGACGCCCGGGAGGACGGCGTCCTCAAGGTGCTGCTCGACCCCACCGCCTGAACCCCCGATGGCGTTCTCGGGCGGTTCGCCCGTCTCGGCGACGGAAGAACCGCCCGAGAACACTTCGGAGTACGGTCCGGGGCGATGACGACCCGGGGGACGCGATGGTCGACGTGAGCAGTGATCCAGGGGTAGCGCTCGCGGGGCTCCTCGGCGAGGGCCAGGTCCTGACCGGCGACGCGATCAGCGACGACTACACGCACGACGAAGCGCTCACGGCCGCCGCGCAGCGCCCGCTCGCGGTCGTGCGCCCCGCGAGCACCGACGAGGTCGCCGACGTGCTGCGATGGGCATCCGCGCACGGCGTGCCGGTCACCGCGAGAGGGTCGGGCACGGGCCTCTCGGGCGCGTGCATCCCCCGCGCCGACGGCATCCTCATCTCCTTCGAGCGGATGGCCGACATCCTCGAGATCGACACCGCGAACCACGTGGCAGTGGTGCAGCCGGGCGTCACCCTGCACGACCTCGACGAGGCGCTGAAGCCCGTCGGCCTCGTCTATCCGGTGTTCCCCGGTGAGAGCTCCGCGAGCCTCGGCGGCAACGTCGCAACGAACGCAGGGGGGATGCGCGCGGTGCGCTACGGCGTCACCCGCCACCAGGTGCTCGGGCTCACCGCCGTGCTCGGCACCGGGGAGGTGCTGCGCACGGGCGGCAAGTTCGTGAAGGCCACGTCCGGCTACGACCTCACGCAGCTGATCATCGGCTCGGAGGGGACGCTCGCGCTCGCGACCGAGGCGACCCTGCGTCTGCACCCCAGGCTCACTCACGGCGCCACGATCCTCGTGCCGTTCTCCACGCTCGACGACGTGGCTGCCGCGGTGCCGCGCATCGTCGGTTCCGGGATCATGCCCACGATCCTCGAGTACATCGACTTCATCACCATGTCGGCGATCACGTCGAGCGCTGGACTCGAGCTCGGCGTGCCCCCGGACGTGAAGGACGCGGCGCTCGCGTACCTCGTCGTGGTGCTCGAGAACCGCAGCGACGACCGCGTCGAGGAGGACACCGCCGAGCTCGCCGAGCTCGTCACCGACCTCGGCGCCCTCGACCTCTACCTCCTCCCCACGGCGGCGGGAGCCTCCTTGATCGAGGCCCGCGAGCGCGCCTTCTGGACCGCGAAGGCGGCGGGAGCCGACGACATCATCGATCTCGTCGTGCCGCGGGCGGCCATCCCGCAGTACCTCACCGCGGTGCAATCGGCCGCATCCGCGACATCGTCGCTCGTGATCGGCTGCGGGCACGCCGGCGACGGCAACGTCCACCTCTCCGTGTTCCAGCCGGATCCGCAGGTGCGCCACGACGTGGTCGAGCGGATCCTGCGCGCCGGTCTCGACCTCGGGGGCGCGATCTCCGGCGAGCACGGCATCGGCACCGAGAAGAAGCGCTACCTCGCCGCGATGGAAGACCCCGGCAAGCTCGATCTGATGCGCCGCATCAAGACGGCGTTCGATCCTGCGGGCGTGCTGAACCCGGGCGCGATCTTCGACTGATGACACCGACCGGAGGAATCACGTGAACGGCGCCCACGCTCTGATACGCACGCTCGTCGACAGCGCTGTCGACGTGTGCTTCATGAACCCTGGCACCTCCGAGATGCACTTCGTCGCGGCGCTCGACGACCTCTCGGAGATGCGAGGCGTGCTGGCGCTGTTCGAGGGTGTCGCAACGGGCGCCGCCGACGGCTATGCCCGCATCGCCGATCGACCCGCGGCCACGCTGCTCCACCTCGGTCCCGGTCTCGGCAACGGTCTCGCCAACCTGCACAACGCGCGGCGAGCCCACTCACCGGTCGTCAACATCGTCGGCGACCACGCGACCTACCACAAGCAGTACGACGCGCAGCTCGAGTCCGACATCGAGACCGTCGCGCGCAACGTCTCGCACTGGATCTGCTTCTCCGACGACGTGGGCGAGCTCGCAACCGACGCTGCCGAGGCCGTCGTCGCCGCCATCGGTCCGCCCGGACAGGTCGCCACGCTGATCCTGCCTGCCGACGTGAGCTGGTCCGACGACGCGAAGCCGGCGCCGCCCGCGATGCCGGCCGACGCCGTCACCGCCGACCGCCATCACATCGACGAGCTCGCCGCGATCCTGCGCACCGGAGCACCTGCCGCGATCTTCGTGGGCGGCCGCGCCTGCCGAGCCGATGCGCTCGTCGACGCGAGCCGCATCGCCAACACCACTGGTGCGAAGCTCCTCGCCGAGACGTTCCCCGCGCGGCTCGAGCGCGGCGCTGGACGACCTCCCGTGGAGCGGCTCGCCTACCTCGCCGAGTTCGCAGCCATGCAGCTCGACGGGCTCGAGCACCTCATCCTCGTCGACGCCAAGTCGCCGGTGTCGTTCTTCGCGTACCCCGGCAAGGCCAGCGACCTCGTGCCCGAGGGATGCACGGTCCACGTGCTCGCCGGGCCCGACGGCGACCCGGCCGCAGCACTCGCCGCGCTGGCCGAGGCGGTCGGCGCGCCGGCCGACGCGGCCACGATCCAACCGCCCACGCGCCCCGCGCTGCCGACGGGTCCGCTCACCGCCGATGCCGTGTGCCAAGCGATCGGCGCGCTGCTCCCCGAGGGCGCGATCGTGTCCGACGAGGGCAACACGAGCGGCCTGTTCGCGGCGGGCCACACCGCCGGAGCTCCCGCGCACGACTGGCTCTGCCTCACCGGCGGCGCCATCGGCCAGGGACTTCCCGTGGCCGTCGGGGCGGCGGTCGCAGCACCTGGGCGGCGCGTGCTCGCGCTGCAGGCGGACGGGTCGGCCATGTACACGCTCCAGGCGTGGTGGACGATGGCCCGCGAGCGCCTCGACGTGGTCACGGTGATCTTCAACAACGCGTCGTACGCGGTGCTCAACATGGAGCTCCAGCGCGTCGGCGCCGACGCGGG
>JBQTHC010000136.1:0-21708 GCA_052390255.1 Microthrixaceae bacterium
GGCGGCGGCCGATGCGGCCGCCGCCTTCGAGCGCGAGTTCCCCGGTGGGTCCTTGCTCGCCAGCTCCGCGATGCGCGAGCTCGAGGTCGTCGGGGCGATGCTCGAGGGTGCGATCGGTGCGGTGACCCGCCGTCACGGGCTCTCGCACGCCGCCCTCAACGCGCTCGCCGTGATCGAAGGCGCGGGCGGACCGCTCCCTGCGGGCGAGGTCGCCGCCCGCATGCACATCACGAGCGGGACCACCACGAGCGTGCTCGACACGCTGGAGCGCAAGGGCTGGATCACGCGCGCGAGCGACCCTGAGGACCGCCGTCGGGTGATGGTCGACATCACGCCGGATGCGCAGGACCTCCTCGACCGCGTCCTCCCTGAGGTGGCGCAGCTGTGCGCCACGGTCATGAGTCCGCTCGGTGACGCGGGGGTGCGATCGCTCCTCGCCAGCCTCGGCACGCTGCGGGGCGTCGTCGAGGGCCTTCCCGACGACCTCCCCCCGGCCCCCAAGCGCCGCACGCCCGCGCACCTTCGCCGTCGATAGCCGGGACCCACCCCGGGTTGGCTCGATGGTCAGTCGCGCAGCAGTGCGGTGAGCTCGATCTCCACGGCGATGCCGAAGGGCAGCTCAGCGAGGCCCACGGCACTGCGCGTGTGCCTGCCTGCCTCGCCGAACACGTCGATCAGCAGATCGGAGCATCCGTCGACGACGGCGGGCATCTGGTCGAAGCCCGGCGCCGCGTTGACCATCCCGAACACCTTGATGATGCGGTCGATCCGGTCGAGATCGCCGAGGTGCTGTTGCAGCGTCGCGAGGATCGACAGCCCGGTCATGCGTGCGGCCTCCCGTGCGGCCGCCAGGTCGAGGTCGGTACCGACCTTGCCACGCACCACCTCGCTGCCGTTGACCGGGCCGTGCCCCCCGACGTGCACCGTGGACCCGACCACCACGCAGGGGACGTAGCTGCCTGCGGGCGGCATTGCGGGTGGGAGCTCGATCCCGAGCTCGGCGAGACGGCTCGTGGCTCCCATCGAGGTGACGGTACCCCGCACCCGCACGCACCCGAGGGTTCGGGCGTTGCCGTGGTCGCGTGTCTCGTAGGGTCGGACCGTGGCGGCCGGACACGGACCCTGGATCGACGTGCACGCGCACCCAGGTCGCTGCTTCCTCGCCGGGCTCGAGCCCGACCACCCCTTGCCCACCCTCCTCGGTGGCGACGCCTCCGCGCGCGCACTCCGCTCGGCGCGTGCCGCCGGACTCACGGCCGTGAGCTTCGCGACCGTGGCCGACCTCGCGGTGCTCGCGCCGAGCGCGGACGGCGGCCTGCGGGCGGGTCGAGCGTTCCGACCCGGTGAAGCGCTGGCCGACCACGAGCGCCAGCTCGCGGGCGTGCGCGCGATGGCACAGGCCGAAGGCGCCACGATCGCCTGGACCGCTGGCGATCTCGAAGCCGCGCACGCGAACGGGACCACCGCGGTCCTGGTCACGTGTGAGGGTGGCGACTTCCTCGAAGGACACGTCGATCGACTGGCCGCGGCGCACGCAGCCGGCATGTCCTCGCTCACGCTCGTCCACTACCGGGTGAACGAGATCGGTGACATCCAGACCGAACCCCCCGTCCACGGCGGACTCACCTCGTTCGGCAAGGGCGTCGTCGACGAGTGCAACCGCCTCGGGGTGGTGATCGACTGCGCGCACGCCACCTACGACACCACGCGTGACGTCCTGGAGGCCTCGTCGGCGCCGGTGATGATCTCGCACAGCCATCTCGATCACCGCGATCGCCCCCACCCCCGCCTGCTCAGCGATCACCACGCGCAGGTCGTCGCGGCGGCGGGCGGCCTCGTGGGCGCGTGGCCCTCCGGGGTGACGAGCGCAACGCTCGACGACTTCGTCGAGGAGATCCTCCGCCTCGTCGAGGTCATCGGGGTCCGCCATGTCGCGATCGGGACCGATCTCGACGCCAACTTCCGACCGGTGCTGACTCAGCACGACCAGTTCGCCGACGTCGCCGCGCTGCTGGCCGCTCGTGGGATGAGCGCCGGTGAGGTCGATCAGGTGCTCGGCGGGAACGTGGTGGACCTGTTCCGCGCGGTCGCCGGCTGACCGCAGGATCTCCTCAGGTGAGCGGTTCGGCCGCCGCGGTCAGGGTTGACTCGAGGTGCGACGTGTCGTTGAAGCGCCGCACGTTCCATCCGTGCGGGGTCACCACGAGGTGCGAGATCGACGCGTTGTCGGCCGCGCCGAACGCCCACGCACGCGAGCGTGCGGCCTGGGCGAGGATCTCGCCGATCACCCCACCATGTGCGAACACCGCGACGCGCTGGTCGGTGTGCGTCGCTGCGATGCGCTCCACCGCGGCGCGGACCCGGGCGGCGAACACGTCTGCAGGCTCCGCGCCGGGGATCACATCCCAACGCTCCTGCTCGATCATCTGCACGGCGATCGGGTCGCGCTCAGCAACCCGCTTGCGGAACTGGCCGCCCTCCCACTCGCCGAGGAACACCTCGCGCAGGTCGCGCTCCACGATCGGCGTGAGGTCGAGGAGCGCGGCGAGCGCCGCCGCGGTCTCGCTCGTGCGGCGAAGGTTCGTGACGTAGATCGCGTCGACCCGCTCGGTGGCGAGGCGGGCGCACACCTTGGCTGCCTGCTCGCGTCCCTCGGGCGACAGGGACGGGTCGCCATGGCCGTCGACGAGGTCGAAGGGCTCGCCGTCGATCGCGGGCTGTGACTCACCGTGACGCACGAGGATCAGCTCGGTGGAGCCCGGCGGGGGCTGGTAGCGGGGCTGACGGTAGGAGCGGGGTTCGTTCACGGGCGCCGAGCGTAGGCGGGACGGAGCGGCGAGAAGGGTGCGTGGAGCGGGCTCACCCGCGCGCGAGGTACTCGGCCACCGGCAGGCGAGCGGGCTCGTCGTAGCCCACCGGGAGGTAGAGGTCGCCGTGGTCTGTGGCATACCAGATGCCCCACCCGTAGAACGCGGCGAAGGCGCGCGGGTGCTCCGCGATCAGCGCTGCGTAGAGGTGCACGCCGCGCACGTAGCGCTCGCTGTGGTTGTACCGGAAGAGCGCGTGGTCGAGGTCGGTCGCACCGCCGTTGGCGGCGAGGTAGCGCGCCGCACCGAGGATGGCGTCGTGCGGGTCGTGAACGTCACCGCCACCCCCGTAGGCATCCCACGTGGCCGGAAGGAACTGCATCGGACCCTGCGCGCCAGCGGTCGACGTGCCCTCGATGCGGCCGAGTCCGGTCTCCACGAGGTTCACCGCCGCGAGGTACTGCCAGGGGATGTCGAAGGTGCGCTCCGCTTCCTTGTACGCGGCGAGCAGGGTCGCCTCCGGGGGCGGCGGCACGATGCGCCACGCGGGCATCGAGGTGGCGAGCGTGGCATGCATCGCGCGGAACTCCCGGCGGGCGGCTGCGTGCCGCGCCGCAACGTCGCGCAGCGGGGGCGGCAGTGCTCGGGCGACCGCGGCATCCCACTCGGGGTGCGCGCCGAGCTGCCGGTACGCCACCTGTTGCGCCAGCGATGCGGTCGCGAGCTCGAGCGACCCGGCGGTCCCGGCCCGGAGCGTCGTCTCGGCGTCGGCGATCTGGCGGGCGAGCGCCACAGGGTCGGAAGCAGGCACAGGCGGACGGAGCGCCGTCGGATCGGTCGGCGGCGCGGTGGTGGTGGGGGCGACGGTGGTGGTCGTGGTCGGGGTCGTCGAGGTCGTGGTGCCTCGATCGAGACCTCGCGGCGGGTCGTCCGCCGCCCCGGCACATCCGGCGGCGAGGCACAGCGCGACGGCTGCCAGGGTCCCGCTCGATCGCGCCGGCCACGTCACCGCGTCGTCACCGCTCCGCCGAGCGCTCCGGGGGCGTGAGCTTCACGACGCTGCCTGAGTCGATCAGCACGAAGAGCTCGCCCTCGTTGTCCTGCCCGAACGACACGATCGGCGTGCCCTCGAGGGGCCACGCGGCCTGGTCGGTCACCTTGCCGCCGGTCAGCCTGAGCCCACGGACGCCGCTCTGGCAGTAGTCCGCGTAGAGGTACGCACCCTGGAGCCCGTCGATCGCCTCCCCGCGGTACACGTAGCCGCCGATGACCGAGCAGCGCCCGTCATGGGGGTACTCCAAGACGGGCAGGAACGCGCCGGTGGGGTTGTCGCCCTCGAAGGAGTGCGTTCCCTCCATCTGATCCCAGCCGAGGTTCGCGCCCCGACCCGCGTCGAACCCGCCAGTCGCAGGGAGCCAGTCGACCTCTTCCCAGGCGTTCTGTCCGACATCGCCGATCCACAGATCGCCGGTGAGCTCGTCGAACGAGAAGCGCCATGGGTTCCGCAGTCCGTAGGCCCAGACCTCCGGCGCGCCATTCGCACCATCCCGGAACGGGTTGCCGGCGGGGATGCCGTACGGCTCGCTGTCACCCTCGACGCCCGCAGCAGGATCGATGCGGAGGATCTTGCCGAGGAGGTCCTTCCGGTCCTGCGCGCGGCCCTTCGGGTCGCCCTGTCCGCCGCCGTCGCCGAGGGCGATGTAGAGGTAGCCGTCGGGGCCGACGACGAGATCGCCGCCGTTGTGGTTGGCGGCAGGCTGGTCGACGCTGAGCAGCGGCCGCGCCGAGCGCGCGTCGGGCTCTGGCTTGTCGCCGACCTCGTACTCCACCACCTCCGTGCGGCCGTCGGGCTCGCTCGTGAAGTTCACGTAGAGCCTGCGGCCATCGCTCGAGAACGCGAGACCCAGCAGCCCGCGCTCACCGCCCGCGAGCACGTCCTTCGAGATGTCGAGCACGGGGGTCCGCTGGAGCTCGTACTTCAGCGAGCCCTTGCCGTCGGTGGACTCGGTCACCTTGATCAGCCGCACGCGGCCAGCGCGCTCGGCCACGTAGAGGTCGCGCGTGCTCGGGCGCGCTGCGAGCGCGGTGGGCCGGTCGAGGTCCTGAGCCACCTCGGTCGCGGCGAGCCGGATCGACTCGAGCGGCACGACCTCGGGCAGGGTGGTGGTGCTGGTCGCATCGCGGGGGGCGGTCGTGGCGGTGGTGGTCGTGGTGGTCGTGGCGCTCGGACCCGAGCTGCTGCACGCCGCCAGCAGAGCGACCGAAGCAGCCGCGGTCACCCACCCGGGCCGCGCGCTCCTCACGCGCGGTTCACCCGGATCAGACCTTCCTGCACGACGGTGACGGCGAGGTCGCCAGCCGCGGTGAAGATGCCGCCTCGGCCGAGGCCCCGCCCCGCCGAGGCCGACGGTGTGTCCTGGCTGTAGAGCATCCACTCGTCGGCGCGGAAGGGACGGTGGAACCACATCGTGTGGTCGATGCTCGCCATGAACAGGCTCGGGTTCTGCCAGGCCCCGCTGTGGGGAAGCAGCGCCGTGTCGAGCAAGGTCATGTCGCTCGCGTAGGTGAGCACGCACGTGTGCATCACCGGGTCCTCCGGCAGCCGACCGTCGGCGCGCAGCCACACCTTCTGGTGCGGCGGGAGCGGCTCGGCGCGATCCGGGGGCGTCCAGTCGACGTGACGGACGTCGATCGGGCGCGGGCGGTGGTACCAGTCACCCATGCGCTCGGCGTACGGGGCCATGCGCTCCTTGAAGTCAGGGAGCTGGTCCGGTGGGGTCGCGCTCGGCATCGGGTCCTGGTGCTCCAAGCCCTCATCATGCACCTGGAATCTCGACTGCAGGTGGAAGATCGCCCGGCCGTGCTGGATCGCCACGACGCGGCGAGTGGTGAACGAGCGGCCGTCCCGGATGCGGTCGACCTCGGAGAGGATGGGCACGGTCGGGTCGCCCGGGCGCAGGAAGTACGCGTGGAGCGAGTGGACCGATCGTCCTGGTTCCACGGTCCGCGCCGCGGCGACGAGCGCCTGACCGGCCACCTGCCCGCCGAACACGCGCTGGCGGTCCTCGTCCGGGGAGAGCCCTCGGAAGATGTTCACCTCGATCGGCTCGAGGTCGAGCAGCGCGACGAGCGCATCCACGGCGTCCTGCGACATGGCGCCCATCATGGCCGACCCGCGGTCGGATACGGTCCCGCCCCATGTCATCGACGCAGCAGCAGTTCCCCGACGGCTTCCGGTGGGGCACCGCCACCGCCGCTCACCAGATCGAGGGCGGGAACACGAACAACGACTGGTGGGCGTGGGAGCACAACCCGAGCTCGGGCTGCAAGGAGTCGAGTGGCGACGCCTGCGACAGCTGGCATCGCTGGCCCGAGGACGTGGCGCTGCTGCGCGAGCTCGGCTTCACCGACTACCGCTTCTCGCTGGAGTGGAGCCGCATCGAGCCCGCCGACGGCGAGTTCTCGATGGTCGCGCTCGACCACTACGCGCACCTCTGTGAAGCCCTGCTCGAGGCCGGCATCGACCCGGTGGTCACGTTCCACCACTTCACGACGCCCACGTGGCTCACCGACAAGGGTGGCTGGGAGAGCGACGCCATGCCCGACCGGTTCGCCGCATACTGCGAGCGGGCGGCCACCCGCCTGTCTGGTCTCATGCGCCGCGCCTGCACGATCAACGAGCCGAGCATGGTCTCCACGATCGGCTACCTGTGGGGAGCGTTCCCTCCGGGCAAGCAAGATCGCGACGCTCGTCGCAAGGTCAACGAGGTGATGGTGCGCTCGCACCGTGCGGGGGTGGAGGCGATCCGTGCCAACGCGCCTGGGGTGCCGGTGGGGATCACGCTGGCCATGAGCGACTACCAGGCCGTCGAGGGCGGGGAGTCACGCCTCGCGCACATCCGCGAGGCGATGGAAGACGTGTTCTTCGACGCCACCACTGGCGACGACTTCGTCGGCGTGCAGACCTTCTCGCGCACCCGGGTCGGTCCCGACGGCGTCTTGGGACCCGAGGACGGGGTGCCCACGCTCATCATGGGCTACGAGTACTACCCCGAGTCGCTGGAAGGCACGATCCGGCGGGCGTGGGAGTACACGAAGGGCGAGGTTCCGATCATCGTCACCGAGAACGGCATCGGCACCGACGACGACGCCCAGCGCGTCGCCTACGTGCGCACCGCGCTCGAGGGAGTGCTCGCCTGCCTCGCCGACGGCATCGACGTGCGCGGCTACACGTACTGGAGCCTGCTCGACAACTTCGAGTGGGCCTACGGCTACGGGCCCAGGTTCGGTCTCGTCGACTGCGACCGCCACACGTTCGTGCGCACCCCGAAGGAGAGCGCGCGGTGGTTGGGTCGGGTCGCTCGGGCCAACGCGCTCGTCGACTGAGTCCACCCCTGCCCGGATGAGTTGGGGACGCTCAAGGCCCGCCTCGTATCCTCCGATGCAATGAGGATGACCCCTGCTGCCGTGCTCGACCGCGTCACCGGTGGGCGCGGCGCGCTCGCGGTGAAGTACTCGATGGTGTCGGTGATCGGCGTCACGATGACCCAGGTCCTGCTCGTCCTGTTCGTCGGGATCCTCGATCGGGATCCGGTCGGCTCCAACGTGGCAGCCGTGAGCATCACGTCCGTACCGGTCTTCTTCCTGAACAAGCGCTGGGTGTGGAGCGCCGACGGCAAGATCAGCATCCGGCGAGAGGTTCTGCCGTTCTGGGTGTTCACCCTCGCCGGCCTCCTGCTGTCGACCGGCCTGGTCGCCCTCGCGCACAGCGCGTCGGACTCGCAGGTGCTCGTGATGGCCGCCAACCTCACGGGGTTCGGCGTGCTCTGGGTCGCGAAGTTCCTCTTCCTCGACCAGGTGATGTTCGGCCACTCGCAACGCGCGGAAGTCCTGAGTCAGGAGCACCCGGCGGTCTGAACCGGCGGTAGCGTCGCCGGATGCCGCCGATCCTGTCCCTCACCCCCGACGAACTCCTCTCAACCACGAGGTCGGTGCGCAAGCGCCTCGACCTGACGCGACCCGTCGAGCCCGACCTGATCCGCGAGTGCATCGACCTCGCCACCCAGGCGCCCACGGGCGGCAACAACCAGGGCTGGCACTTCCTGGTGGTGACCGACCCCGACAAGCGCCGCCAGCTCGGCGACTGGTACGCGCAGGGATTCGCCATGATGTACGGCGACCCTGACGCGGTGACCGCACGCCTCCCCGCGGACGACCCCGACTACGTGGCCGCGACGAAGCGGGTCATCAGCTCCGCCCAGTACCTCGCCGACCACATGGGCGAGGTGCCGGTGCACGTCATCCCCGTCATCGAGGGCCGCACCGACAACGCCCCGGTCGCGATGCAGGCAGCGATCTGGGGATCGCTGCTGCCGGCCGCGTGGAGCTTCCAGCTCGCCGCGCGCTCGCGTGGGCTCGGCGCGTGCTTCACCACGCTGCACCTGATCTTCGAGCAACAGGCGACTGAGCTGCTCGGCCTGCCCGCGCACGTGATGCAGGGCGCCCTCATCCCGGTCGCGCACACGCTCGGCACCGACTTCAAGGCGGGGCCGCGACGCGACCTCGATCGCATCATCCACCACGACTCGTGGTGATGGACGCCGCGCTTCGTCGGCACGCGGAGGCGGCGCGCGGCTTCATGCCGACGGAGGAGGGCGAGGCGCTCTACGACGCGGCGGCCTGTGTCGAGGTCGATGGCCCGCTCCTCGAGGTGGGCACGTACTGCGGCAAGTCATCGGTGTACCTCGGAGCGGCAGCGCGCTCGCTCGGTCGCGTGCTCTTCACCGTCGACCACCACCGAGGCTCCGAGGAGAACCAGCCCGGCTGGGAGTGGCACGAACCAGACCTCGTCGACCCCGCGGTCGGGAAGATGGACACGCTCCCGTTCTTCCGCAAGACGATCCACGACGCGGGCCTGGAGGACACGGTGATCGCGGTGGTCGGCGACTCGCCCACGGTTGCCGCCGCCTGGGCGACGCCGCTCGCGTTCCTCTTCATCGACGGGGGGCATGGCGACGAGCCGGCGCGGGTCGACTACGAGCGCTGGACGCCCCATCTGCAGCCAGGCGGCACGCTGTGCATCCACGACGTGTTCGAGGACCCCGGGGAGGGCGGTCAGGCGCCCCACGACCAGATCTACCGGCCCGCGCTGGAGTCGGGCCGCTTCGCGGAGGTGCGCGCCGTCGGCAGCCTCCGAGTCCTCCGCCGCGCGTAGGGCCCCCGATGCGGCGTGGCCGCCACCCCAGTCGGGGGGATGCGCCAAGGGGGCGGAGCCCCCTGATGCGCTACAGCTGCATCAGCGGGGGGAGGACGCCTGCGGTCTCGACGAAGAGCGCGCTCGCCGGCGTGCTGCCCGCGAGCGCGTCGGCGGCGAGGACCACCGAGGCGGCGGTGTAGGTCGACCGCTCGCCGCCGGGGAAGCGCGCCTCGTCGGGGAACACGGTGCCCGTCCAGTAGCGGCCGTCGGCGTCGTGGCGGAACTGCTGCGCCCACCCGAAGAGCATCTCGGCCGTCTGGCGGTCGCCCACCGCGAGGTATGCCAGCGCGCACTCACAGGTCTCGGCCACCGTGATCCATGGGCGGTCCGACACGCAGCGCACCCCGCGCCCGTCCATCACGAAGGTGTCGCGGCGCTCGTCGAGTCGGTCCCGACCCGCGTCGCCGAGCACCACGCCGCCGAGCACCGGGTAGTACCAGTCCATCGCCCAGCGGTGCTTTGGCGCGAACGCCTCGGGCACGTCGCGGATCACGCGGGCGAGCCTCGCGGCGGAGAGCTCCCAGTCGGGTCGCTCGTGGCCGAGCAGCTCCGCGATGCCGATCGCACAGCGCAGGCTGTGGCAGATCGACGACGAGCCGGTGAGCAGCGCGAAGCTCCACGGGGTGCCGTCGGCGTGGCGGGCCCAGAGGATCTCGCCGCGCGGCGTCTGCAGGTCGAGCACGAAGTCGATCGCTCGCTCGACGATGGGCCACATGGTCTCGACGAAGCCCTTGTCGTCGGTGAGCAGCCAGCGGTGCCACACGCCCGCGGCCACGTAGGCGCACACGTTCGCATCGAGCTTGTCCTGCTCCACCTGCGTGCTGCCGTCGGCGCCCGCGATGTAGTACTGGTGCCACGACCCGTCGGGGCGCTGGAGGTGGGCGAGCCACTCGTAGGCGCGATCGGCCTCCGCGCGCCGGCCGCCGAGGTCGAGTGCCATCGCGGCCTCGACGTGGTTCCACGGGTCGCTGTGCCCGCCAGGGAACCACGGGATCATCCCCGAGGGGAGCTGCCACTCGGCGATGCCGTCGACGGTGGCGTGCAGGTCGGTGGCCGAGACGAGGCCGGGGACGTCGATCGGCATGCCTACCCGATCCCCCGGGGCTTCCTCGCGTACACGACGAGGCTCTTGCCGAGCACCGGGTTGAGCAGGCGCTCGGCCCAGCGAGTGATCGTGCCCACCGGCTGGGTCTGCGCGATGTCCCAGACCAGCACCTGCAGGTACGCCTTCACGCGCGGGTGCACGTCGTTGGTCGGCCCCACGGCGCACTTGAGCCACCCGTACGGCGAGTGCAGCGCGTGTGCGTGGTGCGCGCCACGCGGCTCCAGCCCCGCCGCGCGCATGTGGCCGCGCAGCCGCGGCTCGGTGTAGATGCGGACGTGGCCGCCTTCGACGAAGGGCGCGTGGTATTCATCCGACAGCGCCCAGCAGATCTGCTCGGGAAGCCACGACGGCACGGTCGCGGCGAGCGTGCCGCCCGGCTTCAGCACCCGGAACACCTCGCGCAGCGCGAGCGCGTCGTCGGCGACGTGCTCGAGCACCTCAGACGCGATGATGCGGTCGAAGGTGTCGTCGGCGAAGGGCAGCCGGAGCGCGTCGCCGTTGGTGGTGACCGCCATCGACCCCGACTCAGCACCGGCCTCGCCGGCTTCCCGCATCGCAGCGAAGAGCCCGCCCACGTCCTTCAGCTCCGCGGCGGAGTAGTCGAACGCCACCACGCGAGCGCCCACGCGAAACGATTCGAACGCGTGCCGTCCCGCGCCACAGCCCATGTCGAGGAGCAGGTCGCCCGGGCGGACCCCCAGCTCGTCGAAGCGGACCGTGAGCATCCCTATCGGCCTGCTGCCTCGAGGCGGATGCGGTACTGCTCCACCGTCTTCTCCGCGGTGTGCAGCCACGACCAGCGATCGATGATCCGCTGACGTCCGCGCACGCCGATCGTGGTCCGCAGATCGGGCTGCTCGAGGCCCCAGCGGATCTTGGCGGCGAGCGCCTCACTGTCGCCGGGAGGCACGACCATCGCGGTGTCGCCGTCCTTGCCGATCACCTCGGGCACCGCACCGCCGGTGGTGCCCACGAGCGGCGTGCCGCAGGCCATCGCTTCGATCGCTGGCAGCGAGAACCCCTCGTAGAGCGACGGCACCACGGCCATCTCCGCTTCGGAGTAGAGCTCGATGATCCGCTCCTCGGACACGCCGGTCACGAACTCCACGTGGGCTTCGAGTCCGAGCTTCTTGATCGTCTCGTCGCTGGCCCCGCCCGGCTTGCGCTTGCCGATCACCACGAGGTGCACGTCGTCTCGCTCGGTGCGCAGCTTGGCCACGGCCTCGAGCAGGAAGCGCAGTCCCTTCATCGCGACGTCGGCCGACGCGGTGGTCACCAGGCGCCCGGGTACGACCGACACCTCGGGCAGCGGTCGGAACAGCTCGACGTCGACACCGACAGGCACCACAGCCATGCGGTCGGGGTCGACCTTGTGGTCGTGCACGATGTCCTTGAACGAGTTCTCCGACACCGTGATGATCCGCTGGAGGCGCCGTGCCACCTGCGTCTGCATGTCGACGAAGGAGTACCAGCGCCGGAGGGTGAGCCGCTTGTACCAGCTCTCGGCGGCCTCCATCTCCAGTCGCCGGTCGACGGTGATCGGGTGGTGGATGGTGCCGAGGACAGGGATGCCGAGCTGGCGCTCGATGAGCAGCAGCCCGTAGCCGAGGCACTGGTTGTCCTGGACGATGTCGAAGTCGTCCTTGCGGTGGCGGAGGTGGTCCCAGGCGCGCATCGAGAAGGCGAGCGGCTCCGGGAAGGTGCCCGCCGAGAAGGCCGTGACCTCGAGGAAGTCGGTCCAGTGCTTGAGCTCCCACAGTCCCGGCATGCGCATCGGGAAGTGGTCGTTGTAGATGTCGAGGCTGGGCAGCTCGACGAGGGGCACCCGCTCGTCGAGGATCGGGTACGGCTGGCCGCCGAGCACCTCGACGTGGTGGCCGAGCTCCACGAGGGCCTTTGCGAGGTGGCGCGTGTAGACGCCCTGGCCACCCACATGGGGCTTGCCCCGGTAGGTCAGGAGCGCGATGCGGAGGGGGGCGTCAGCGGGCATGGTCCGACAAGCCTTTCGGGCGATTGACCCATCGGTCAAGCCAACCCGCTCCGGGTGGGTGATGGCTGGCGGGAGCGGGTCGCTAGCCGGCGTGGACCGGATCGCCGACTCGAACCGTGCCGGATCGGGTGATCGAGGCGTAGATGCCCAGGTTGTTGTCGTGGCGGTCGCGGATCGTGGTGCCGATCGCGCGGTCCACGTCGAAGCCGGGCTGTGCCCGCGACGGCATCGTGCAGCGGGGCGTGGGCATCAGCACCTCGGAGCCCACCGCGCCGAGCTCGACGGTGGCCCAGGCGTCCTCAGGCCACCCCTCGGCGTCCGTCTCGACGAGGGCGGTGGGCCGGAAGCGGCGCACGTTCCACACGCCGTCAGGGTGCAGCCCGGCGGCTGCGCCCAGGCTCGATGTGGTGAGCCAGTGGGCGTCGGCGAGGTCGAGCCAGGTGCCAGGCGGCCCGGGCCAGTCGAAGATCGGCGTCGTGTCGTCGGACATGCCCGTGTGCATCTCCATCGGGAACACCTCGTCGGCGGGTGGCGCGTCGAGTCGCACGTCGAGGTCGAGCCAGGCCGAGAGCGCTCCGTGCACGCCGGGATCGCTGGCCTGGTGCTCGGTGCCGTCGGGCAGCGTCAGGACGATGTCGTCGCCCTCGACGCGAGCCGACGCCATCAGCAGTGCCGCGTAGCGCTTGCCCGAGAGGACCTTGCGCGCCGCCGGGTCGACGATCGCGAGCGTGCGGTCGCCGGCCGCTCCTCCCGGTCGGAGGTCGAGGGACTCCACCTGCTCGCCCTGCAACGACTTCACGGGGTACCGCCACAGCTGCGCCACCGTCCCGACCTGATCCATGCGCGACACCCTAGAGCGGCGTGACTCGGGCGGAGTGGGCGGTCAGTCGAAGACGGGCTCGAGGTGCTCGCGCACGGACGCGTCGCGGCCGAACACGACAAACCGATCGAAGCCGCGCAGGAACCAGCGGTCATGGCTGACCGCGACGACCGTGCCGAGGTAGCTCGCCAGGGCGTCCTCCAGCGCCTCGGCTGACGCGAGGTCGAGGTTGTCGGTGGGCTCGTCAAGCAGGAGCAGGGTGCTGCCGGCGAGCTCGAGCAGCAGGATCTGCAGGCGCGCCTGCTGGCCGCCCGACAGCGTCTCGAACGGCTGGCGCTCACATGCGTGGATGCCGTAGCGGCGCAGCGCCGCCATCGCCTTGCCTCGCTCCACGCCCCGGGTCCGCAGGATGTCCATCACCTCGACGCCGCGCAGCTCGGGGCGGTCGTGCGTCTGCGAGAAGTAGCCGGGGACGACCCGCGCGCCGAGGCGCCACGAACCGTCGTGTCCCACGTCCTCGCCAGCGAGGAGACGCAGGAAGTGGCTCTTTCCGGTGCCGTTCGGGCCGAGCACCGCGACGCGCTCGCCGTACACCACCTCGGTGTCGAACGGGTTCGTGAGGCCGTGCAGCTCGAGGCCCTCGCACACGATCACGCGAGTGCCCGTGCGATCGCCGCCGAGCCGCATCGTCACCTGGTGGTCGACGACGCGCTCCGGCGGCGGCGCGGCCTCGAACCGATCGATCCTCGACTTCGTCGCCCGCACCCGTGATGCGAACGCGTCGCTTCCCATCGACGCGCGCCGCCGGTACTCCGTGAGCGACGCCTGTAGGCGCTTGCGCTCCTCCTGCCAGCGACGGTGCTCCTCGTCGAGGCGAGCAAGGCGTGCGTCGCGCGCGTCGTGCCAGGTACCGAACGAGTCGCCGTGCACCCACGCCGTTCCGCCCTCCAGCGTCACGACGCGCTGCGACACGGCCGCGAGCAGCTGACGGTCGTGGCTGATGAGCAAGATCGTCTTCGGGCACGCCCGAAGCGCGTCCTCGAGCCACTCCTTGCCGGGCACGTCGAGGTAGTTGTCGGGCTCGTCGAGCAGCAGCACGTCCGCGTCGGAGCGCAGCAGCACCTCGAGCGCCAGCCGCTTCTGCTCGCCACCCGAGAGCGTGGCGAGCGGGCGATCGCCGGCGACGGCGAACGGCTGGCGCACCGCGATCGTGCAACACGTGTCCCACAGCACCTCCGCGTCCCACCCACCGGCGTCACCCCACGCGGCGTGCGCGCGTGCGAGCGCCATGCCGGAGCGCTCGCCCGGTTCGCGCGCGGAGTCCGCTTCGGCCCGCGCGAGCGTGTCCGCGGCGCGCCGCAACGCCTCGGGTGAGAGGTCGAGCAGCATGTCGCGCACCGTGCGGCCCTCCTCGCGCCACCCGACGAGCTGGCGCATGACGCGCAGCGCACCGTCGACGCGCGCGCTCCCGCCGTCCGCGGCCTGGTCGCCCGCGATGATCCGGAACAGCGTCGTCTTCCCCACACCGTTCGCGCCCACGAGCGCCACGACCTCGCCGTCGCGCACGCCGAAGCTCACGTCGGTCAGCAGCTCGACCCCCGCGGGTGTCCGACAGCTCACCCCGTTCACGTCGATGGCGCCCACGGTGACGGGACGCTACTGACGCCGCGCCCTCAGATCGTTCGGTTTTGCCGCCAGCCTGAGCCGCGCAACACTGCGGATCGAACCGGGGGGTGGGCATGAACCACGACGTCGAGGTCCGGATGGTGGCGGCGAGCGCGACGGCCGTGGTCGCGCGGGCCACGACCTGGGAGCAGTTCCCGCACCTGTGGGGCTCGCTGCTCGACGAGGTCTACGCGTTCGTGCGCGCAGGCGGGGCGACGCAGACGGGCCACAACGTGATGCTCTACCGCGACGACGTGCCCAACGTGGAGGTCGGAATCCAGGTCGACGGGCCGTTCACACCGTCGGGGCGGGTCATTCCCTCGGAGCTGCCATCGGGTCGAGTCGCCACCACCGTGCACCGCGGCGCGTACAGCGGCCTCGGCGACGCCCACGCCGACGTGATCGCCTGGTGTACCGCCCATGGGCACGAGCGCACAGGAGCGCGTTGGGAGATCTATGGCGACTGGCTGGAGGATCCCGCCGAGCTCGAGACAGAGATCTGCTACCTGCTTCGGTGAGGCGCCGAACAGGACCTCGCTGACGGGTGCGCGCCACGTCGATAGGTTCGGCGTTCATGCGAGCGGTGGTGCAGCGCGTGTCCCAGGCGACGGTCACGGTCGGCGCCGACGTCGTCGGCGCCATCGGGCCCGGTCTGTGCGTGCTCGTGGGCGTGACCCACGATGACGCGGAAGCGACCGCGGCGAAGATGGCCGACAAGCTGTGGAACCTGCGGATCCTCGACGACGCCGCCGGGGTGATGAACGTGTCGGCCCGGGAGGCGAGTGCGCCGCTGCTCGTCGTGAGCCAGTTCACCCTCTACGGCGACACGAGTCGCGGGCGGCGCCCGTCGTGGCTCGAGGCCGCGCGGCCCGAGCAGGCTGAGCCCCTCGTCGACCAGGTCGTCGAGGGGCTCCGTGTGCTCGGTGCCACGGTTGCGACGGGTCGCTTCCGGACCGACATGGCGGTGTCGCTCGTCAACGACGGACCGGTCACGATCATCGTCGACGTCTGAACCAACCGGGCGCGCGAGTACCGTCGTCGAGCCGTCGACCGACGCACTGGGGAGGACATCCGATGGAACCCGGCACCCGAGCGCTTCCGGGCTGGTTCGACGACGCGAAGCTCGGCATCTTCGTGCACTGGACCGCGGCGGCGGTGCCCGCGTACGCCCCGATCATGGACTCGCCGTTCGACCTCGCCGCGGGTGGTGGCGGCTGGGAGGAGGCGATGCGCTGCTCGCCCTACGTCGAGTGGTACCAGAACTCGATCGCCATCGACGGCAGCCCGGCCGCGCTCCATCACGCCGAGGTGCACGGCAACCGCCCCTACGACGACTTCGTCGCGCAGTTCCTCGCCGGACACGCAGGCTGGCAGCCCGAACCGTGGGCCGACCTGTTCCGCGCGGCGGGGGCACGCTACGTCGTGCTCGTCACGAAGCACCACGATGGCGTGCTCCTGTGGCCGAGCGAGACCCGCAACCCGCACAAGGATCGGTGGGCGTCGGACCGCGATCTCGTCGGCGAGCTCGCGGCCTCGGTGCGAGCGCGCGACATGCGCTTCGGCACGTACTACTCGGGCGGCCTCGACTGGACCTTCGGTGGCCTGCCGATGACGGACTTCCGCTCGATGTTCACCGCGATCCCGCAGACAGCGGAGTACCTCGCGTACGCCGATGCGCACTGGCACGAGCTCATCGAGCGCTACCGACCGGACGTGCTGTGGAACGACATCGGCTACCCGGCCGCCGCCGATCTCGACGCGCTCTTCGCCGACTACTACGCGGCCGTGCCCGAGGGTGTCGTGAACAACCGGTTCGACTGGATGGGCCAGACCGCGGGCGCGAAGCACTGCGACTTCGTCACGCCCGAGTACTCCACGAAGGGAGACCCCAATCGCAAGTGGGAGAGCACCCGTGGCATCGGGACGTCGTTCGGCTTCAACCGCCAGGAGTCGGAGGACACGTACCTCGCGCCCGACGAGCTCGTGCGCATGTTCATCGATGTGGTCGCGCACGGCGGCAACCTGCTGCTCAACGTCGGCCCGAACGCCGATGGCGCGATCCCATGGGCACAGGCTCAGCGCCTCCTCGCGCTCGGGTGGTGGCTGCGCACGAACGGCGAGGCCATCTATGGGTCGCGGCCTGCCGCCCGCCCCAGTGGCGTGACGGGCGAAGGCCACGACGTGCGCTTCACGACCGTGGGTGACGCGCGCTGCGCGATCGTGCTGGGCACACCGTCCTCGGATGTCGTCGAGCTCGACGTGACGCCGCCCGACGGCGCCAGCGTGCACGTGCTGGGCCACGATGCGCCGCTCGCTTGGACCGCGACTCGGTCGGGTTGCCGCGTGACGCTCCCCGCGCGGCCCGCGGAGGCGCCCGCGCTCGCGTTGCGGATCGCCCCCGCCCCGCTCGACTGAGCCCGCGTTCTCGGTGGCGACGTCGCGCTTCTCGTGACACGACTCGGGCGACGACTGTGCGGTGTCACGGGATCGGTGGCGACGTCGCGCTTTTCGTGACACGACGGTTGGGGGACGCCGGTAGCGTCGACCGCCGTGCTCACGGCCAGCGACGTCGTCCGCCACCACGGCGCGCAGGTGGTGCTCGGCGGCGTCTCCGTGTCGATCACACCCGGGGCTCGTCTGGGTGTGGTGGGACCGAACGGCATCGGGAAGTCGACGCTGCTGCGCGTCCTAGCTGGATTGGAAGCTCCGGACAGCGGCACCGTGCGCCGCTCGCCGGCCACCACCGTGGGCTGGCTCCCACAGGAGCCCGATGCGCGCTCGGGCGAGACCCTGCGCGCCTACCTCGCGCGCCGGACCGGTGTGAGCGCGGCCGCCGACGACCTCGATCTCGCCACCGCGTCGATGAGCGGCGACGCCGCGTCGATCGAGGCGTACTCGCTGGCCCTCGAGACGTTCCTCGCGGTGGGCGGCGACGACATCGACGCGCGCATGGGCGCCGTCCTCGCGGAGGTGGCCCTCCCGGCGGACCGCCTCGACGTGGAGGTCGGGCACCTCTCCGGCGGCCAGGCCGCGCGGGCCGCGCTCGCAGCGATCCTCCTGTCACGCCAGGACGTGCTGCTCCTCGACGAGCCGACGAACGACCTCGACTTCGCCGGCCTCGCGCTGCTGGAGCGCTTCATCTCCAGCACTCGGGCTGCGGTCGTCACGGTCTCGCACGACCGCAGGTTCCTCGACCACGTCGTCACGCGGATCCTGGAGCTGCGCCTTCCGGACCACGACGCGGTCGAGCACGCTGGCGGCTGGACCGACTTCGTGGCGTCGCGCGAGCTGCGTCGCCAGCAGCAGCAGGTCGGCTACGAGCGCTACACGGCCGAGCGCGACCGCTTGCAGTCTCGCCAGCAGACCCAGCGCGAGTGGGCGGTCACGGGAGTGAAGCAGGCGAAGGCGAAGAAGTCGGACAACGACAAGTTCGTCGCGAGCTTCCGCGCGGACCGCTCCGAGAAGATGGCTGCGAAGGTGAAGGCCACGGAGAAGGCAATCGAGCGGCTCGACGTGGTGGACAAGCCGTGGGAGCCGTGGCAGCTGCTGCTGGAGCTGAAGGCGGCGACGCGCGCGGGTGACGTCGTCGCTCGACTCGTCGGCGCGGTGGTCGAGCTCGGGTCGTTCCGGCTCGGGCCGATCGACCTGGAGCTCGGGTGGCAGGAGCGCCTCGCGATCCTCGGCCCGAACGGGTCCGGCAAGAGCACCCTGCTTCGCGCGCTCCTCGGCGGGGTGGCGCTGGCCGAGGGGACGACCTGGCTCGGCCCGGGC
This sequence comes from Microthrixaceae bacterium, assembly GCA_052390255.1. Lineage (GTDB taxonomy): Bacteria > Actinomycetota > Acidimicrobiia > Acidimicrobiales > VFJN01 > VFJN01. The sequence continues at coordinate 18,415 of JBQTHC010000136.1, forward strand.
ACGCGCGTCGGGCTGCTCGACCAGCGTCGCCTCCGCTACGGCGGCGACGAGTCGCTCTTGCGCTCGTTCATGGCTGCCACGGCCCTCGATCGGCCGGAGGCCCGCTCGCTCCTCGCCAAGTTCGGCCTCGGCGCGACCCACGTCGACCGCGCGGGCGGACACCTCTCACCGGGGGAGCGCACGCGGGCGGTCCTCGCGGAGCTGATGGCCCAAGGCGTGAACTGCCTCGTGCTCGACGAGCCGACGAACCACCTCGACCTCGAGGCGATCGAGCAGCTCGAGCACGCGCTCGCCGGCTTCGACGGCACCGTCGTCCTGGTCACCCACGACCGAGCCTTCCTCGAGGCCATGCAGATCACCCGGACCATCGAGCTCAGCGCACAAAGTTGAGCGCTATGTTGTCAAGAAACCTGCCTGCCATCTACAATGGATGCGTCCGAGAAGACCCACACCCAGGAGGTGGTTGACCATGCTGATGCGTTTCGATCCCTTCCGTGAGCTGGATCGGCTCACCCAGCCCGCATGGCCGGGGACCCGGCCGGCGGTGATGCCGATGGATGCGTTCCGTGAGGGCGACCGCTTCACCGTGCGCCTCGACGTTCCGGGCATCGATCCCGACACGATCGAGCTCACGGTCGAGCAGAACGTCCTGACGATCGCCGTCGAACGGAAATGGACCCGTGGGGACGACCTCGAGGTGGTGGTGGCCGAGCGCCCGCAGGGGAGCTTCAGCCGCCAGCTGTTCCTCGGCGAGGGCCTCGACGCAGACCGGATCGCGGCCACCTACGACAACGGCGTGCTCACGGTGAGCATCCCGGTGGCCGAGCAGGCCAAGCCGCGGCGCGTCGAGGTGCAACAGGGTCCGGCCACGTCTCGGGCCATCGAGACCTCGGCCACCGAGACCGCGAGCTCGGCCGCCTGATCGCCCCGCGCTCCTGAGCCCGCACCCGCGGCGCGCAGGAGCGCGCTCGGCGTCGACCCCGCAGCTCGTCGGCCCAGCCGAGTGCGATCAGCCCCAGCGCGAGCCCGAGCGCAGCGCTGTTCCCGAAGCGGGTGTAGATCGTCTCACCGGACCGGAGCGTGACGGGTCGCTGGATGACGCGCTGTTCGCTCACCGCGGAGCGTTCGATCACACGCCCGCGATCGTCGATCACCGCGCTGAAGCCGGTCGGCGCGATCTGCGCGACCCAGCGCCCGTTCTCGATCGCGCGCATCCGCGATGACGCAACCTGCTGGGTCTGCACGATCGTGCCCGCGAAGGACGCGCCGTTCGTGGGGTTGAGCACGAGGCGACCGCCAGCGCCGATGCCCTCCCGGGTGCGGTCGGGGAAGAAGATCTCCCAGCTCACGGGCACCGCCACGCGACCGACCGCGCCAGGCACGTCGAGGTGCGCTGGGGTCGTTCCCACCACGGCGTCGCGCTCGGGCAGCGCGTCGCCCGCGACCTTGCTGAGCAGGGACCGGAACGGCACGTACTCGCCGAAGGGGACTCGATGCACCTTGTCGTAGCGCTCGATCACCTCGCCGCGGCGATCGACGAGCACCGCGCTGTTGCGGAAGCGGTCGGGTCCGACGTCCTCCACCGTGCCCACCACCATGGGAGCGTCGAGGCCACGGGCGAGGCCGCCGACGACGTCGGACCACGGGTCCTCGACGAAGGGCTCCTCGGTGTCGATCACGTCCTCGGGCCACACGACGAGGTCGACCGGGGGTTGCACGAGCGCGGTGGCGGCGACGTGCCGCTCGAACACGTCGACCACTCCCGTGGTGGTTTTGCGCGTGCCCTGCTTGCCGCCGCCCTGGACGAGCGCGATCTCCGCGGTGCCGACGTCGCGACCTTGCGGCGCGATCGAGGCGCCCGCGACGAGGGCGGCCGCGATCGCGCCGAGCAGCGCGGCCGGACGCCACGCGCGACGCGTCGCGGCCGCGATCGCCTGGCCGACGACCACGGTGACGCTCAGCAGGAGGAGCTCGCCCCCGACGCGCAGCACGGGCGCGAGCGGACCCGACACCGCGCCGATCGCGAGGTTGGCGAGCGGGACGCCACCGAAGGGCCACGTCCACCGGACGAGCTCCGCGAGGGTCCACGTGCCGCCGAGCGCGAACCAGCGCCCGCGCCCGGGCGGGGCGGCCGCGATCCCCGCGCCGAGCATCCCCGAGTACGCGACGCACGCGATGAGGTAGCCCGGCGCCGTGAGCGCGGTCATCCAGCTGAGCCCCGGGAGGAAGCTCGCCATCGCGACCAGCCAGCCCCGCGCAAAGCGCACGCGCGCTGGCTGCCCCGCCACCAGGCGATCGACCATCACGATCCCTGCGAACGCGAGCGGCCAGAAGCCGAACGGCGGAAGCGACAGGCACAGTGCGACGCCCGCGCCGAGGCTCATCGCAGCGGTGCGCAGACGAGGAGACGGGACGGGCACCGGGAGATGATGGCCGCTGCGCACCCGCTCCGGGGACGCGCGGCTGCGGTGGCGTACGCCTACTTGGCGGCGCGCCTCGCCTTGTTGCGCTCGCGGCGACGCTGCGCCAGGTAGCGCTCGACGGACAGGCCCGCCTCGGACGCCTTTCGCTCGAGGTGCAGCGCGTCGTCCGCGGCACGTCGCTGGCGAAGCTCGTCTTCGGTGAGGCCCAGCTTCGCGGCCGCCGCGGCGCGCCGCTTGACCCGCTCCGGATCCTTCGTCATCCGAGGGACGCTCCGGCCGGGGCCGACGTGAGCGTGAAGTGCCCGACGATGCGCTGTCGAGCCGAGCCCTTCGGATGGCAGGCGAACAGGGTCGCCGTGTAGCCGTATCGCTGGTTGACGATCTCCACCGCGCCTGCGTCGACGATCTCGACGCGATCGAGCGCGTACACGTAGCGCTCGCCGCTCAGCAACGTGAAGATGAGCTCGTCGCCGGGCTTGACGAGATCGAGGTCCCAGAACGGTCGGCTGTACGTGGTGCGGTGCCCGGCGATGACGACGTTGCCCAGGTGCCCCGGCATCGCGGTACCCGGCCAGTGGCTCGGACCGCGATTGATCGCGGTCAGCGTGACTCCTTCGAAGAATGGTTGCGACAGCCCGATCGACGGGATCTCGAGCTGGCCGTGACGCACCTCAGGTGTGGGCGCGTAGGGATCGGGTCCGGGCGCCTGTGGGACAGGGAGGTTGACGCGGAGCCCGTCGAGCAGCGCCGCGCCCGCCGCGCCCATCGCCGCCGCATCGGGCGCGGCGGCGGTGGTCCGCTGGAGCGGCGGCGGCGCTTCGTCGGCTGGTGCCACCCGAGCGGCGAGCACGCCGCTCGCGGCCGCGCTCGC
>JBQTHC010000137.1:0-9714 GCA_052390255.1 Microthrixaceae bacterium
AGTCATCCGGCGTCGATGACAAGGACGCAGGCCGACGAACTCCACCAGCGAATGCGAGGCCGAGGACACCGTCAGCGGCGGCGGGGGCCGCCGGTTAGCGGCGTTGTGTTGCGAGCCACCCCACTAGGGGATCGGGCGACCGCTCAGCCGAGCAGCGACAGCACCTGCACGGCCATCGCGGCCGCATCGCCGATGTCCGGCGTGAGGACGAGCTCTGGGTCGAGCGGCGCTTCGTAGGGGTCGTCGACGCCGGTGAACCCGGTGATCTCGCCGGCGCGAGCCTTCGCGTACAGCCCCTTTGGGTCACGCGCCTCGCAGAGCGAGATCGGCGTGTCGACGAACACCTCGTGGAACGGGATGTCGGCCTCCGCGTGGCAGCGGCGGACGGCGTCGCGGTCGGCCCGGTACGGGCTGATGAGCGGTACCAGCGTGACCACGCCGGCGTCGGCGAGGAGGCGCGCCACGTGCCCCACGCGCCGTACGTTCTCCGCCCGATCGGCTGCGGAGAACCCGAGGTCCGCGTTGAGGCCGAGGCGCAGGTTGTCGCCGTCGAGCACGTAGGCGGGGCGCCCGACACCGACGAGCAGCCGCTCACAGGCGACGGCGACCGTGGACTTGCCGGATCCCGACAAGCCGGTGAGCCACACGGTGGCGCCGAGCGAGGGGCGGTCGGCGCGAGCCACGTGCCCGGGGTGCCATGTGACGTTCTCGCTCATCGGCTGATGCGCTAGAGCTCGGTGGGACCGAGGATCATGCCTGCGCCGACGGTCGTGTGCGACGACTCGTCGACGAGGATGAAGCTGCCCGTCGTGCGGTTGCGGCGATACTCGTCGAAGAGCAGCGGCTGGGTGACGCGCAGCGTGACGCGGCCGATCTCGTTGAGCGAGAGCCCGACGGAGTCCTCGTAGCGGTGCAGGGTGTTGATGTCGAGCTGGTACTGGAGCTCCTTCACGACGGCGCGCGCCCACCGCGTGGTGTGCTTGATCGCGAGCTTGGCGCCCGGGCGCAGCCAGGTGGTGTCCGACAACCAGCACACCATCGCCTCGATGTCCTGACCCATCTGCGGCTGGTTGCGGCGCCGCGTGATCATGTCGCCGCGCGACACGTCGATGTCGTCGCTCAGTCGGAGCGTCACCGACATCGGCGAGTAGGCCTCGTCGATCGGACCGTCAGCCGTGTCGATCGAGGCGATCGTGGACGTGAGGCCTGACGGCAGCACCACGACCTCGTCGCCCGGCTTCAGCACCCCACCGGCCATCTGACCTGCGTAGCCGCGGTAGTCGTGGGTGGCGTGGTCGGTCTGGTTCTGCGGGCGGATGACGTACTGCACCGGGAAGCGGGCGTCGATCAGGTTGCGATCCGACGCGATGTGCACCTCCTCCAGGTGGTGCAGCAGCGACGTGCCCTCGTACCACGGCATGTTGGTGGAGCGATCCACCACGTTGTCGCCGTGCAGCGCCGATACGGGCACGAAGGTGAGGTCCCGAACGTCGAGCTTCATCGCGAAGCTGCGGAACTCCGCCTTGATCTCCTCAAAGCGCTCTTCGGACCAGTCGACGAGATCCATCTTGTTGACGCACAGCACGAGGTGCGGGATGCCGAGGAGCGACGACAGGAACGCGTGTCGCCGTGACTGCTCGAGGATCCCCTTGCGCGCGTCGACGAGGATGAGTGCGAGGTCCGCGGTCGACGCGCCGGTGACCATGTTGCGCGTGTACTGCGTGTGCCCAGGGGTGTCCGCGATGATGAACTTCCGCTTGGGCGTGGCGAAGTACCGGTAGGCGACATCGATCGTGATGCCCTGCTCGCGCTCGGCGCGCAGTCCGTCGGTGAGGAGCGCGAGGTTCGTGTACTCGTCGCCCCGTGCGCGCGACGTGCGCTCGACCGCCTCGAGCTGGTCCTCGAAGATGGCCTTGGAGTCGTACAGCAGCCGGCCGATCAGCGTGGACTTGCCGTCGTCGACCGAGCCCGCGGTCGCAAGCCGGAGCATCTCCATCAGAAATATCCTTCGCGCGTGCGGTCTTCCATGCCAGCCTCGCTGATGCGGTCGTCGGCGCGGGTTGCCCCTCGCTCGGTGAGGCGCGTCTCGGCGACCTCGGCGATCACGAGCTCGAGCGTGTCGGCGGCGGACTCGACGGATCCGGTGCAGGTGACGTCGCCCACGGTGCGGAACCGGACCGTGCGCTCTTCGACCTCCTCGCCCGGGAGCCGCTCGATGAGCGGCGAGTCGGCCATCCACATGCCGTCGCGGTGGAAGACCTTGCGCGTGTGCGCGAAGTAGATGCTCGGGAGCTCGATCCCCTCGTCGGCGATGTACTGCCAGATGTCGAGCTCGGTCCAGTTGCTCAACGGGAACACTCGGATGTGCTCGCCGTGGCGGTGACGGCCGTTGTAGAGGCTCCACAGCTCGGGCCGCTGGTTCTTCGGGTCCCATTGCCCGAACTCGTCGCGGAACGAGAACACGCGCTCCTTCGCCCGCGCCTTCTCCTCGTCGCGGCGTGCGCCGCCGAACACGGCGTCGAAGCGGTGCTCTTCGATCCCGCGCAGCAGCGTGGTGGTCTGGAGCCGGTTGCGGCTGGCCCTCGGACCGACGTCGTCGGTCGTGCGGCCCGCGTCGATGTCGTCCTGAACGCTCGCCACGACGAGGCGAGCACCGAGCTTGGCGACGATGTCGTCTCGGAAGGCGATGATCTCCTCGAAGTTGTGACCTGTGTCGACGTGCATCACCGGGAAGGGGACCCGGGCCGGCGTGAACGCCTTGACCGCGAGGTGGAGCATCACCATCGAGTCCTTGCCACCCGAGAACAGCAGCGCCGGGCGCTCGAACTCGGCCGCGACCTCCCGGATGATGTGGATCGCCTCGGCCTCGAGGGCCCGCAGGTGAGAGAGCTCGTACGGGACGGTCATGGAGCGCACAGGGTAACCCGCGCCACAGGCCATCCATCCCCTCCTGATAAGCAGTCGAGGTGACCGCCCTCGGAGCCTCAGCAGCCGACCACGCCCTCGCGTCCGACGTCGCCACCCAGGCGGGAGGGCTCCTGCTGGAGGTCCGCGCACACCTCGAGGGCCGCAGTGAGTGGCCCGCCTTCGTGGGCGACGAGGGCGACCGCCAAGCCCACGATCTCCTCATGACCCTTTTGCGCCAAGAGCGTCCGGACGACGCCGTCCTGTCCGAGGAGGGTCGGGACGACCTCGCGCGCCTCGAGCGCGCGCGCGTGTGGATCGTGGACCCGCTCGACGGCACGCGCGAGTTCAGCGAACCGGGCCGCACCGACTGGGCGGTGCACGTGGCGCTCGCGATCGACGGCGTCGCCGCGGCGGGCGCGGTCGCGCTCCCCGCCCGGGGGATCACACTGGGCACGGCACCGCCACCGACGGTGCCCGCGCCGTGGGAGGGCCCACCCCGACTCGTCGTTTCGAGGTCGCGTCCTCCCCACGAGGCGCACCGGATCCGCGAAGCCCTCGGGGGCACCCTCCTCCCCCTCGGATCCGCCGGCGCGAAGGCGATGGCCGTCGTGCTCGGCGAAGCCGACGTGTACGCGCACTCCGGTGGCCAGTACGAGTGGGACAACTGCGCGCCCGCAGCGGTCGCGCAGGCGGCAGGCCTGCACGTCAGCCGCCTCGATGGCTCGCCGCTCGTCTACAACCAGCGTGATCCGTGGTCACCCGACCTGCTGATCTGCCGCGCCGACCTCGCGGATGCCGTGCTCGACGCCCTGCGTTGAGCCGCCGGGTCAGCCGAGGATCGTCACCGTCCCGAGATCGCCGTCGACCTCCACGAGCGCGCCGTCCGGGATGCGCCGCGTCCCGTCTGTGACGGAGACGACGCAGGGGATGCCGAGCTCGCGGCTCACGATGATCGCGTGCGACAGCGGCGCACCGACGTTCACCACGACCGCCGCAGACGGGACGAAGAGCGGTGTCCACGAGGGATCCGTGATCTCGGCCACGAGCACGTCGCCGGGGGCGAGCGCGCCCGGGTCGTGGCTGCTGGCGATCACGCGCGCAACGCCGCGCGCCTTGCCCGGGCAGCCAGGAAGCCCGGCGAGCACCTCGCCCGGAGCGGCGACCTCTGCACCGCGGCTCGCGCGCGCGACCCACGCGGCCAAGGGGGGCGGGTCCCCTTCGAACACGAACGGCGGGTCGAGCAGCCGCAGCTGGTCGTAGTCGGCTTCGCGGCGCCGGAGCTCGTCGCTCATCGCACCTGGATCGGCGACGAACTGGTCGAGCTCGTCCTCGCGCAGCATCGCGTACTCGCCCTCGTGCTCGAAGATGCCGCGTGCAACCATCCGTCGACCGAGCTCGCGCATCGTGACCCGGCACTCGTGCACGAGCCGGATCGCATTGGTCTTCGAACGCTCGCGCCCGGCGAGGAAGACGGTGGCGGCGTGGAGCGCGGCCTGGACCTGCGCCTGCGCCGCTGGGTCATCCGCCATCGCCGCGACGAGCGTCACGCCCAGCGACGTGCGCTCAGCCGCGCGCTCCGCCTGAAGTCCACGGGGTGCAGCGGACTCGGGTGAGACGCGCATCCGGTCGATGGCGGCAAGCGCGAGCTCAGGGTCGGTCTCCCAGGAGGGCGAGCGCATCTCCCACTCGTTCGGCCCACGGCAGCCGTGCTCGCGGAGGAACGCGTCGAACGACTTGCAGAAGCGCTGCGCGTCCGCATCGCCGCTGGCAGCGAGAGACTCGATGCGGTCCGCGAGTCCGCTGATGCCGGACTCGAAGGCGGTGGTGAGCGACGCAGATCCTGCGGCGATCCGCCCCAGATCCCACATCAGCATGGAAGGCTCCGCCGATTCCACGTCGCCGACCCCGGCGATCAGCCGCATCGCCATCGTGGGGTCGCCCGCAGCCGCGGCCGCCTGCTGGAGGATCCCGGTGGGCACGGTGGCGCAGTACGTCGTGAAGATGTGCTCGCCGAAGAGGCGGCGGAAGTGGTCGCCCATCAGCGAGCGCAGCCGAGCGACGAGCTCGTGGTCGCTCAGCGACCCGAGGTCGGGACGCGCGTCGCGCAGCGCCTCCATCGCCTTCTGCTCCGCGAGCAGGTCCGCGCGATCCGGCACGGTCAGGATCCATTGGAGGGTGCCTCCGACGCGCTCGGTGAGGTCGGGTCGCTCATCGGTGGGCTGCGGCTGGTACGGCGGCACGCCAGGCTGCGTGCCGAAGAACGTCGCGTCGATCAGCTCGGGCGTGAGCCCCGGTGTGCGCACGCCGACGATGCGCGAGAGCGTGACGTTGAGAAAGCAGTAGCCGCCGAACACCCCGATGATCTCGTTGTTGTCAGGGTCGTACTCGTCGAGCTCGATCACGCCGAAGCGTTCGAAGGCATCCCGCCAGCCGGGCTCGGCGTTCATCGTGATGCCGATCGTCGCGGACAACGGCGTCACTGGATCGGGGAAGACCTCCCCCACGTTGGCGCGCGTGTAGATCGGGTACCGGCGACTCGGCCGACTGTCGACGATCCAGCGATCCATCTGCTCCCCTTTGTCACCTCGCCCGCGGGAGGCCGCGGTTCGCAGACCCTACGGCGCGCTTCGCCGGCCCGCTCGTCGGGCGCGAGACTCGGGACCATCATGCGCGCCAGTCCCGCTGACCCCCCCGCGGACCTCGCCATCGGCAGCTTCAGCGATGACGCGCCGTGGCTGGTCGACCCGGATCAGATGCCCTGGCGGGCCGCGGTCCCGGGGCTGCGTCGGCAGATCGCGCTCGACCTCCCGCACCTCACCCGCCCCGGCAAGGTCCCTCCGGGATCGCGCGTGGTGCGCACCACCGCACTGCTCGGGTTCGCGCTCGCTCGGTGGGCCACCGGCGCGCGCCGGCGCGGCGGCGCGGCATCGCGGGCTGACGTGTCGCGCCGGCTGCGTCGCGCCGCGGAGCGTCTCGGGCCGACCTACATCAAGCTCGGACAGATCATCTCCTCGGGCGAGGGGATCTTCCCCGAGGAGCTCGTCGGCGAGTTCAAGAAGTGCCGCGATCAGGTGCCTCCCGAGCCCTTCAGCGTGGTGCGGCGCGTGGTGGAGGAAGACTTCGGCCGCCCGTTGGAAGAGGTGTTCACGCGCTTCCATCCCGCCCCGCTGGCCGCTGCCTCGATCGCGCAGGTCCACGTCGCGGTCCTGCGGACTGGTGAGGAGGTCGTCGTCAAGGTGCAGCGCCCGGCCGTCGGCGCGCTCGTCCACAAGGACCTGCGGGTGATGGCGTGGCTCGCCCCGTTCGCAGTCGGCCGCATCCCGATCAGCGCGCTCGCCAACCCGCCGGCCCTCGTGGAGCTCTTCGCCGAGACCATCACCGAGGAGCTCGACTTCCGGATCGAGGCGCAGAACATGCTCGACGTGGCGCGCTCGTTCGCCGAGCTCGACCAGCGTGACTACGTGATCCCTCGCCCGCACCCCACCCTCGTGACCCCTCGGGTGCTCGTGATGGAGCGCCTCTCCGGGTTCAAGTTCGACGACGTGACCGGCATGAAGGGGGCTGGCGTCGACACCGAGAAGGTCGTCCGCACCGGCATGGTGGGCTTCATGGAGGGCGCCATGATCCACGGCGTCTTCCACGGCGACCTCCACGGCGGGAACCTCTTCGTCCTCCCGGACGGTCGCACGGCACTGCTCGACTTCGGCATCGTCGGCCGACTCTCGGAGCCACGCCGGCTCGCGTTCCTCCGCCTGCTCATGACGGCGACGTCGAACGACATCCACGGACAGCTCGGCGCGCTGCGCGACCTCGGCGCGCTACCTCCCGACACCGACCTCGATGCGGTGATCCGCGACCTCGGCCTCGACCGTCCGGTGGTGGACCCCACGACCATGGACGCGGACGAGCTCGTGAACGAGATCCAGAAGACGATCAAGGCGCTCATGGGGATCGGCGCGCGACTTCCCAAGGAGCTCATGCTCTTCATCAAGAACATGGTCTTCCTCGACGGCGCGATCGCGACCCTTGCGCCCGACCTCGACATCATCGGAGAGATCGGCAACATCTCGATGCACTTCGCGACGACCCACGGCGAGCGGCTCGCAGGCGAGCTCGGGCTCGACCCAGGCGCCTACGAGCTCGACCTGTCCGGGGTGCGCGCGAGCTTCGGCTACGAGCAAGGGACCGAGGGCGCGGTGACCTACCGGGATCTGCAGGCCCGACGCGAGATCATCCGCACGCGCCTCCAGAAGCAGAAGCTGCGCAAGTGAGGCTCGTCGTGGCGCGTTGCGCCGTGGACTACGAAGGCCGTCTGTCCGCGCACCTCCCGATGGCGACGCGCCTGATCATGGTGAAGCAGGACGGCTGTGTCGCGATCCATGCGGACGGGGGCGCCTACAAGCCGCTCAACTGGATGAACGCGCCGAACCACCTCGTCGAGAGGCCCGACGAGTGGACCGTCACGAACCCGAAGGGCGAACGACTGACGATCACCATCGAATCCATCATCTCGGACACCGCTCACGAGCTCGGCTCGGACCCGGGGCTCCAGAAGGACGGGGTGGAGGCTCACTTGCAGGAGCTGCTCGCTGCGGCATGCGACCGTCTCGAAGCCGGCTTGGTGCTGGTGCGTCGCGAGCACCGCACGGAGATCGGCCCGGTGGATCTCCTCTGTCGAGATGCGCAGGGTCGCGCCGTCGCGGTGGAGATCAAGCGTCAGGGAGGGATCGACGGAGTCGAGCAGCTCGCTCGGTACCTGGAGTTCCTCGAGCGCGACCCCGCGCTGCGGCCCGTGCGAGGCATGTTCGTCGCGCAGGTCATCAAGCCGCAGGCCCGCGCGCTCGCGAGCGAGCGCGGCATCGCGTGCGTGGAGGTCGACTACGACGACCTGCGCGGCATCCAGCGCGCCCAGATCTCCCTCTTCTGATCCTGCGTGATCACGCCGATTTGGGTGGACATCGGCGCTCTGCCCCGTAGAATACCACTATGCGCGGTTATAGAGCCGCGAACCGTGGTAATGCTGGCGCGGAAGGGGTGCGCATGGGGCCACCGAATCGAGCGATCAGCGTCATCGTCGCCGACGACGAGCCACACATCGTCGAGTACCTGCGGATGGTCCTGCACCTCGAGGGCTTCGACGTGGCCGGCACCGCAGGAGACGCGGACGGGATCGTCGAGCTGGCCGATCGGATGCACCCGGACGTGGCGCTGATCGACCTGCGCATGCCTGGCGGAGGCCTCGAGGCCGCCCGCCTGATCGGTTCGGTCAGCCCTGACACGTCGATCGTGGTCTTCTCCGCCGATGTGGACGCGCCCGAGGTCCTCCCGCTGTTGCGGGCCGGGATCGATGGATACGTGGCGAAGGGCGCCCCACCCGAGCGCTTGGCCGACGCCATCCGGAGCGCGATGACCGGCGGGACCTACTTCGCGCCGGCCGTGAGTCGGCTCGCACTCGACGAGCTCACCGCGCGGCTGCACGCGGAGGAGCAGGACCTGCTGCGCCACCGTCGCGTCGTCGACCGGCTGCGCGACGTCATCTCGAACGGGCGCTTCCAGAGCGCGTACCAACCGATCGTCGACCTCCGGACGGGAGCGGTCGAGGGCGTCGAGGCACTCGCTCGATTCACCGCCACTCCCCTACGACCGCCGGAGGACTGGTTCAACGAGGCCGAGCAGGCCGGTCAGCGGATCGCGCTCGAGCTGGCCACCGCCGCCTGCGCCCTCCGCGGGCTCACTCAGCTGCGCCCCGAGCTCTACGTGACGGTGAACATCTCGCCGGCCGCCGCACTGTCGGGGCGACTCGGCGAGATCCTCCTCGGGATGGACCTGGACCGCGTGGTGCTCGAGCTGACCGAGCACGCGCCCGTGACGGACTACCCCGCGCTGACCGCTGCGCTCGCACCGTGGCGGCAGGCCGGCGCACGCATCGCGGTCGATGACGCGGGCGGCGGCTACGCGAGCTTCGCGCACATCCTCAGCCTCTCCCCCGAGTTCATCAAGCTCGACGTGCGTCTCGTACGAGACATCCACATCGACCGTCAACGGCAGGCGCTGACCCGGGCCATCACCGGGTTCGCCGCCGAGCTCGGCGTCACCGTCATCGCAGAAGGGATCGAGACCGCCGCCGAGCTCGAGAAGGTCACGGGCCTCGGAACCGCGCTCGGCCAGGGCTTCCACCTCGGCCGGCCTCGCCCCCTCGAGGAGCAGCCCGACCTGCTCGTGGAGAGCGCTCCGGCGCGTGACACAGCGAGCCAGCGAAGGAGCGGGTTGGTCAGCTGAAGGTCACGCGGCCCGCGTCGATCACCACACGACCGTCCTGCCCACACGTCTGGAAGATCGCGGTGCCCGGACCGTCGTCCCAGGCCTTCACCGTGAGCGTCTCACCCGGCATGACCGGTGAGCTGAACCGGGCGTCCATCCCGGTGAAGCGTGCCGGGTCGCTCCCACACAGCTCGTGGAGGAGTGCCCTTCCGGTGAAGCCGTAGGTGCACAGACCGTGGAGGATGGGGCGATCGAAGCCGCCCATCGCCGCGAACGCCGGGTCGCTGTGCAGCGGGTTGCGGTCACCCGACAGGCGGTAGAGCAGCGCCTGGTCGGTGCGCGTCTGCACCGTGACCTCGTGATCGGGGGCGCGCTCCGGCGCGGCGTTCGGGGTGCCCGAGGGACCACGGTCCCCACCCCAACCGCCCTCCCCGCGGATGAACGCCGACATGCGCGTCGAGAACAAGGGCTCGCCCGTGCCGACGAGCGTCGCCGTGGACTCGGTGACCACGACGGCGCCCTTGCCCTTGTCGTAGATGCCGGTGA
>JBQTHC010000138.1:0-12693 GCA_052390255.1 Microthrixaceae bacterium
TGACCCAGACGAGACGGGTGCTGCGTTGGCGACTGTGCTTGCACAGATGGCACGTTCTCAAACGACCCGTGGTTGAAGTTGTCGACGAAGATGTCTTACTCCGACGAGTCTTCGACCGAGAGGGCTACCTGGAGTGGCACGACGATCTTGGCCGCTTCGTGCCATCACTTGCTGGGGTCCAGTTCGATCCCGACGGGATGTCGACGTTCATCGACCGAGTCCTCCTCGCCGGAGGGGACGGGCGGGACTCGGTAGCGACGATCGGTGGAGTGAAGTCTGAGGAACTCGTCTATGCGGTTCGCGCGGGCGATGTTCGGAACCTCGGTCTTGGTGTCGAACACACCCCAAACGACGAGACCCCGATTGGCTACGCCCACGCCTCGGTCACGCCACCCGATGGAACGAAGAAACCGGATCGCGGCACTCGGAACGACCTCGCAGCGGCCATGACATGTGTCTTTGGTGAGCCCACGGTGACGCGTCCTCCGGCGTAGCTGCGGGACGTCGGCCATCGGAACCAGATGGCCGATCATCCCGCAGGTCAACGATCCAGCCGCAGCGTTGCAGCTAACGCGGAACTCGGGCCCCCGCCACCACATGGCTGCAGCCGAGCCTCCAGGGTCTCCTGGACTGGATCGAGCTGCAGGACGAGATCGAGGGTCCGGTAGAGCCGGGCCCTCGTTTCGCGCTCGGCCTTGGCCAGGAGCCCGGCGAGGTCGCCGGCGTGGTTGAGCTCCACGACGAGGTCGTCGACTGGATGGATTCGCTCGAAGCAGACGAGTGGGACCGGACGGTCATCATGATCGATCGACTCGCCGAACCTGGGACTCGCCGAACCTGGACCGTCTTCACGCATGCCGCTGTCAGGGAGCCTCGGTGATGGCCTGTTCGAGCTGCGGTTCACATTCGGGCCCGACCGCTCGCCGCGTCACTTACCGGTTCACCAAGGATGGCACTCGATCGCCACCTGATCGTCTCGTTCCCGGAGAAGGTTCCGGCCAGGCGTACCGTTCGTCAACCTGCCTCGGGCCGCTCGCCAGCCTCGATGTCTGCGACGTTGGAACTGATCGTGCCCTGCCTTCAAGACCGGAAGTCCCGCCAGCGCCACGACGATCCGTCGACGAGGAGCTCGGGGTCTCCCGTCCAGAGGGTGGCGTCGAAGGCGACGGCGAGGGCCGCCGCGAACGCGTCGGCGTAGGCCATCGGGTGGTCGGCCTTGATGCGGGCGGCGTCGACGACAAGCGACTCGTTCGGGAGTCGAGCGTCGATCACGTCGCGCAGATCTCGAACAGTCTCGGTCGCGGCGTCATCGCCGTGGAGTCGTCGTAGGACGTAGTGGACCTCACCGAGGTTGATCCACGACATCAGCGGCTTCTCCTGGCCGAGCAGATCACTCACGGCCTCGGCCGCAGGGCCGGCGTTCTCCAGGTAGCGGAGGACCGCCCATGAGTCGAGGACGACGGTCACGGGGCTGCTTCGCGGGCCCGGTCAGCGGCCCGTTCGCGCTCGAGCTCGTGGGTCAGCGCCGAGCCCGGGAACCGTCCGCGAAGAGGTCGGCGGTGGTCGGCGGGGCGAAGGGCGACGTGGTCGTCGTGGAGCCAGAAGTTGACCTCGTCGCCTGGTTCGATGCCGAGCTGGTCGCGCAGCTCTTTGGGGATGACGACCTGGCCCTTGGCGCCGACGCGATGAGTCATACCGAGCAGTATAACTCACGAACGCCCGCCATCAACGCAGCAGTTTGGTTGGCTCCGCCAACCTGGGTTGACAGCTCTCGACGGTCAACCTAGGTTGGCAGTGTGAGCGCAGAGATCCTTGCTTCGACGATCGACGTGCCGCCGCCGTCGGATCCGGCCGCAGCCCTCGCGGCTGTGGTCGCGTTGCGCCGGCTGGCCGACCGGCTCGAGATGGCCGCTGCCAAGGCCGCCGTCGAGCAGGGCTGGTCCTGGACCGATGTCGCCGCCGCGCTCGGCATCAGTCGACAAGCCGCGCACAAGAAGTTCGCTCGCCGCGTCAAGCGGCGCGCCTGACACCCACTCACACCACAGGAGAGTTCAGTGCTTCAGAAGCTCCGCCGCCGCCTCGGCGACATGGGCACCATCAAGCAGCTGTTGGAGAACGCGGAGACGATCGCCCACCGCGACGGCCTGGCCCAACCTGCAGCGGAACACCTCGTCCTGGCAGCGCTGGATCTGCCCGATGGCACCGCACGGGCTGCGCTCGAACGCGCGGGGTCGTCCGCGGAAGCGTTCGCGACTGCTCTGCGGGACCACCACGCCGCAGCGCTCGACGCGGTCGGTGTCGTCGTCGACGACAAGCTGATCGATGCCAGCCTCCCCGAGCCCACGGCAACCACGGGCGTGTACCGGAGCGAAGTATCGGCCCAGGAGCTGTTCCAGCGCGCCGGCGCCGACGCCCGGTCCCACGATGGCGGACTGCTCGGAGCCCACGTCCTGCGCGCTGCCGCAGACCTCGAGCACGGCACCGTCGCCCGCACCTTCCAGCACCTCGGTGTCGACCGGCACACGCTCCGAGAGGCTGCCGCCGCCGAGATCGCCGCGGCAGCCGCCAGGTAGGAGACGGTCGATCCGGAGCTGTTCCATTGTCCGCCGGCGGATTCTCGGACGGTCGTCGCGTCGCACATCTTGACTGACGGTCAGCGGCCGTCCACTAGGGATGCGCAACGATCAGGCGCATGCCGACATCGAGCTCGGCAAGCTCCCGGAGGTCGCCGTTTCGCGCCCCCCAAGCGCCATTGCTGAGGTCGCGTTCGACGCTGGTCACGACGCGTTCGACGACAGCGGCGTCCATGCGTGCGAACGCAGATGTGGCGCGACGCGCATCGCCATCAAGGACGCGCTCGGGGTGGGCCCAGAACGAGCCCAAGGTCCAGTCGGGCGTGTCTCGGGAGCTCAGGACCGCCTCGACGCCCACGGAGCCCCCCAGCCAGGTGACGAGCTCGTCGATTGGCGGAAAGGTCGCCCGGTCGAGCGCGGCTGCTTCCGGAAGGTAGTCCCGGTACAGCCACATCTCTGCGCAGACATCCGCGTCGTACGTGACGATGATGACGGGGCCACGGGCGACGCGACGCAGCTCTCGGACCCCGCGTTCTTGTTGCTCGTCCCAGTGGTGGATCGTCAGCACTGCCATCGCGGCGTCAACGCTGCCGTCTCTGAGAGGGAGCGGAGCGGCCCTCCCGCGCAGCGCCGGCACCCGGTCGCTCGGCCGTTGCCCGGCCATCACGTCGCTCGGCTCGATCGCGATCACGTGCCGATCTCGCGGCTCCTAGGAGCCGGTCCCCGCCCCCACGTTGACGACCGTACGACTGTCGCCGAGCGCTGCCAGGATTCGGTCTCGCAGCACGGGATCCTCACCGCGCGTGGACGAATAGAGATGGCCGATGGCGTCGTAGCGAGGACCCACGTTCACACAGCGAACCTACTGGCGGGTCGACAGCTCAGCCTGTGTCGCCCACCACCCGGCCGCTCAGCCGAGACTGCGCGCGCGAGCAGTCATCGGTGGTCATCGTGGTGCGCCGCTGGTCCGGGCCATCCGAAGCCCCGAGAGGATGACGGCGAGCTCGCTCAGCTCGTGGCCCGCGACCGCGACCGGCAGCTTGAGCACGCCGAGCAACGCGCCGGGAACGAGCAGGGCGAGCACCGCGAACGACAACGCCAGGTTCTGGCGCACGACGCTGCGCGTGCGGCGCGCGAGGTAGAGCGCATCGGCGAGCTTGGAGAGGTCGTCGGCCATCAGCGCGACGTCCGCGGTCTCCAGGGCAGCGTCGCTGCCGGCGGATCCCATGGCGACGCCGACGGTGGCTGCCGCGAGAGCGGGGGCGTCGTTGATGCCGTCGCCGGCCATGACCACGCCGCCGTATCGGTCCTGGAGCGATCGCACGGCGGCGGCCTTGTCCTCGGGCCGCTGCTCGGCGAGCGCCTCGTCGACCCCGACGCGCTGCGCGATCGCGTCGGCGGTGCGCCGGTTGTCGCCGGTGATCATGACGGTCCGCTCGATCCCGGCGGCCTTGAGGGCCTGGACGGTCGACCGCGCCTGGTCGCGCAGCGTGTCTGCGAGCCCGAACACCGCCTGCGGCAGGTCGTCGACGACGACGACGACAGCGGTGGCGCCGGAGGACTCGAGTGCAGCGATGCGGTCACCGAACACGGCGAGCGGTAGGCCGCGCTCTGCGATCAGCTTGGGTGAGCCGACGAGGATGCGGCGTCCGTCGTGGTTGCCTTCGATGCCGGCACCGACGAGCGCGGTGATGCTGGTCACCTCCGCGGGGGTGACGTTGCGTTCGGCGGCACCGTCGACGACCGCCTTGGCGAGCGGGTGCTCGCTCGCGCGTTCCACGCCGGCGGCGAGTGCGAGGGCCTCGGTCTCGTCGATGTCGGGGGCCGTGAGGATCTCGGTGAGCTCGGGTCGGCCGTGGGTGAGGGTGCCGGTCTTGTCGAACGCAGCGACCTTGACGGTGGCGAGGTCCTCGAGGGCGACCCCGCCCTTGACGAGGATCCCGCGGCGCCCCGCGTTGCCGATGGCAGCGACGTAGGTGATGGGGATCGAGATGACGAGCGCGCAGGGGGCGGCGGCGACGACCACGGTGGCGGCTCGCTCGAGCCACGTGTCCCAGTCGTCGGCGAGCCCCCCGATCACGGCGACGAGGACGCCGACGCCCAGGACCGCGGGGGAGTAGCGGCTGGCGAAGCGCTCCATGAACCGCTGCGCCCGGCCCTTTTCCTCTTGGGCCTCGGTGACGAGGTGCACGATCTTGGCCAGCGTGTTGTTCTCGTGCGTGGTCGTCGCCTCGACCGTCAACACCCCCGAGCCGTTGAGGGTGCCGGCGAACACCTTCTGCCCGACCGTCTTCTCCACCGGGATCGACTCGCCGGTCACCGCCGACTCGTCCAATGCGGAGGCGCCGTCGACGATGGTGCCATCGGTGGCGAGCCCCTCGCCGGGCCGAACGAGGAACCGGTCGCCGACGACGACGTCCTCGGCCGGTGTCTGGATCTGCTCCCCGTTCCGGAGCAGCGTGACGGTCTTCGGAGCGAGGTCCATCAGGGCACGGATCGCACCCTCGGTGCGCGCCTCGGTGAACTCCTCCAGCGCCTCGGAGATGGAGTAGAGGAAGACGAGCATCGCGGCCTCGCCCCACTCGCCGAGACCGGCGGCGGCGAGCGCGCCGTCGGTCATGAGCAGCTCGATGCCGATCTCCCGTTCGCGCACCAGCTCCTCGAGGGCCTCGCGGGCGAAGAATCTCGCGCCGGCGACCGTGGCCGCGACGTAGAGCGCCGTGGCCACGTCCGGTCCGTCGAGGGCAGCGGTCAGGAACCCCGCGATGAGCAGCACACCCGACAGTGCCGACCAGCGGACCTCGCGGCTCTCCCAGATCCGCTCGCCGCGCTCGTTCGTCTCATCGCAGTCATCGTCGTCGACGAGCAGCGCCCGCTCCTCCGCGCTCACCCCGCACTCGCCTGGTAGTTGGGGCACAGGGCGATCTGTTGGCCGACCGACGCCAACAGCGCTTCCGCGGCGCGCAGGACGTCGAACAGCTCCCGCGAGGCGAGCGCGTAGTAGACGGCCCGGCCCTGAGGCCGGTCGACGACCAGCCCGCAGTCCTTCAGGCAGGCAAGGTGGCCCGAGATGTTCGCCTGCGAGCACCCCACCTCGTCGACGAGGTCGGTGACCCGCCGCTCACCACCGGTGAGCACCTGAAGGATGGCGAGCCGGGTCGGATCGCCGAGGCTGCGGAACAGCTTCGCTCCCACGGTGAGGTCGGGTCGCTCGGTCGGACGAAGCATCGGCATCCGACGATGATATCGCGATAGGCTGATGTATGGCGGTCTCCCCCTCCGAGGGCCCGCAGCGTGCCCTTACCGCCGCGCGAGCGGAGGGGCGACTGACGCGAGGGCGAAGCCGACCGCCGCGGTTCGCGCCCTCCCCGAGGGCCATCGCTGTGCATGCCGCAGGTGGACGTAGCCCCATCCCACGAGGTTGAACATCACCGTTGCGGTCTCGTCGGGGTCGGCGACGCGGGCCAAGCTGCCGTCGAGCTCACCGTCGCGCAGGAGCCGCGCCAGCGGGGCGACGAACAGCGCGTCGGTCTCCCGTTGACCGTCATCGCCCGCCGCGCCGTGGAACGGAGAGTCGGGCTCGGCGAAGAGGCCGGCGAGCAGAGCGAGGTGGTCGTCGGCCGTCGCGCAGATGGCCGCCAGCGCATCGGCGAGTCGATCGGCCCCGGTTCCCGGTGAGGTGAGCGCCGGCCACAGTGCTGCGACGTATGCCTCTCCCGCTCGCAGCACCAGGGCGTCAACGACACGACCTCGGGTGACGCCGCGGCGGTGCAGGGTCATGCGGCTCGTTCCGGCCGCCTCAGCCAGGCGCTCGATCGTGAGCGCCGAGAGCCCGGACCGACCGACGAGCTCATGCGCCGCGTCGATGAACTCGGGGTCGATGGAGGGCTCTGGACTGGACATGCACGTCAGTCTAGTGACAAGACTGTCCCGAGCACGTTACCCTCATGTATCTATGTTGCTACGCACTAGATCGTCCGGCGTCCTGGTCCTGTTGGCGTCCCTGGGTGGAGTCGCTGCGCTGGTCGGCGGGTACTGGGACGACGCCTGGCACACCGACCGGGGACGCGACTCGCTGTTCGCCGCCCCACACCTCGTGCTGTATGCCGGCGTGCTGGTCGCCGCGGTGGCCGTGGCGCTGAGCGCCCGCAAGCCATGGAGTGCCCCGCAGAAGCTGGCGCTCGCCGGCGGGGCCGCGGTGCTCATCTCGGCACCGCTGGACGAAGCGTGGCACGGCGCCTTCGGGCGCGACGCGGTGCTGTGGTCGCCGCCCCACATGCTGGCCGTCGTGGCATCGCTGATGCTGGCCACCGGCGTGCTGTCCATCGCCACCCGCACGACGGGCCGGATGAGCGGCGCGGCGCGGCTCTTGGCGGCCGCGACCGTCATCGGCGCCCTGCAGATGCCTGTGCTCGAGTTCGACTCCGACGTGCCGCAGTTCCCGGTGTGGACCTACCTGCCCGTCGCGGTGGCCGGCTGGTTGCTGGCGACCGTCATCATCCGCCACCTCCTCGATGGCCGCTGGTCGCTGCTGGCCGTCGCGGCGATCTACACGGCGATCCGCGTCGGGGTCGTCGGCTTGCTCGCCGTCCTCGACCACAGCAGCAGCGTCGTGCCGCCGATGCTCGCCCTCGCGTTGCTGGAGATCGCAGTGGCGCGCACCGTGCAATCCACCGCACTCCGGTCGGCGGTCAACGCTCTGGGCGCCCCGCTGATCTGGTTCGGGTGGCTGGCCGCGATCGGCGGCGCCGGCACCCGCGTGCCCGCCGCGGCCCTCCCGGCCGCCATCGGCGCCTCGGTGGTCGCGGCCCTCGCGGTCGCGCTGCTGTCGGGCGCTCGGTTGCGCGCACCTGTCGCTGTGGCGGCGGCCGCCGTCTTGTTCGCCGTGGCCGCAGCTGGGCTGGCGACGGCGCCAGCGGCCGAGGCACATGACCCCGGGCAGGGGTCGTCCGGGGCCGAGGCAGTCCTCGCCGTCGAGCGGGTCGACGACACGTCTGTCCGCGTCGAGCTGCACGTCGATGCGAGCTCGTGCGGCGCGCTGCGCCCGAAGAGGGTCGTCGCTCGTCGTGCCGGCGTGACCAACGTCGGCGTCCTCGACACCGCCGGTCGTTGCCGATACGAGGGCATCGTGGATGCCGACGACACTGGTCGATGGTTCGTGTACGTCGAGCTGACCGCGGGCACGCGTGCCGTCGAGCTCTGGGCGCCACTCGACGACAGCGCCGCCACCTCGACCGTGCGCCGCCCGTTGTACGAGCCGCCCGCCCGACCTTCGGGAGACGTCCAGGTCCTCGCCGGGCTCGTGATCTACGCCCTCATCCTCGGGATGCTCGCCTTCACCGTGCGATCGTCGGCTCGCATCGGCGCGGGGGCGGTTGCCGCTCACTAGCTGATGGTCGTCTACGCCCTTCGAGCGGTGATGATCCACGCCGCACTGTCGACGAGCACGCCGTCGGGCGTCTCGTGATCGGCGAGGAACTCGCGCAAGTTGGCGAAGCCCTTCTTCTTCTGCTGATCGTCCAGGTCGTGGCTGAGGCCCTTCGCGATCCCGGACTCCTTGAAGAACTCGTAGGCCTCGCCCGTGTTGGCGCCGAGCACCATCGGCTGATCGACAGGCGTGGAGGTCACGTCGGTGAAGCCTGCGTCGCTGAACAGCGACGCAGTGCGCTCAGGGTTCGACAGCGCGAACGGAGTGGGCGCCTCGAGCGGCGGGAACGGAAGGTCGCGCCCCATCGCCAGCGCGCTGCGAAGGCCCATGAGCCAGGCGTTCTCCTGCAATGGGCGCCAGGCGATGAACGCGACGCGGCCATCCGGCCTCAGCGCGCGGCCGATGTTGGCGAACGCCGCCACCGGGTCCTCGAAGAACATGCACCCGAAGCTGCTCACGGCGAGATCGAACGTCTCGTCCGGGAAGGCATGGGTCTGTGCGTCGGCGCGGACGAACTCGGTGTTGGTCAGGCCGCGCGCGGCAGCGCGGTTGGCCGCGACCTGCAGCATCTTGGACGACAGGTCGACTCCGAGCACGGAGCCGTTCGGGCACCGCGTCGCGACGTCGAGCGCGAGGCCACCGGCACCGCAACCGATGTCGAGGACGCGGTCGTCGCTTCGCACGCCAATGGTCGGCAGGTACGCGGCCATGACGTGCACGGAGACCGCGTCGTAGTGGTCGGCGTGCTCGGACCAGTGGTCTCCCTCGTCGCCGTCCCAGGCTGCTTCCATCGCTTCGTTCGCCATGGAGACCATGTATCCTCCAAATTGGAGGATATGTCAATGGCCAGTCTTTCGCCCACCTCGTACGCCATCCTCGGCTTGCTCTCGCTGCGGAGCTGGACGACCTATGAGCTGACCGAGCAGATGCGGCGTGCGCTGGGCCGGTTCTGGCCGCGCGCCGAGAGCGGGATCTACACCGAGCCGAAGAAGCTGGTCGCCGCCGGCTACGCCACGGTCGACACCGAGTACGTCGGGCAACGCCAGCGGCAGCGCTACACGATCACGGCGGCCGGCCGGCGGGCGGTGCGCGAGTGGATCCCCACACCTGGCGCGCCACCGCAAGTCGAGTTCGAGCAGCTGGTCAAGGTCTTCTTCGCCGAGCTCGGCACCAGGGCCGACCTGTTGCGCACGCTTCGCACGATCAAGGAGGAGAACGAGGATCGCTCCGCAGCGGTGCAGAACATCCCGCACGAGTACCTCGAGAACCGCGGCGACTATCCGCAGCGGCTCCCGTGGATCTTGATCACGGGTCAGTTCATCGTCGAGTGGGAGCAGCTGATCGACCGCTGGTCGACGTGGGCGATCGATCTCGTCGAACAGTGGCCCGACGACATCACGCAGGCCGAGCCCTCATGGGAAACGCTCGAACAGATGGCCGAGCGCGCCGATGGGTTCGCAGCGCGCATTGCCGCGCGCAAGGCGGCCGCTCGGTCTGGCTGAACCAGCCCCGCGTCGGCGCGAGCGAACGCACGACAAGCGGGCCGTCCACGTAATCTCCCGGAATGCGCGCGGTACCCGTCACCCGGCTCGCCCGTTTCGATCGTCGTGCGCTGGCCGTGCTCGCCGGAGCCGCACTGATCGCGTGGTTGGCGGTGCTGGCCGGCTTCGACGGCGAGGGAGCGGGCATCGCGGGCTTCGTGGCGGCGTGGACGGTGATGATGGTGGCGATGATGCTGCCGTCGGCAGCCCCGTTCGTCCTGCTCTATCGGCGAGGTGCGACCGGGGCGGCCACAGCCCGCCTCGCGGCGGGCTATCTGGCGGTGTGGGGTGGAGTTGGGGTCGCCGCGTGGGCGCTGCATGAGGTGGCGATGGACGTGCCGGTCGCGGCAGTGCTCGGCGTCGCGGGCCTCTATCAGCTGACCCCCGCGAAGCACGCCTGTCTGCGCCGGTGCCGCACGCCGGCGGACTTCCTGGTGGAGCGGTGGCGCGCGAACGCGTTCCTCCTCGGGGCGGACCACGGGCGCTGGTGCATCGGCTGCTGCTGGGCGCTGATGGCAGTGCTGGTGGTCGCCGGGATGATGGGCGTCGGCTGGGTGGTGGCGATCGCCGCGATCGTGGCGGTCGAGAAGCTCTTCAGCCGCGGTGCGGGACTGGCGCGCGTGACCGGCGTCGGCCTCATCGCAGCGGCCGTGTGGGAGGGTGTGTCATGACCTTGCAGCTGAGCGGGAACGTGCTGATCGCCTGCAACTGCGACTGGGGTTGCCCGTGCAACTTCAACGCACCCCCGACCCACGGCGACTGCGAGGGCGGCTGGGTGTGGTCGATCGACGACGGCGAGGTCGACGGCGTCGACGTGGCCGGCCGAGCGGTGGCGGTGTTCGCGGACTGGCCGGGCGCCATCCACGACGGTGGCGGGCAGGCCAGCGTCTACCTGGACGACGGCGCTGACGCCAACCAGGAGGAGGCGTTGACTCGGCTGGTGCGTGGCGAGGTCGGCGGCCCATGGTCGATCTTCATCAACACCTACGAGCTCGACGGTCCGTACCGCGCCCGCTTCGACGTCGACATCGCCGACCACAACAGCACCGCCACGGTCGATGGTGTGGCAGAGCTCGAGCTGCAGACGATCCGCAACCCGGTCAGTGGTGCCGAGGCCCACGCCGAGGTGGTGCTGCCCGAGGGCCTGATCCTGGAGCGCGCCGGGATGGCGACGTCGAAGGTGTTCCGCGTGCACGGCGGTGTGGCCTACGACCACTCAGGGAAGTACGCGGCGTTCGGGCCGTTCAGCTACAGCGGCTGACGCTCTTCTCCGCTCTGGCCGGCGTCGAGTCAGTGGCCGTCGTGCGCGCAGGGCGCGCTCAGGATGGTCTTCCCGTCGTGGCGCTCGTCTCGATGGCGGTGGCTGGGTGCATGAAGCGGTCGGCGGCGAGCGCGATCGCGACCGCGGCGATCTGGACGGCGACGAAGGCGCCGGCGGAGGTCGGCGCGATGCCGGCAGAGGTGTCGGAGAACATCCGCGCGGTCGTCACGGCGGGGTTCGCGAAGCTGGTCGAGGACGTGAACCAGAACGCCCCCGCGATCCAGGCGCCGATCACGAACGGCGCGTTGGGTGTGGGGTGGCGGCTCAACGATCCGACGAGCAGGAGCAGCGCCACGGTCGCCACCGCTTCGGACACCCACAACGCTGCCGAGGAGCGCTCGGTGGTGGCAAGGTGCAGCGCCGGGAGCTCGAACATGATGTTGGCGAGTGCGACGCCGCCGATCCCGCCGGCGACCTGCGTCATCACGTAGGCGCTTGCTTCGCGCGTGGAGATCGTCCGGTTGAACCGGGCGGTGAGGGTGACGGCGGGGTTGAAGTGCGCGCCGGAGATGGGGGCCAGCATCGTGATCAACGCAGCGAGGGCGGCACCGGTCACGACCGCGTTGGCGAGGAGCTGCACGCCGCCGTCGTCGGAGAGCCGCTGGGCGGCGATGCCGGAGCCGACGGCGGCGGTGACGAGCAGTGCCGTGCCGACGGCTTCGGCGGTGAGGCGGTGGCGCAGGGAGATGGTGGTGAGCTCGTCGGTCCGGTCGATCGGCTCGAGGGATGGCTCGGTCACGAGTGGTCCGCCGCCTGGCCGCGTGCGAGACGTCGGAGCCCCGGCGGCGCCCACCAGTTGGCTCGCCCGGCGAGGGTCATCGTGGCAGGCACGAGGACGAGACGAATGAGGGTCGCGTCGAGGATGACGGCGAGCGCGAGGCCGACACCGAGCTGCTTGACGATGGCGAGCTCGCCAGTGGCGAACCCCGCGAAGACGACGACGAGCAGCGCGGCGGCGGTGGTGATGATCCGTCCGGTGCGTTGGAGGCCGTGTGCCACCGCGGTCGTCGTCGTGGCGCCGGCACGCCGTTCGTCGAGGATGGCGCCGAGGAGGAACACCTCGTAGTCCGTCGACAGCCCGAACGCGAAGGTCGCGGTGAGAAGGAGTGTGACGGTGTCGAGTCCGCCGATCGGTGTGAACCCGAGCAGGTCGGCGCCGTGCCCGTCCTGGAAGACCCACACGAGCGCACCGAGGCTGGCGGCGAGCGAAGCGGCGGTGACGGCGACGGCCTTGAGGGGGATGAGGATCGAGCGCGTGAACAAGAAGAGCAGCAGGAGCGTCCCCCCGACGGTGATCGCGAGCGCCAGCGGGATCCGCCCGCCGATCGATCCGGCGAGGTCGACGTCCTCGGCCGCTTC
This sequence comes from Microthrixaceae bacterium, assembly GCA_052390255.1. Lineage (GTDB taxonomy): Bacteria > Actinomycetota > Acidimicrobiia > Acidimicrobiales > VFJN01 > VFJN01. The sequence goes on from JBQTHC010000138.1 coordinate 12,223, forward strand.
GCCGGTGACCTGGACCTTCGACCCGGCGGGAGGGTCGAGCCGTCGGATGGCTTCGACCAGGTCTTGCGCGGCCTGGCCTGAGGCGGTGCTGCCCGTGCTGACCTCGATGAGCGAGACGGGTCCGACATGGGTCGCTCGTGCGTTCGCGGCGTTGGGGAGCGCACCGATGCTCGTGACGAGCGCTTCGAGGAGCTCGGGCGCAGGCGAGGGGTCGACGAGCACCTGGACCGGGTCGCTGTCGAGGGCGGGGAACTTCTCGCTGATGGCTTCACTGATGACGCGGGTACCGGTGTCAGGCGGCAGGGATCGCTCGTCGAGCCCCGCGAGGGCGAGGCCGCTGAGCGGGAGTGCGAGCACCGCGAGGACGGCGAGGCTCGCGAGCGTCGCGACGACCGCGAAGGGACGGCCGGCCATGCGGTCGAACCGTACCACGGGGTGGCCGATGCGAGAGGGGGCGCGGCAGGCGACCCT
>JBQTHC010000139.1:0-6799 GCA_052390255.1 Microthrixaceae bacterium
ACGACCCGCGCGCCCGCATCATCAAGGAGACCGCCTACCAGGTCTTCGAGGTCACCGGGAAGAACCCGCTCCTCGAGATCGCCGTCGAGCTGGAGCGGATCGCGCTCGCGGACGACTACTTCCTGAAGCGCAAGCTCTACCCGAACGTCGACTTCTACTCCGGCCTGATCTACCAGGCGATGGGCTTCCCCACCGAGATGTTCACCGTGCTGTTCGCCATCCCACGCACGGCCGGTTGGCTGGCGCACTGGGTCGAGCTGCTCGAGCAGGACCAGAAGATCGTGCGACCCCGCCAGCTCTACACCGGCGTCGGCGTGCGCGACTACGTCGCCATGGGCGACCGCGGCTGACCGTTCGCCGGATCTGACAGGCTGAGCCGATGCACGCGGTCACGATCGTCGACGGCGCGCTCGAATGGCGCCAGCACCCCGACCCGCAGCCCGGCGTCGGCGAGGTGCTCGTGGAGGTCCGTGCCGCAGGGATCAGCAACGCCGATCTCCTGCAGCGCGCTGGGTTCTACCCGCCGCCTCCAGGCGCGCCGCGGGACATCCCCGGTCTGGAGGCCGCCGGCGAGATCGTCGAGCTGGGTCCGGGCGCCACGCGGTTCTCCGTCGGTGATCGCGTGATGGCCGTGCTCGCGGGCGGCGGCCACGCCGAGCGCTTCGTCGTGCACGAGCGCGCAGCGCTCCCGGTGCCGGCCGGCGTCTCGTGGGAGCAGGCCGGAGCCTTCCCCGAGAACGTCACCACCGCCCACGATGCGCTGTTCACCCAGGCCGCGCTCACGATGGGCGAGCGGCTGTGCGTGCACGGTGCGGCGGGTGGCGTCGGGACGTGCGCGGTGCTGCTGGGCGCGCTCGCCGGCGCCGAAGTGGTGGCGACGGTGCGCGACGAGGCCAAGCGCGCGCCGGTCGCGGCGCTCACGCCGTCGGTGACCGTCGTCGCCCCCGAGGACTTCGTCAGCCACGGGCCCTTCGACGTCATCCTCGAGCTCGTCGGCGGGCCCAACCTTCCCGCCGACGTGGACGCGCTCGCGATCGGCGGGCGCATCTCGGTGATCGGCGTGGGCGCGGGTGGAAGCGCCGAGGTGAACCTGCTCGCACTCATGGGCAAGCGCGGCAGGATCCTCGCCTCCACCCTGCGAGCCCGTCCGCTCGAGCAGAAGGCCGACGCGGCCCGACGTGTCGAGCGCGCCGTGCTGCCGTCGCTCACCGACGGAAGCCTGATGCTCCCGATCGCCGCGACCTTCGCCATGCACGATGCGGCCGCGGCCTACGACCACTTCGCGGCGGGCGGCAAGGTTGGCAAGATCGTCCTCGTGACCTGATTCACGCGTGCTGCGGGCGTCGCTTCGCTTCTGCCTCCGCACGTGCCTCCCAGCGACCGGCGAAGCCGGCTCGCCTCCGTCTGGTTCTGTAGGTTCGGCCAGTGGACTTCGCCCTGTCGCCCGAGCTGATCACGCTGCGCGCCGAGGCACTCGAGGTGGGTCGCGCGGCGGCGAGTCGCTCGTCGCTGACGGAGGACACGTGGATCGCCGCGCCCGACCGGGCATTCTCGCTCGAGCTTGCCGCCCGCGGCTGGCTCGGCATGACCTGGCCCGCCGAGGTGGGTGGTGGCGGTCGCAGCCCGCTCGAGCGCTTCGTCGTCTACGAGGCACTGCTGAGCACGGGAGCGCCGATGGCGACGTCGTGGTTCGCCGACCGGCAGATGGGCCCGACGCTGCTCCAGTTCGGGACCGAGGCGCAGCAGCGCCGCTACCTCCCCCAGATCCTCGACGGGACCTCCGCGTGGAGCATCGGCATGTCGGAGCCCGACGCAGGGTCCGACGTCGCGTCGATCCGCACACGCGCGGTGCGCGACGGCGACCACTTCGTGGTGAACGGCCAGAAGATCTGGAACTCGGGCGCCGCGTCGGCCGACTGGATCTACCTGATCTGCCGCACCGACCCCGACGTCCCCGCGCACCAGGGCATGTCCGAGCTGATCGTCGACATGCACTCGCCCGGGATCTCGATCACACCGATCGAGGACATGACCGGGAGCAAGCACTTCTGCGAGGTGTACTTCGAGGACGTGCGCGTTCCAGCCGAGAACCTCGTCGGAGAGCTCAACGGCAGCTTCCGTCAGGTGATGCGCCAGATGGAGCACGAGCGTGGAGGCCCCGATCGGCTCCTGTCGAACCGCAAGCTCTACGACGACTGCCTCCCGCTCGCGGACACCGCCGACGCCCGCGTGCGCCAGGAGATCGCAGCCATCGAGTCGGGCTACCGGATCGGACGGCTGCTCGTGCTCCGCGAGGTCATGGGCCAGGCGCCGAAGCAGTTCTCCGCCGCCACCAAGACGTTCTGCACTGAGCTCGAGCAGCGGATCGCCCAGTTCTGCGCCGGCACGCTCGGACCGCAGGCCCTGCTGACCGAGCCCGGAATCGGGGGACGCGTCGCCCGAAGTGTCTGTTATGCGCCCGCGTACACCATCATGGGGGGAACGTCCCAGATCCTCCGGAACATCCTCGGTGAGCGGGTCCTCGGCCTGCCCCGCTGAGCTGCCCTCGCCGGCCGCGTGACCTTCGTCTCGCCGGGCGGCGGGAGCAGGCGTTTCGGGTCAGTCCGGCGAAAGGAATACGACCGTGAGACGCCGACTTCGCTCCCCTGCAGGCCGTGGCGTCCTCGCTGCTGCCGTGGTCGCGCTCGCCGGCGCGGTCCTCGTGGGTGCCGCGGTCGCCGAGGCCGGTGACGGCATCACCGCGACCGGCGCGAGCGTCGACAAGGTCGGCTGGTGGCACTCGAAGAACATGGCCACCAGCACGCCCGCAGCCAACGTCACCGTCCCACCACCGCCTGGCGTACCCGCCGGCACCCTCGCGGTCGGCGCGGTCAACGGCGAGCCCGACCGCATCACCGCGATCGGCATCCTCCCCGACGCCGTCGTCGGTGACTCGATCACCTCGTTCACGCTTGCGATCAAGGAGGCAGGGCCGCCCGCGGCCGGGTTCAACGGCGCCGCGGCAAAGATCGTCGCCTGCCCGATCACGGCCTTCTGGGTCGGCGGCGACAACGGAACCTGGGACAACCGCCCCACGTTCGACTGCGAGCTCGCGAAGGCGGCCGGCACCCGCGCCGAGGACGGCACGTGGACCTTCAACCTGCTCCCGATCGGCACCGCGTGGCTCGACCCCGCCGGCACGATCGCACCCGACGGTGTCGTGCTCGTAGAGGAGGTCGACAGCCCCGACGGCTTCCAGACCGTGTTCGCCACGAGCGGCAAGGGCGCGATCAGCGTGGTGCTCGACTTCGTATCGGGTGACGACGGCACCTCCGACACCACGATCGACCCCTCCGGCGGAGGCGACTTCGGCGGCGGCACCGACGGCGGCTTCGAGGAGCCCTCGTTCGGCTCCGGGGACATCCCCGTCGGGGGACTCCCCACGCCCGACGTGAGCACGCCCGAGGCCGGGACCACCCCGCAGGATGCGCCGCCGAGCGCGCCGCGCTCGATCGCCCAGGTCAAGCCGAACATCCTCGGCAACCTCCCCGGTGGCGTGCTCCTCGCCGCGCCGCTGTTCCTCGTGCTGCTCGCGCTCCTCGCCTACTCCCTCGGCCCCGCTGGCGAACCCGCCGCCGCGACGCGCCAACGGGGCGTGAGCCGCGCACTCGCGTCGCGCTCCCGTGCCACCACCTTCACCCCTCCCGCCTCGAGCTCCCTGGAGACCCTGTGATGCAACACACCCGAGTCCGCACCGCCGCCGCGCTCGTGGCGCTCCTCGTGGTCGCCGCCGCGTGCGGCCAGAAGCCGGGCGTGGCCCAGCTCTCCGCTGGCGACGGGCTCGGTGGCGGCGGCGCGGTGATCGACCCTGCCACCGGCGAGCCGATCGGCGGCGCCGTCGACCCTGCCACGGGCGAGGTGATCGACGGGGGCGGATCTTCGACGGGTGGCGGTACCACCGATGGCAGCGCGGGTACGGGTGGCACGACCGGCGGCTCGACGACGGGTGGCTCGACCACCGGCGGGTCAGTGGCCGGCGATCGCACCGGCATCTCCGACACCGAGATCCGCATCGGCATCCATGCGCCGGTGACCGGCGCCGCGCCGATCCCGCAGAACGCGTTCGAGGAGGGCAAGGAGGTCTACTGGAACACGCCGGAAGGCCGGGTCTACAGCCGCAAGGTGAGGGTGTTCTTCGAGGACGACAAGTTCGATCCGTCCACCGCCGTGCAGAAGTGCAAGAAGATGGTCGAGACCAACAAGGTGTTCCTCCTGGTGGGCGGCGGTGGCGCCGACCAGATCACGGCCTGCGCGAAGTACGCGCAGTCCGTCGGCGTCCCGTACCTCTCCGCCGGCGTGAACGAGGCTGGCCTCTCCAACCTGCGCTCGTACTTCGCGCTGTCGACGTCGTACTCCCAGCAGTCGCCGATCATCACCCAGCTCATCAGCAAGCGCTTCGCGGGCAAGAAGGTGGGCATCGCGGTCGCCGACTCCGGCTCGTTCAACGACGCCTACGAGAGCATCACCCGCGCCTTCGTTGCCGCGGGGTTCGACATCGTCTTCCGCGAGCGGATCCCGAAGAGCGCCAACGCGGGCGACGGCGCCAACATCGCCGAGCGGATGCGGGACAAGGGCGCGGAGGTCGTGTACTTCCTGTCGAGCCCCACCACGTTCCTGTACGTGGCGTCCGCACTCAACCCCGTGTACAACCCGCAGTTCGTCGGGCCGGGCATCACGAGCGGCCTGCAGACCGTGGCGGAGATCGGCTGTCAGGGCCGCAAGGGGGTCGACAAGGCGATCTTCCTCAGCCCGTTCCCGCAGCTCGACGCGATCGACAGGATCGACCCCGCGTACCAGAAGGCCTACCAAGCGCAGCTCGGCAAGAAGGGCGGTGACCTCGGGCTTGCGCTGTGGGGGCTCAGCAAGCAGCTGAAGACGATGTTCGACGCCGCCGGCAAGGACATGACCCGCCAGAGCTTCGTGACCACCATCGAGAGCGGCAAGCGCTTCGCGGGCGGTGTCTACCCGCCGGTCACCTACTCCGCTCGCAGCCACTTCGGCGGCTCGCAGGTCCACGCGGTGCAGGCCGACTGCTCGACCAACCCAGGCACCTTCAAGACCATCGCCACGTTCGTGAGCGGCTTCTAACCCATGGTCTTCGCCGTCTCGCTGAGCGAGCTCAGCCGCATCCTCGTCCTGGGCGTCACCAACGGCGCCATCTACAGCCTCATCGCGATCGGGCTCGTGCTGGTGTACAAGGCGAGCGGCGTCTTCAACTTCGCGCAGGGTGAGTTCGGGACCGTGGGGATCTACGGCGCGTACATCGCGTTCTCGATCTTCCACCTCCCGTACGGGCTCGGGATCCTCCTGGGCCTCGTGAGCGCGGTCGGCATGGGGTTGCTCACGGAGCGCTTCGTGATCCGGCCGCTGTTCGACGCGCCGCGCGTGACCTTGCTGGTCGCCACCGCCGGGGTCGCACTCCTCGCGATCGGCGTGCAGTTCTGGCGCACCGCCAACAGCCCGCTCAAGTACCTCGACAGCATCGTGAACAGCTCCGCGAGCCTGGACCGCGTCTCGCCGTTCGGCGTTGCGGTGTCCGACCAGAAGCTCATCACCCTCGCCGTGCTGCTGGTCGCCGCCGCGCTGCTCTTCTTGTTCTTCCGCTCGCCGCTCGGCCTCGCCGTGCTCGCGGCAAGCCAGGAGCCCGTCGCGTCGGAGCTCGTCGGCGTGAGCGTGAAGCGGGTCTCCACGATCACGTGGGGCCTCGCGGCACTCCTCGGCGGCGCGGCCGGACTCCTGTACGCCGGCGGTTCGCAGTTCAGCCCCGGCGTGATCACCGGCGCGGTGCTGATCCCAGGCTTCACCGCGGCGATCGTCGGCGGCATCAGCAGCCTGCCGGGCGCCGCGGCCGGTGGGATCCTCGTGGGCGTCCTCCAGGCGCTCGGCGGTCTCAGCACGTTCGAATCGATCAAGGGGGCGTCGTTCGTGTCGGTGTTCGTGGTGCTCCTCGCGGTCCTCCTCGTGCGGCCGCAGGGCCTGTTCGCGAGCCGCAGCTGATGGCGGTGGATCACATGCCGGCGGGCCCCACGACCGCGGGATGGGTCGCGCGCGTCGGCGTCGGCCTCCTGCTCCTGTGGCTGGTCCTCTGCTACCCCGCCAACATCCTGTCGCCGTTCACGGTCGGCGGCGTCGAGACGAACGCGGCCAGCGAGGCGGTGATCTTCGCGGTGATCGGGCTGTCCCTGAACGTGCTCATCGGCTACGTCGGCACGATCTCGCTGGGTCACCAGGCGTTCGTCGGCATCGGCGCCTTCACCTCCGCGTACGTGGTCTCGCAGATGCACCAAGAGTTCTTCATCGCCGCGCTCGTCGCCGCCGTGGTCGGCGCAGCGCAGGCCGCGCTCCTCGGCGCGGTGTCGCTCCGCGTGACCGGCCTCTACTTCGGGCTCATCACCCTCAGCTACGGGATCATGACCCAGGAGAGCATCTTCCAGGTCGAGTCGCTCACCGGTGGCACCGCCGGCCAAGCCGCGCCGCGGCCGCTCGGGTTCGAGAGCGACTTCCGCTACTACTACCTGTGCCTGATCGTGCTCGCCCTCGTTGTGTTCCTCGACTGGCGCCTCATCGCCACCAAGGGCGGCCGAGCGCTCCTCGCGCTGCGGGAGAACCCGCGCGTTGCCGCCACCTGGGGCGTGAACGTGAAGGCGTACACGGTGCTGGCCTTCGGCGTGTCGGGGCTCTTCGCCGGGCTCGGCGGCGCGCTGCTCGCGCACCGGGACACCAACGTGGTGGCCAACCCGTTCGACTTCCGCCTCGCGCT
>JBQTHC010000140.1:0-31429 GCA_052390255.1 Microthrixaceae bacterium
CCCTCGACGTCCCGCTCTTGCTCCTCGATCGGGGGGAGGAAGCCCGACGCGAGTGGCAGGTGCCGGGCCTGCGGGGTGAGCTCGTCGCCGCGCTTGTGCGGGCGTTGCCGAAGGATCAGCGTCGCCAGGTCGGTCCGGCTCCGGAGGCGATCGCCGACCTGCGCGAGACGGTCGGCCCGGACGACGGCCCGATCCTGGCGGTGGTGGGTCGAGCGCTGGCGCGGCGCGCGGGGGTGGCGATCTCATGGCCCAGCGACGTGCTCGACCACCTTCCCGCACACCTGCGCGCCACCTACCGCGTCGTCGACGATCGTGGTCGAGCGCTCGCCTGGAGCAAGGACCTCGCCGCCCTGCGGGCGCGGATGGCGGAGCGGCAGCGCGAGGCGCTCGCCGCCGCGGCGCCGATCACCGAGGTCGAAGGCCTGCGATCGTGGACCATCGGCACGATCGCACGGACCGTGGAGGTGCGCCACGGCGGCACGAGCGTGACCGGCCATCCAGCGCTGGTCGACGCTGGGGATGCCGTCGCCCTGCGCGTCATGGCAACCGAAGGGGAGCAGCGCGCCGCGATGTGGGCGGGCACCCGCCGACTGCTGCTCTTGCAGCTCGGCTCCCCCTTGCGCACGCTCGACCGCGCGCTCTCGAACGCCGCCAAGCTCGCGCTCGCTGCGTCGGAGCGCATGTCCGCCGCCGAGGTCTACTCCGCCGTCGCGTTGGCGACCGTCGACCACCTCCTGCTTGCCGCCGGCGGACCGGCGTGGGACGAGGGGGCGTTCGATGTGCTGCTCGCGTCGGTGAAGGCGCGCTTCGCGTCGACCGCGGCCGGAGCCGCCACCGAGGTGAGCGAGGTGCTTGCCGGGATCAGCCGGATCGAGGCGCGGCTGGGAGGGATGCTCGCCCCATCACTCGACGCGACCGTGCTCGACGTGCGCGCCCACCTCGATCGGCTGCAGCACGCCGGATGGATCGGCGCGGCCGGCGTCGACGGGCTCGCAGACGTCGGCCGGTTCGTCGCGGCGATCGAGCACCGACTCGACAAGGCAGTGGAGTCCCCCGATCGTGATTCGGCCAAGCTCGTGCCGATCCAGGCGCTCGAGCGCGAGTACCGCCAGGTCGCGTCGCGAGACGTCGATGGCTCACTGCGCTGGATGCTCGAGGAGCTGCGAGTCGTCACGTTCGCGCAGGCGATCGGCGCGAAGGGCAGCCCCAGCGAGCAGAAGGTCCGCCGCGCCCTCGCCGCGCTCTGACGCAGCGCCCTGTGGTTCGTGTCACGAGATGTGCGACCGGATCGCGCTTTCCGTGACAGGACGAGGGGTCGCTGGGGGTTGTGTCACGGGATGTGCGACTGGAGCGCGCTCTTCGTGACACGACCTTCGGGGGTGGGCCGTCAGCGCTGGCCGCCGGGCGGGCCGGCGCTCGTGAACCTCGTGCCGGGCGGGTCGAGCGCCCACGGAGCAGGTTGATCCCAGCGGTCCTCGAAGACGAGCTCGGCGAGCGGGCGGCGCCGCACGGGCCCGTGCGCGCCTGCGGGACGGCCGAGCGGGATCGTGGCGGCGATCGCCACCTCGTCGGGGATGCCGAGCAGCGCGCGGAGCTCGTCCTCCACGAAGGCGTGCCACACGGTCATCACGCCGCCGTAGCCGAGCGCTCGCGCGGCGAGCAGCAGGTTCTGGCAGGCCGGGTACACGCTGGCACCCTCTGACGGGTAGGGCGCCCGGTAGCGCACGAGGCAGGGGAGCACCACGACGGGGGCCTCTTCGAAGTGGTCGACGAAGTGCTGCATCGTGCGGGCCATCCGGGCCTTCGGCGAGCTGCCCTCGACGCCGGTGCCGCGCTCGTAGCCGTCGGCCTCGCGCTTGGTGGCCCACATCTCACGGAACGAGCGGCCGAGCAGCGCCTTCGCCTCGCGCGCCGATGGGCTGTCGCGCAGCACGACGAAGCGGAACGGCTGCCGGTTCGAGCCCGACGGCGCCCGGGAGGCGTGCCACAAGATCGTGGCGAGGTCGGCCTCGGGGATGGGATCGGTGGTGAACCGCCGGATCGCGCGTGTGGTGGCGAGGCCCTCGAGGAGCGAGACGGGCGGCGAGGTCGTGGTCACCCGGTCACGGTAGGCCGCGGCATCACGACGCCGGCGGTGGCACCGCGGGCGGCGCGCACCGTCAGCAGCCCGTACGCGCCAGCAGCGACGGTGGCTGCGGCGCCCACGGCAAGACCCCAGCGGGCGCCGAAGTGCTCGGAGATGGCGCCCACGATCGGGCCGCCGATCGGCGTGCTGCCGAGGAACACGATCGCCTGGAGTGCCAGCACCCGACCGCGCATCACCGGATCAGCGCGCAGCTGGACGATCGCGGTGGAGGTCGTCATGAACGTGATGCTCGTGAGCCCGACGAGCACCCCCACGCCGAAGGCGATGGGCGTGTTCGGGGCGGCGGCGAGCGCCACCATCGAGACGCCGAACGCCACGGCAGCCAGGCTCACCGTGCGCACGCCGATGTCCTTTCGGCGCGCGGCGGCCAGTGCACCGGCGAGCGACCCGATGCTGACCACCGACATCAGGAGCGAGAACGTGAGGTCGTCGCCACCGAGGTCCCGCACGGCGAACAGCGGCAGCACGGTGGAGAAGTTGAACGCCAACGTCCCGATGACGGCCATCATCAGGAGGGGAACCCGCAGCTCCGCGACGCTCATCGCGTAGCGGAGGCCGTCGCGGATCTGGCCCCTGCCGCGTGGCGCGACCGGTGAGCGGCGCACGTCGCGCGGGTCGATCATCCGCAGTCCCACGATCACGGCGACATACGACAGGCCGTCGAGCAGGAACGCCCAGCCGAACCCCGCGCCCGCGACGAGGAGACCGCCGAGCGCAGGACCGATCACCCGCGAGCCGGTCATGAGGGCGCTGTTGAGGCTGACCGCGTTCGTGATCTCCCCCTCGGGGACGAGCTCCACCACGAAGGAGCGGCGCGCGGGGTTGTCGAACGCGGTGGCAAGGCCGCCGAAGCTGGCGATCACGTAGATCGCCCACACCGGCGGCTGGTCCATGAAGGCCAGGGCGGCCAGCGCGAACGACTGGCCCATCGCGAACGTCTGCACGACAAGGAGGAGCTTGCGCTTGTCGGAGCGGTCGGCCACGAGACCGGCGAAGGCCCCGAAGAGGAGGACTGGTCCGAACTGCACCGCGGCGAGCAGGCCGAGCGCGATGCCGCTGTCGGTGAGCTTCAAGACGAGCAGCGTCTGCGCGATGAGCGTGAGCCAGTTGCCGATCTGGGAGACGAGCTGGCCGCTGAAGAAGAGGCGGAAGTTGCGGATGCGCAGTGACCGGAACGTGTCAGAGGTGGCGAGTCGCAGCCGCGTCATGGTTGGTCCTCATCCAGGATTGCTTCGAGCACGTCGAGCGCGGGGGCGAGGCGCGCCTGCGCGTCGGGTCCCAGCTCGTGCAGGCGCCCCGCGAGCCACGTGGTCTTGCGTCGTCGGCTCTCCTCCACGTGGGCGCGGCCCGCGGCGGTGGCGACGACGTGGCTCACGCGACCGTCCGTGGGGTCCGGCGAGCGCGCCACGAGTCCGTCGGCCTCGAGCTTGGTGACCACCTTGGTGATCGACGGGGGAGCGACGCGCTCGTGGTCCGCCAGCGCGCCGAGCGTGAGCGGACCGTGGTTGTAGATCGTGGCGAGCGCCGCGAGCTGGCTCGGCGTGAAGCCGGTGTCGGCCTCCCGCCGCAGCCGACGAGCGAGCCGGGTGGCGCTCAGCCGGAGCCTGGCAGCGATCTCCGCCTCGTCCAGGTCGGTGGTGCGGGGCGCTGCGCTGCGGGCCATGCGCTCAGCCTACCGGTAGTTAGGAAAACTAACTACCCCACCAACCAACGTCTGTGAACCCCCAGGTCCGCATACCGGACGTCAGCGTTCACAGACGTTGGTTGGTGGGGGTTGGGGTCAGCGGGCGACGAAGTACTTGGCCTGCGGGTGGTGGCAGATGAGCGCCGAGGTGGTCTGCTCGGGCTGGTACTGGTACCCGGTGTCCTCGCTGCAGACGAGGCCGATCCGGCCGCCGTCGAGCAGCTCGAGGATCGTGGTGTTGTCCTCGAGATCCGGGCACGCCGGGTAGCCAGAGGAGTAGCGGCCGCCGCGATACTGCTGGCGGAACAGCCCGGCGAGCGCGGGACCGTCCTCGTCGACGAAGCCCCACTCCTCGCGCACCCGCTTGTGCCAGAGCTCCGCGAGCGCCTCGGCCATCTCCACGCCGAGGCCGTGCAGCAGCAGGTACTCCTGGTAGCGGTCGTCGGCGAAGAGCTTCGCGGTGGCCTCGGAGATCGCCGGCCCCATGGTGACGATGTGGAACGCGGCGTAGTCGACCTCGTCGCTGTCCGCCGGGCGGAAGAAGTCGGCGATGCACAGGAACGGCGCCTTGCGCTGCCGGGGGTAGTGGAAGCGGGCGAGCTCAGCGGTACGGGACTCGTCGCTCCAGATCACGAGATCGTCACCGTCGCTGTTCGCGGCGAAGTACCCGTAGACCACCTGAGGCACGAGCAGGCCGGCGGCCTTCGCCTTGGCGAGCTCCTCGCGGAGTGTGGGGCGGATGCGCGCCTTGAACTCGTCGTCGGACTCGCCACCCTCGGGTCGGAACTGCCATTGGTTGCGGAACAGCGCCGTCTCGTTGATGAACGCGGCGATGTCGTCGATGGCGATCCCCTTCACGACCTGCGCGCCGAGGAACGGCGGTCGGAACACGGGGTTGTCCTCGGCGACCTCTGGGGAGCGTGCGGGCAAATCGGTCGGCTCGTCACCGTCAGCCCCTGGCGGCGCGAAGCGCCCCCGCAGCTCGAGCGTGGAGTCGACGGGCACCGTCCCCCACGACGGGTCGTCGGACTGCTCCCCCCGCTTGACCGCGCCGATGCGGTCCATCACGTGGAGGCCCTCGAACGCATCCTTGCCGTAGAACAGGCGGCCGTCGTACACCTCGCGCAGATCGCGCTCGACATAGGTGCGCGTGAGCGCGGCACCGCCGAGCAGCACGGGCACCTCCGCGAGCCCGCGGGAGTTCAGCTCCTCGAGGTTCTCGCGCATGATGAGCGTGCTCTTCACGAGCAGCCCGCTCATCCCGATCGCGTCCGCCTTCACCTCGACCGCCTTCGCGACCATGTCGGCGATGTTGACCTTGATGCCGAGGTTGTGCACCTCGTAGCCGTTGTTCGTGAGGATGATGTCGACGAGGTTCTTGCCGATGTCGTGGACGTCGCCCTTCACGGTGGCGAGCACGATGCGGCCCTTCGTGGACTCGCCTTCGACCTTGTCCATCATCGGCTCGAGGTAGGCGACCGCCGCCTTCATCGTCTCCGCCGACTGCAGCACGAACGGGAGCTGCATCTCGCCCTTGCCGAACAGGTCGCCCACGACCTTCATGCCCTCGAGGAGCACGTCGTTGATGATCGCCAGTGGCTTGTGGCCCTTGGCGATCGCCTCGTCGAGGTCCGGGATGAGGCCGTCACGGTCGCCCTCGATGATCCGGGTCGACAGCCGCTGCTCGACGGGCCAGCCCGAGCGGTCCTCCTTCTCGACCGCGCCCGCCTTCACGCCTTCGAACATGCCGAGCAGGACCTGGAGCGGGTCGTAGTCGTCCGCGTCGCCGGCTTCGACGGATCGACGACGGTCGTAGATCAGGTCGAGGCACACCTGCTTCTGGTCTTCGGGGATGCGCGCCAGCGGGGTGATGCGAGCCGCGTGCACGATCGCCGAGTCGAGACCGGCCTCCGCGCACTCGTGGAGGAATACCGAGTTGAGCACGTGCCGGGCGGCGGGGTTGAGCCCGAAGGAGATGTTGGACAAGCCCAGCGTGGTGTGCACGCCGGGCAGGTGCTCCTTGATGAGCCGGATGCCCTCGATGGTGGCGGCGCCATCGCCACGGCTCTCCTCGATGCCCGTGGCGAGCGTGAGCGCGAGTGGATCGAAGAACAGGTCACCCGGTTCGAGGCCGTAGCGGTTCACGGCGAGGTCGTGGATCGCGGTGGCCGCGCGCAGCTTCCACTCCGGCGTGCGGGCCTGCCCCTCCTCGTCGATGCAGGTGCAGACCACGGCGGCGCCGTACTCGCGCGCCAGCGTGAGGAAGCGGTCGAGGCGCGTGCCGGGTGCGTCGCCGTCTTCGAGGTTGACGGAGTTGAGGATCGCACGCCCGCCGATCCACTGGAGCGCCGTCTCGACGACGGGAGGCTCGGTGGAGTCGATCATGAGCGGCACGGTGGCCTGCGTGGCGAAGCGTGACGCGATCTCGTCCATGTCGGCGGTGCCGTCGCGACCGACGTAGTCGACGCAGACGTCGAGCACGTGTGCGCCCTCGCGCTCCTGCTCGCGGGCCATCGCGACGCAGGTGTCCCAGTCACCCGCGAGGAGCGCCTCACGGAACTTCTTCGACCCGTTGGCGTTGGTGCGCTCGCCGATCGACAGGTAGGTGAGCTGCTGCTCGAAGGGCGTGAAGCTGTAGATCGACGTGGCGCCGGCCTCCCACTCCACGGTGCGGTGCGCCGGTTCGAGGTCTCGCACCGCCTCCACGAGCGCGCCGATGTGCTCGACGGTGGTGCCGCAGCACCCGCCGACCACGCGCACGCCGAACTCCGACACGAACCGGGTCTGGTAGGTGGCGAGCTGCTCGGGCGTGAGGTCGTAGTGCATCTTGCCGTCGACCACCGATGGCAGTCCGGCGTTGGGCAAGCATGCGATCGGCACGCGCGAGTGCTGGCCGAGATAGCGCAGGTGCTCGCTCATCTCGGCTGGTCCAGTGGCGCAGTTGACGCCGACCACATCGGGCCGCATCGCGTCGAGCGCGGCGAGGGCCGCGCCGATCTCGGTGCCCGGGAGCATGGTGCCGGTGAGCTCCATCGTGACCTGCACCTGGATCGGCACCGCGCGGCCGAGGCTGGCCATCGCTCGGCGGCAGCCGATCATCGCCGCCTTCGCGCCGAGCAGGTCGAACTGCGTCTCGACGAGCAGCACGTCGACCCCGCCCTCGATGAGGCCCAGCGCCTGCACCTCGTAGGCGTCGCGCAGCTCGGCGAAGCGGATCTGTCCGAGGGAGGCGAACTTGGTGCCTGGACCGATCGAGCCGGCCACGAGACCGCCATGGCCGTCGGCCACCTCGCGGGCGATGCGAGCGGCTGCGAGGTTGAGCTCGTGTGAGCGATCGGCGATGTCGTACTCGCCGAGCGGCACGGCGAACGATCCGAAGCTGGCGGTCTCCACCACGTCGACGCCGACCCGGAAGAAGGCATCGTGCATCTCGGCGATCACGTCGGGTCGGGTGACCACGAGGATCTCGTTGCAACCCTCGAGCGACTCGCCGCCGAAGTCGTCGGGGCCGAGCTCCAGCGACTGGATGTACGTGCCGAACGCGCCGTCGAACACGACGACGCGCTCCGCGACGAGATCGAGGTACCGGCTGCCACCCATGGTTCGACAAGGGTACCGGCGGCCCCCTGTCGCCAGCGCACCGGTTCCCGCACGGCTAGACACGACCGGATGATCGAGGTCCGCTCACCGATCCAGGGGACGATCGTGCGGGTGGCGGCGGCCGGCACGGTCGTGCCCGCTCACGGTGAGCTGGTGGCTGTCGAGTCGATGAAGATGGAGCACGCCGTCGACGCGCCCGCCGCGGGGACGGTCGCCGACGTGCACGTGGCCGTCGGTGACCTCGTGCAGGCGGGTGATGTGCTCGTGCGCTTGCGTCCTGACGCCGCCGCCGTCACCTCGGACGCCGCGGTGCTCGACGACGCACCTCCAGCGGTGCGGGCCGATCTCGCGGAGGTGCGAGCGCGTCACGCGGTCGGTCTCGACGAGGCGCGACCCGAGGCGGTCGCCAAGCGACGCGCGAGCGGGCAGCGCACGGCGCGCGAGAACATCAAGGACCTCCTCGACGACGGCAGCCTGCTCGAGCTCGGCCCGGTGGTGATCGCCGCGCAGCGTCGCCGCCGCGCCCTCGACGATCTGATCGCGCGGACTCCCGCCGACGGCCTCATCGGTGGCACCGGCACCGTCGACGGTCACCCCGTCGTGGCGATCACCTACGACTACACGGTCCTTGCCGGCACCCAAGGCCTCCAGAACCACCGCAAGAAGGACCGGCTGTTCGAGCTGGCCGAGCGACAGCGGCTACCCGTCGTCTTCTTCACCGAGGGCGGAGGCGGTCGCCCCGGCGACACCGACGGCGTCGGGGTGTCGGGCCTCGACTGCCTCGCCTTCAACCTGTTCGGCCGCCTCTCCGGCCTCGTTCCGCTCGTCGGCATCACGAGCGGTCGCTGCTTCGCAGGGAACGCCGCGCTCCTCGGCTGCTGCGACGTGGTGATCGCCACGGACGGCTCGAACATCGGCATGGGCGGACCTGCGATGGTCGAAGGTGGCGGCCTCGGCACCTTCGCGCCCGAGGCGATCGGTCCGATGGCCGTGCAGGTGCCGAACGGCGTCGTCGACGTCGCGGTCGCCGATGAGGCCGAGGCGGTACGCGTCGCCCGGCGCTACCTCGGCTACTTCCACGGACCGAGCGATGAGTGGACTGCACCCGACCCGGAGGCGGCCCGCCGCGTGATCCCGGAGAACCGGCTGCGCGTGTACGACGTGCGTGACGCGCTGCACGCGATCGCCGACGTCGACTCCGTGCTCGAGCTGCGAGCCGGCTTCGGCGTCGGGATGGTCACAACGCTCGCCCGCGTCGAGGGACGCCCGCTCGGCGTGATCGCCAACAACCCGCTGCACCTCGCAGGCGCGATCGACGCCGACGGCGCCGACAAGGCCGCGCGCTTCATGCAGCTCTGCGACGCGTTCGACCTTCCGATCGTGTTCCTGTGCGACACGCCGGGGATCATGGTGGGTCCTGACGCGGAGGCGACCGCACTCGTGCGCCACGTGAGCCGCCTGTTCGTGACGGGCGCCAACCTCTCCGTGCCGTTCGGGACCGTGATCCTGCGGAAGGGCTACGGGCTTGGCGCGCAGGCGATGGCCGGCGGGAGCTTCAAGGCGCCGCTGTTCTGTGTCGCCTGGCCGAGCGGGGAGCTCGGTGGCATGGGGCTCGAAGGTGCGGTGCGTCTGGGCTACCGCAAGGAGCTGGAGGCGATCGCCGACCCGGCCGAGCGCGAGCGGGCGTTCGAGGAGATGGTGGCGCGCATGTACGAGCACGGGAAGGCGCTCAACGCAGCCAGCCACTTCGAGATCGATGATGTGATCGACCCGGCCGACACGCGTCGCTGGATCTCCTCGAGCTTCGCCGCCGCCCCCGCGCCACGCCGTCGCGCCGGCAAGAAGCGCCCGAACATCGACACGTGGTGACGAACCCGCCGAACACGCTCAAGATCGTGGGACAAACGACCGATGGGTTGAGCGGCCAGCCCTCGCCCTCCCGGAGCCTCCTCTTGCGTCCTCGTGGTCCCCATCGCCGACTCCGGTCGGTGGCAGTCGTCCTCGCCGCGGTGATGGCCGCGCCGCTCCTGTCGACCTCGCCGGCGGTTGCCGCGGGCGACCCGATCAAGCCGATCGTGTACCCCGTCAAGGGCGGGGGCGCGTTCACGGACACCTGGGGGGCGTGTCGGGGCAGCAACTGCGAGCGCCGGCACGCCGGCCAGGACCTGTTCGCTCCCAAGATGACCCACCTGCTCGCGACCGTTGACGGCACGGTCGATCAGATGGCGTTCGGGCTGCAGCTGTCGGGCAACTACGTGTCGATCCGTGGGGCCGACGGCTGGCGCTACCTGTACATGCACCTCAACAACGACCGGCTCGGCACCGACGACGGCCGCGGCACGCCGCTCCTCGCCACGCCGCCCGGGATCCACGTGGGCGCGAAGGTCAAGGCCGGGCAGGTGATCGGCTACGTGGGTGACTCGGGCAACGCCGAGCCGACGCCGCCGCACGTGCACTTCGAGATCCGCACGCCGGACAACGTCCCGATCAACCCCACCGACTCGCTGCGAGCGGCGCGCAAGACCAGCCTCGACGAAGCGGCGTGGCGAAGCGCGAACGGCTCGTTCGGCGCCTTCGTGCTCGTGCAGCCGCGACCGGGAGGCCTGCGGCTCGCGGGCTGGGCGATCGACCGGTCGACCGACGCGCCGGTGCCGGTCGAGGTCCGCTACGCCGAGCGCTTCGCATCCGTCGTCGAGGCGCGCAAGCCCCGTGCCGACCTCGAGAAGTACGGGCAGGGCCGCAACCACGCGTTCGACCAGACGGTCGCGCTCCCCGGCGGCACCTACCCGATCTGCCTCTACGCGGGAGATCCCGACGGCGGACCGGCCACGCCGATCGGGTGCCGCACCTTCACGGTGCCCGGCGGGTCGCCGGTCGGTGCGCTCGAAGAGGTGACGCTCAGCGGCCCCAACCGCGTCGACGTACGAGGATGGGCGTTGGATCCTGACGTGGTCGACGCGACGACGGTGCACGTGTACTCCTGGGACGCCGCCGGCACGAAGCAGGGTGCCATGAGCCTGGGTCCGACCGACCTCGAGCGAGCGGACATCGCCGAGGCCTACCCCGGGTGGGGCTCGGTCCCGCGCGGCTACGACGGCTCGGTCCGCGCCGTCGGTCGTGCGCGGGTCTGCGCGTTCGGCATCAACCAGGGCCCGGGCGCCACGAGCCAGCTCGGCTGTCGTGACATCGCGCTGCCTTCCGGCAACCCTCGCGGGATCGCCGATCCGATCCAGGCCCTCGGTGGTGGTGTGTACGCCCTCGGTGGCGAGAGCGTCGATCCGGACGTCGCCGATCCGATCACCGTCCACGTCCACGTGATCCCGGCCGACGGCACCCCGCGCCGGATCATCAGCGCTGGGGTTGCCGATCTCCCGCGCGACGGCATCGAGAGCCGCTGGCCCGGCTGGGGGACCGCACACGGGTTCAGCACGGTGATCACGCTGGATCGCGATGCCACCGTGTGCACCTTCGGGCTCAACGCGCCCGGCACGCTCGGCGTCAACGCCCCGTTCAGCTGTCAAAGGGTGGATGTCGCCGAGGTCTAGGGTGACGCGTCGTGACGCGTCTTTGGACCGGAAAGGGCGATGACGGCACCTCCGGTCTGCTCTACGGCGGGCGGGAGGCGAAGACGTCGCCGCGCTTCCATGCGGTCGGTGACGTCGACGAGGCCCAGGCTGCGATCGGCGTGGCGCGAGCGCATGCCACGCCGGGTTCGGAGCTCGACGTCATCCTCACCGCGTTCCAGCGAGACCTGTGGGTGCTGATGGCCGAGATCGCCACCGACGAGCCCCACCGTGGCAAGCTCATCCCTGGCGGATCTCTCGTGTCGACCGAGATGATCGCGACGCTCGAGACGGTGATCGACGACTTGGCTGCGCGCTTCGAGCTGCCCCGGGAGTTCGTCGTCCCCGGCGAGGATCCCGCCTCCGCGGCGCTCGATCTCGCCCGCACCGTGGTGCGGCGCGCCGAGCGCTCGTGCGCCGCTGTCGCCGTCGAGGGCTCGTCCGTCATCCCGTACCTGAACCGTCTCTCGTCCGCGCTGTGGACCCTCGCCCGCTGGGTGGAGGGCGAGCCGCGCCGTGCGCGAGGCAGCTGACCCCCCAGGAGGTTCCCGCGTGTCCCTGCGCATCGAGCTCGCTCGTACCGCTCCCCCCGACGTCGACGGGGTCGCCGTCGGGGTCGTCGAAGGCCGCCTCGAGGGCGGCGAGGTCGACTGGGGGTTCCTCGCGTCCCAGGGCTTCACCGCCGAGCTCGCGGACGTCCGGGCGGTGGCCGGAGCCGACGGCCGACCGACGTTCGTGGTCGGGCTCGGACCCGCCGACAAGGTCGACGCGGATGCGCTGCGCACCGCGTGCGGCGCGCTCGCCCGTTCGGCCCGCCGGCAGCGATCCCTGGCGGTCGACGTGCTCGCGCTCGTCGCCGAGGGCACCCCGCCGGCCCGCGCGGCCCAGGCGGCGACGGAGGGTCTCGTCCTCGGTGGCTACGAGTACGCGGCGCTCAAGTCGAAGGGACGCACGGGAGTGCTCGAGCGCGTGGTGCTCGTCGGGGCGGGCGGACAGCGCGCGCAGTCGGCCGTCGACGACGGTGTCGCGATCAGCGAGGCGGTGTGCTGGGTGCGCGACCTCGTGAACGAACCAGGCGGGTCGCTGACCCCGACGAAGCTCGCGCAGGAGGCGGTGCAGGTCGGTGAGGTGTCGGGGTTCGAGGTGACCGTCTGGGACGAGAAGGACATCCGCAAGGCGAAGCTCGGCGGGTTGCTCGGCGTGAACCGCGGGTCGACCCAGGCGCCCCGGTTCCTGCACCTGCGCTACGAGCCCCCGGCGGCTCGGGCCACGGTGGCGCTGGTCGGCAAGGGGATCACGTTCGACTCGGGCGGGCTCTCCCTCAAGCCTTCCGACGGCATGATCGGCATGAAGGGCGACATGGGCGGGGCGGGAGCAGTGCTCGGGGCGTTCCGGGCGATCGCTGCGCTCGGCGTCAAGGTGCGCGTGATCGGGTTCCTGCCCATCACCGACAACATGACGGGCGGGGATGCCACGCGGGTCGGCGACGTGCTGACGATGCGCAACGGCAAGACCGTGGAGGTGCTGAACACCGACGCCGAGGGTCGCCTGATCCTCGGCGACGCGCTGTCGCTCGCCACCGAGGCCACACCCGATGCCATCGTCGACCTCGCCACGCTCACCGGGGCCTGCATGGTTGCGCTCGGTGATCGCACCGCCGGCTTGATGGGCAACCACCGCGGCTTGCTCGACCAGGTCCGGTCGGCCGCCGACGCCGTCGGGGAGCCGATGTGGCCCTTGCCGCTTCCCACCTACCTGCGCGGCAAGCTCGACAGCGACGTCGCCGACCTGAAGAACGTGACGGACACGCGCTATGGCGGCGCGCTCGCTGCGGGCCTGTTCCTGCAGGAGTTCGTGGGCGACGGGGTGCCGTGGGCGCACATCGACATCGCCGGACCCGCGGATGCGTCGGAGGTGCACGGCGAGATCGTCAAGGGCGGCACCGGGTTCGGGGTGCGCACCCTCGTCGAGCTCCTGTCGCGGTTCTCGAAGCCCAAGCGCTCCGAGGCGTAGGTCGTCCCCGGCCCCCCACGGGCCCGGGACGACTCGTTCAGGGTGCGGGCGTGGAGAACCCGGCGAAGACGTCGACGATGACGTGGACGAAGCCGGCGTCGTTGTAGATGACGACCTCGCCGAGGTCCGGGTCGAGCCGTGCGACGGTGAGGTTGGCGATCGTCTTGTTCCTGGTGAAGTTGATCGTCGAGGTGCCAGGGCCACCGTCGGGCGTGACCGCGAGGTAGCTGGCTGCGGTCGGCGCGGTGACGGTGAGGTTGAGGATCGCCGAGCTCACTCCGTCGGCGGGGACGCCGCCTTCGCCGGTGACGGGGACGAAGCCTTCTTCCTGCGGGCCGAACGGGCCTGCGGGATCTTGGCGTGTGTCCATGAGCCGGCTCGGAGCGACCGTGGTGAGCACGGACCCCGTGAGGGTGCCAGGTGTGGCGAACCAGCCGAGGACATCCGCGATCACGTGTGCGCTGCCGCCCCCGACCGCGTAGCGGATCGAGCCGTTGGCGCCGACCGGGACGACCACGAGGCCGGCGATGGTCTCGTTCGTGGCGTAGTTGATGTTCGAGGTCGTCGTCCCGCCGTTGGGGGTGACGGACAGGAACCCGCCGGAGGTCGGCCGCGTGACCGTGAAGTTCAAGACGACCGCGGTGACCCCGCTGGCGGGGACGCCGCCCACGCCGGTGACGTCGAGCACCTTGGTGGTGCCAGGCGCCACCTGGGTGGTCGAGCCGCCGGGCACGCCGGTGCCGTTGCGGGTGTCGAGCAGACGTGTCGGGGTGAGCGAGGTGAAGTGCGACCCGGGGGTCGTCGAGCTCGACGCCGCGAACCAGCCGAACACGTCAGCGATGATGTGCGTGCTGCGTGTGGTGAGGAGCCGGATGCTGCCGTCGGCCCCGACGGGCACGATCACCATGTTCGCGATGACCTGACCGGTCGTGTAGTTGAGGTTCGAGGTCGTGCCGCCGCCTGACGGGGTGGCCCGGATGTAGCCGGGACCGGTCGGGCCGGTCACGGTCACGTTCACCGCGACCGCGGACACGCCGCTGGCGGGGACCCCGCCGACGCCGGTCACGTCGAGGACCACGGTCTGGCCGTCGGGGACCTTGCTGGTGCCGGGCCGTCCGGTGCCGTTGCGGGTGTCGAGGATCCGGGTCGGGGTGACCGGCGTGTAGGTGCCGCCACCGTCGTCGTCGGTGATCGCCCCGGCGCCCGTGCCGTCCGCGATGGTGGCGTTTGTCGGGTCAGCGAGCGTCACCGAGTACGTCTCGTTGGCTTCGGGTGCGGTGTCGCCGGTGACCTGCACGGTCGCGGTCTCGCTCACGTCACCGGGGGCGAACGTGATGACCGAGGCCGACAGAGGGGTGAGGTCGGACCCGTTGGTGGTGCCGTGTGCCGTGCTGGCCTTCACCGTGATCGTCTGCGTGCTCGGACCGGAGAGCGTGACCGCGAAGGCGGCCGGCGTGTTGCCGCTGTCGCCTTCGGTCACGGTCGCGTTCCCGACCGAGATCGTGGGTTGGGTCTCGTCGTCGCTGATCGTGAGCGTCGCGGTGCCGTCACCGATGGTCCCTGCGGTGGGATCCGACAACGTGAGCGTGACGGTCTCGTCGCCCTCGAACACGTTGTCCTCGAGCGAGTCGACCGAGACCTGTGCGGTGCTGGTGCCCGGCGAGAAGCTCACCACGGTGTCGACCGGCGTGTAGTCCCCGGTCGTCGCGGTGCCGTCGGTGCTGGTCACGCGGACGGTGACCGTCTGCGAGGACTGCGCGGTCAGCGTGAGCGGCACCGATGCCGTCGCACCCTCCGCGACGGTCGCATCGCCGATCGAGATCGACGGCGGCCCATCGGTGATCGTGACCACAGAAGAGCCGTCGGCGATCGTCGCGCTGCCGGTCACGCCGTTGAGCGACAGCGTCAGGGTCTCGTCGCCCTCCGCGAGCGCGTCGGTGAGGGTCTCGACCGGGATGCTCGCAGTCGTCTCGCCCGCTGCGAAGCTCGCCTGCGCGGCCACCGGCGTGTAGTCCGCGCTCGTTGCGGTGCCATCGGCGCTGGTCACATCGACGGTGATCGCCTGGGACGACGGGTGCGAGAGCGACACCGGCACCGACCCAGTCGAGCCCTCCGCCACCGCGACGTCGGCGATCGACAAGGACGGTGTCGCGTCGTCGTCAGTGATCGTCATCGTGCCGACGCCGTCGTCGACGCCGGCGTTGCGGGCGTTGCTGAGCGTCACGGAGAAGGTCTCGTTCGGCTCGTCGATGTCGTCGTTGTTGACGGTGATGCTGGAGGTCTTGGAGGTCTGCCCTGCCGGGATCGTCAGGGTCTCGGTCTTTGCCGTGTAGTCGTCCGCGCCGGCCGTCAGGTCAGCAGTGGTGATCGTGACCTGCACGTCCTGGGTGGTGGTCTTGGAGAGCGTCGCGGCCACGACGAGGGCCCCGTTCCCCTCCGGTGCGGACACGTCGGCGACCGACAGGAGGGCGGGCGGGCCGTCGTCGTTGACGATCGTCCCCACGCCGGTGGAGCTGACGCTGAGCGTCGCGTTCGTGGGCGCCGAGAGGTTCACGAGGAAGGTCTCGGTCGGTTCCGCGTGGGTGTCCTGGTTCACGTTGACGGTGACCGACTTCGAGGTCTGGCCGGGCGTGAAGGTGAGCGTGCCCGAGGTGGAGTCGTAGTCACCGGTCACGCCGGCGATCGCGGTCGAGTCAGCCGTCGCGAAGGTCGCGGTGGCCGTCTGCTCGCTTGCTGCAGACAGCGTCACGGTGAAGGTGATGGCCGTGTCGGCGGTGGGCAGGCCGTTGCCTTCGAGCTCGCTGACGTTGTTGATGCTCAACGAGGGGCCGTTGTCGTCGTCGGTGATCGTGATGAGGCCCGTGCCGTCGGCGATGTCGGCGTTGCTCGGTCCGGAGAGGTCGAGGGTGAACGTCTCGTTGGCTTCGTCGACGACGTCACCGAACACCGTTGCGGGGACGTTTGCCGTGGTCGAGCCCGCGGCGATGGTGATGAGGGTCCCCGTCTGGGTCGCGAAGTCGACGCCGCCGTTCGCTGTTCCGCTGTTGGTCGACACGAGCACGGTCACGTCGCGCCCGCTGGGCGCTGAGAGCGTGAGGGTCGAGGTGACGGTGGCGGTTCCGCTGTTGCCCTCGGTGACGGTGGCGTTGCCGATCGTCAGCGTGGGTGTCGCGTCGTTGTCATTGATCGTGAGGACTCCGGATCCGTCCCCGATGGTCGCCTCGACCGGGTTGCTCAGCTCGAGTGCGACCGTCTCGTTGGCCTCGTCGAGGAGGTCGCCCAGGACGGGGACGGTGGTGGTGCGGCTGGTGATGCCGGGCGCGAAGGTGAGCGTGTCGCTCGATGCGGTGAAGTCGGTGCCCTCCGTGGCGGTGCCCGTGGTGGTGGTCGCAACGTCGACGGTCACGGTCTGGCCGCTCACCGCCGAGAGGCTCACGGTGACGGTGGCGTTCGAGGTACCGCTGTTTCCTTCGGTGACCGTGACGTCTGCGATCGACACCGCGGGCGCCGTCTCGTCGTCCACGATCGTGCCCGTCGCCGTCGGCTGGGGAGTGGTGGCGTTGATCGGGCTCGTGAGGTTGAGCAGGACGGTCTCGTCGGCCTCGTAGAGGTTGTCGCCGGTGATCGGGACTGTGACCGTCTTGCTGACCTGGCCTGCCGAGAAGATGAGCGTGCCGTTGACCGCGGTGTAGTCCGTACCGGCGGTGGCCGTGCCGTTGCTCGTGGCGTAGTCGACGGTGACGGTGCGACCCGACGCGGCGCTCAACGACACGGCGAACACCAGCGAGCTGGCGCCGTCGGTCTCGCCGGCCGTCGGGGCGTCTGACGTGATGGTCGGCGCGCTGTCGTCGTCGGTGATCGTCGCGGCGCCGGCGCCGTCGAGGATCGTTGCGTTGGTGGGGTTGGTGAGCGTGAGCGTGAAGGTCTCGTCCGCTTCGTCGAGGTCGTCACCGACGACCGGCACGGTCACCGTGGCGGTCGACGCCCCCGCGAGGATGGTCGCGGTGCCGCTGGAGGCGCCGAAGTCGACACCGCTCGTCGCGGTGCCCGAGGAGGTCGCGTAGCCGACGGTGATCGTCTGGGAGGCGTTGGCGGGGAGCGAGATGATGAAGTCGACGCTGCCCGGGAGGTCGGTCTCCGCGGTGCTCGGATCGTTGACGCTGAGCGCGGGCGGTGCGCCGTCGTCGTTCGAGATCGTCCCCACCGCGGAGCCGTCGCCGATCGACGTCCCGGTGGACGGGTTCGACAGCGTGAGGGTGAGGGTCTCGTTTGGCTCGGGGAACGAGTCGGTGGTGACCGGCACGAGCACGTTCTTGCTCATCTCGCCAGCGGGGATCGTGACGGTGCCGGAGGTCGCCGTGTAGTCGCTGCCGGCGACCGCCGAGCCGTCAGAGGTGGCGTAGTTGACCGTGACCGCGACGGGGTTTGCGTTCGACAGCGATACCACGAAGCTCAACGACGAGCTGCCGCCGCTGCCCTCGGTGACGGCGGTGTCGGTGACGCTGACCGTGCCGAGCGCGTAGGCCGGCTCAGCCACGACCGCGAGCACGGTGGTCGCCAGTGCGACCGCAACGACGGCTCGCGTGATTGTCCGAAATGGGAACATCGATCTCCTCAGGCCCCGTTGGGTGGTCTGAATAAGGTTCGACGTCCCCCGTTCCAATCCTGTTCGCGACCGAACTGCGTCGCCGTCCAACCGCAGGTCACATCGGCACGCTGCGGCGTAGCCTTGAGCGCGGCGACGGATCTCGCCGTCAGGCGGCGCCGGGCGGCTCGCGCACCGCACTGCTCGCCGCCGACCGGTGCCGGGCGACGGCCCACGCCGTTGCGGCGTGGGCCATCGCCGGGTGGATCCGCCAGCGGTGCAGCTGGCGTTCGGTGGCCTCGCCGTCCTCGCCAAGCTCGAGGAGCGACAGCGCCAGGTGGCGTGCCCGGTTCCGGAGCTGCTCGACGCCGAGCGTGGAGCCTGCGGGGTGGGCGGCGGTCCAGCGCAGGTGGGCCGCCTGGAGCGGCTCGGGCAGTCGCTCGATCTGGGCACGCGTGAGCGGCGGGAGCTTGCGTCGCACGCGCAGCGTCTCGCCGTCGACCAGGTCCGTGGCCCCGAAGCGGCAGCAGCGCTGGATCGTGCGCAGGAACGGCGAGTGGGCGCCCGGGTGGTAGCGCAGGCCCAGCTCGGAGGCCGTCAGCGGGAGATCGAGGTCGAAGCCGCTCGGCGAATCCTCCAAGCCGGCGACGAGGCGGCGGAGCAGCCACGTAGCGGTGGGGCCGAGCACCCCGAGCCAGAACCGTTCGACGTACGGCGAGCGGGGGTCGTGGCCCACCTCGTCGATCACGGGATCAGGCCACGGTCGTACCGAGAGCGAGGCGGTCGGGAAGGTGGGCTGCGGGGCCATGGGCGTCTCCTCGAGGGGTGAGCGTCGTGTCCGTGTGTTTCAGTGAGTTTCATGTAGGTTCACGACCCGCGTCAACGGGTAGGGTCCGCGCCCATGGAGGCAGCGGTCGCCAGCGCGCGAGCCCGAGTCGCGCAGGCTCGCCGGATCGTCGTGCTGACCGGCGCGGGCATCAGCACCGACAGCGGGATCCCGGACTTCCGCGGCCCGAACGGGGTGTGGACGCGGGACCCGGCGGCGGAGAAGGCGTCGCACATCGACCACTACCTCGCCGACCCTGAGGTCCGCCGACGCGCGTGGCGGAGCCGGCTCGCGTCCCCCGCCTGGCAGGCGCAGCCCAACGCGGGGCATCGGGCGCTCGTCGAGCTCGAGCGGACGGGTCGCCTGCTGTGCCTGATCACCCAGAACATCGACGGGCTCCACCAGGCTGCGGGCTCAGACCGCGCCCTCGTCGTCGAGGTGCACGGCACCATGCGCGACGCGATGTGCCTCGACTGCGGGGACCGGATGCCGATGGAGCAGGCGCTTGCACGCGTCGCCGCCGGGGAGGACGATCCGCCCTGCCAGCGATGCGGCGGGATCCTGAAGTCCGCCACCATCAGCTTCGGTCAGGCGCTCGTGACCGAGGATCTCGACCGCGCCGAGGCCGCGGCCCGGTCGTGCGACCTGCTGCTCGCTGTCGGTTCGACACTGAGCGTCTACCCGATCGCGGGCGTGGTCCCCGTCGCGAAGGCGAGCGGCGCGGAGATCGTGATCGTCAACGGCGAGGAGACGGCCATGGACGAGCTGGGTGACGTGGTCGTGCGCGGCTCGATCGCAGAGGTGCTGCCTCGGATCGTGTCGTGACGGTCAGGGCTCGTCGGCCCACATCGACGAGATGCTGCCGGGCCGGTGGAACGTGACGACGAGCGCCCGCCGGTCGCCAGGTGCATCGGACGCGACGGGCGTGACCGCGTGCCATGAGCGCGCGGAGCGTACGAACACCGCCGACCATCCGAGCTCGGGCAGCAGCTCCTCGAAGACGTCGTCGATGTCGTTGCTGCGCAGGATGCGCAGGCACCCGCCATGCGCGGCCTCCCAGCCGGCGTTGAACCACAGCACATGCGTCACGACCTTCTCCGGCAGGTCGGGATGCGGCTCCTGGTACGCGCCGGGGGAGTACGAGAACACGTTGGCCTCGAGGTGCAAGGCCGAGAGGTCGACCCCGGTGAGCGCCGACATCGCGTTGCGGTACGGCGCGGAGAGGATGCTCGCGGCGAGCCCGCGCCAGAGCCGGTCGAGGGCGTGGGGCCGGACTGGCGACGCGCCCCCCATCGGAACGAGACACCGAACCTGATATCGCCACGAGCGGCGACCATCGGTTCCGTCACGTTCCTCCGCGCCATCGAGCGGGAACGTGCTCGCCATCTGGCGAGCGTCCTCCGGAGAGAAGAGCGGTCCGACCAGACCCCACCGGTAGGGGCGATCGTTCAGATGACCCTGCTCGATGCGCTCCGTGAGGAGTGGGAGCTCAGCCGGGGGCCCGCCGCCGTCGCGCTGGCGCCAGTAGGCGGCCTCCCAGATGCGGGCGGAGGTCCGGGCGCTGCGCACCTGCTCGTCGAGCTGCGTGAGCTGCTCGTCGAGCTCGTGGTGGCGATGTCGGAGCACGCGCACGTCCTCGACGAGGGGCCCGTGCGCGGCGTCGCGCTCGCGGAGGTTCGTCTCCGGGCGGGTGGCGCTGGCGAGCACATCGACGAGCGAGTCGAGGTGCGCGCGCGCGTCGCGGACCAGCGCGTCGACCCGACCGCGGTCCTGGGGCCCTTTGCCGGCGAGCACGGCCTCGAGGGCTGAGGCAACGACCGATGGGCGGTCGACGAGCCACTCCTCTCGATCGAGCGACCGCGCGAGATCCAGTTGCTTGGACGGTTGGTGCACGTCGTGGAAGAACGCGACGGTCGGGACGCCGAAGGCCGCGCCGACCAGCACCGCGTGGTAGCTGCTCGTGACGACCGCGTCGGCCGCGCCCAGCACGGCTGCCGCTTCCACCATCGTGGGGTTCGTCACGAGCCACGAGGGCGATCCCAGGTGGTCCGCGACGATGCGCAGTCCATGCGCATCTCCATGCGTGGGGCCCATCTCGAGGAACACCACGTCGAGGTCGGGGTGGGTGACGCGCACCTCCGCGAGTGCGCCGGCGAGCTCCGCGAGCACGCCTGGACGACCGAAGGAGATGTGGACGGCCACCATCGTCGACCCGGCGGCTGGCAGGCGCCCCGCGGCCCGGAGCCGATCGATGGCCCCGGAACGATCGGCGCTCGAGAAGCAGTCCCCGGCGAGCACGCCGGTGTCGGTCACGACGCGGATCTCCCGGTCCACCCCTGCGGCTTCAAGCTTCGCCTTGGAGCTCGAGTCGCGCACCGCGAGGAGATCGACCGCGGCGCACGCCCGCCGCAGCGCGGGCGCAAGGTGGTCCGGGATGTCGAACGGCACTCCGAGCGCGTTCCACACGAGCGGGCGCACCTCGGCGAGGAGCGACGACCGCACGGCGAACGACCAGGAGTCGAAGCGCGCCGGCCGTCCGTCGACCGACACCAGCGCGTCGCCTGGGTGGACCAGGTCGCCTCCACCCAGGACGATCGCGTCGACGTCGTGCGCCTGTCCCCAGAAGCCGGGTTCGAGGTAGCCGACCGCGCGCCGGACCGTTCGGTCCGTGCCCATCGGGCCGGGACCTCCCACCGGCCCCACGAGCCCTACCTCGGTGCTGATGCGAGCGAGGTGGGGTGCGAGCACGATCGGGTACAGGAGATCACCGAAGTTCGCGACCTCGAAGGTGCCCCAGTGCTCGACCCGGAGATGCCCCTGCGTCATCGGCGCCGGAGCAGGTCGGTCACGCGGCGAAGCGGTGCGGTGACCCGCCAGCTCGTCGAGCGTCGGAGCAGCTCGACGCGCTCGGCCCATGCGGCGGTCTCCTGCTGCGCCAAGTCGTTGCGGTGTTGAGCGACGTCGAGGGCGGCCTCGAGCTCCACGACGCGTGCCGCGTGCAGGTCCCCGACGGTCCGATCGATGCGCGCGAGCGAGGCGGCCATCTGGTCCACCCCGGTGCGCCAGGACGTGGTGCCAGTCGGATGCCCCAGGCGCACCGAGCTGGCGTCGCGCTCCGCTTGGGCGATGCCACACGTGACGAGCACTCGCTCCGCCTCGATGTCGCGGACGTCGCCGTCGACGGTCGCAGGAGCCGGCGACTGGGCGCGTGGAGCGATGTGCGACGCGGCGAGGACCCGTTGGACGTGGACGACCGCCCCCTCGAGGCCGTTGTCGGCCAGCATCTCGACGGCAGCGTCAGGGTCCGGCGGGTCGATCACGCAGACCGTGCAGCCGGCCTCGGCCGCCGCGACGAGCTGCGGAAGGACGATCGCGAGCTCGAGCGCGTCGTCCGCTGCGACGACGATCGAACGGAACCCGGTGAGCCCGAGCCCAGCCAGATCGGGGACCGAGGGGCGCGGCCCGGCCGCGTGCAGGACCCGCAACCCTGCCGAGCCCCGCCGCATGACGTCTGCGGCGACCGCTTCGAGCGGCTCCAGTGCGACGACGCCGCGGCTCCCGTCGGTGCACAAGGCGGCGGCGATCGCGCGTCCGACCGACCAGGTGAGTGCCGGCCCGGCCGGGAGCACCGAGGCGAGCCACGCGGCGCGGTGGGCCTCCGCCAGCGCATCGAGCTCCCGTGCGAACGTCGGGCGCTCGATGACAGACTCGCTGCTCGCCACCAGCGCACGGTAGCCGAGGCCGCATCGGTCACGACTGCCTCCTCACCCGCCGCGATCGAGCCGGGAATCCGATCGCTGGCCCGATTGTTGACCGACCCGGTAGGCTTTTCTGCCTCCGCCGACGACACGAGGGAAGACGACCACGATGCCCAGCTTCCGAGAGCTCCTCGCAGCGACCAAGGCCGAGATCCGGGAGATCGACACCGCCGCCGCCGACGACGCGCGCCGTCGGTCGGGCGTCGTCGTGCTCGACGTCCGCGAACCCGAGGAGAACGAGCAGGGGGCGATCCCGGGTGCGCTCCACATCGCCCGCGGAAACCTCGAGAGCAGCGTCGAGAGCCGGATCATCGACAAGGCCACGCCGATCGTCATCCACTGCGCGTCGGGCGTCCGTTCAGCGTTCGCGGCCAAGACGCTCACGGAGCTCGGCTACACCGACGTGGTGTCGATGGCGGGCGGGTTCAACAAGTGGAAGGACGAGGGGCGTGACTGGGCCGCCCCCCGCAAGCTGAGCGCCGACCAGCGCAACCGCTACCAGCGCCACCTGCTGCTCCCGGAGGTCGACGTGGTGGGCCAGCAGAAGCTGCTCGACGCGCGCGTCCTGCTGCTCGGTGCGGGCGGGCTCGGGTCGCCCGCCGCGCTCTACCTCGCGGCGGCCGGTGTCGGCACGATCGGCATCATCGCCATGGACGTCGTCGACGCGTCGAACCTCCAGCGGCAGATCCTGCACAACATCGAGCGCGTCGGCGACCGCAAGGTCGACTCGGCGAAGAAGACCCTCACGCTGCTGAACCCCGACGTGGACGTCGTGGCCTACGACGTTCGCCTCGGCGCCGACAACGTGATGGACATCCTGCCCGGCTGGGACGTGATCGTCGACGGCACCGACAACTTCCCCACGCGGTTCCTCGTGAACGACGCGTCGGTGAAGCTCGGGATCCCGGTGGTGCACGGCTCGATCTTCCGCTTCGAGGGCATGGTCACCGTCTTCGACCCGACCCGCGGCCCGACCTATCGCGACATGGTCCCCGAGCCGCCCCCCGCCGAGCTGGCACCGAGCTGTGCGGAGGCCGGCGTGCTCGGCGTGCTCCCCGGCATCATCGGATCGATCCAGGCGATCGAGACGATCAAGCTCATCCTCGACCTCGGCGATCCGCTCATCGGACGCCTGCTCGCCTACGACAGCCTCGAGCAGTCGTTCCGGGAGTACAAGGTGCGGCCAGACCCCGCGAACGAGATCACGTGGGAGAACCGCGACCGCATCACGGTGGCAGAGCTCGACGAGCTCTGCATGCCGCACCCGCTCCAGGCCCCGCCCGGCTGAGGTCGACTCAGGCGGGCGCCGGGAGGCGGCGGGCGGCGATCAGCGCGACCGCGCCTTCGTCTCGATTCGCGCGGCGCCGATCCGAACGGGCGATGAACAGATCGAAGGGCGACAACACGTTGGGCGCGAGTCGCCATCGATGAAGCTGGAGATAGAACCCCTGCGCCCGCCGGGAACGAAACAGGTACGAGTGGTCGCAGAGTGCGAACCCCCTGGGTTCGAGCTCGTCTCGCAGCGCCGTGTGATCAAAGGTGTTCTCCACGTGGAACCGGCGTCGGTGGCCAGCCATCGAGCTGGGCCAGCTCGCCGCCTCGGTCAGGGCATCCGCCGACAGAACAAGGATCCCGCCAGGTCGGAGCACCCGCGCGATCTCGTCGAACGCGATCCCTGGTGAAGAGAAGTGCTCGATCGCGCAGACGAGCATCACGGCATCCATCGACGAGTCCGGCACAGGGAGCTGCTGTGCGTCGCCCATGACGACTGCTGGAGGCTGAGGGAGCTGCCGTCCGCGTTGGAGCTTGCCGAGGTTGAAGTCGACCGCCATCACGGTCGCCCCGCGGCCCTGCAGCTTCCACGCCCAGTACCCGTCACCTCCAGCGATGTCGAGGATCCGCATCCCGGACGGGTCACCGATTGCCTCGTAGAGCCATCCGACCTCGCGGCGACGGACCACGTGCACCTCGTGCCCGAGGATGTTCACCAGGTGTGCGATGCGTTGTCTGAAGGTGGTCATGGGCTCTCCCGGCGCAAGTCGTAGGCGAGACGCCGGCCTCGGGCCGCGCGCCGATGGACGCCGAATCGCACAACGCCGATCGCGAGCGCCTCCGCGGCGATGTTGATCAGTCGGTGGACCACAGCAGCAGCGACGACCGGTCCGGCAACGGTCGTACCGCCGAGCACGGCTACGAGCACGGTCTCGCGAAGCCCGATGCCCGCTGGGACGGGCACCGCGAGGAAGCCGATCACCCAGGCGAGCGAGAACGCACCCACCGCGAGCACGAGATCGACCTCCGGGATCACCGACGACACGAGAGCAGCGAACGCCCCTCCTTGAAGCGTCAAGCCGATCAGGTGCCAGAGCCCGGATCGGACCAACCTCCGCTGGCTCGGGAGATCGCCGACGGAGGGAACGCGGCTCCAGAATCGTCGCGCGGTGCGCAGCACAGATTCGAGGACGCGCCGCTGCCACATGAGCACCGCGAGGACACCGAGGAGCAAGCCTCGTCCCCATCCGTCGAGGAGCGACGGCTCACGCCAGCCCACCACGCTCGCTGCAATGGTCGCAGCGGTCGCCGCGCCAAGCAGGTAGGCGGGGAGGGCAGCGACCGCCTTCGGCCCCGGCACGCCCGCCCGACGTGCCAGCACGACCTGCCCGGCCGGTTGCCACAGACCGCCGGGGGCGTACTTCCCGAGCTGCGAGAGCATCATCCCATCGATGAGGAGCAGGCGGTCATGATGGCGCTCGAACAACGCGACCCATGCGGCGGTCGCTGCTCCCAACCCGAGCGTCACGAGAAGCGCTGCGAGCGCGATGGCGCGGATCGAGGGCAGCACCGGAAGATCCTTGGAGCGCTCCCACGTTGCATACAGCGCGGCGAGCATCGCTCCCGAGAGCACGACCCCGATGATCGACAAGGCGCGCGAGCCCCTCGTCCGAGGTGCGCGCGCCGCACGCTCGGGCCCTGCGTCTCCGGACGTCCGCATGGTCGACGGATCAGTCATCGCCGTCCGCCGTTGCGTCGACGGTGGCTCGGGCGAGGTCACTCCACGAGGCGACGGACGTGCGCGCGCCGGCGGCGAGCGTGTCGAGGCGAGGTATTGCAGCGCGGATCGCGTCTGCAAAGGAGTCTGCATCTGTCGCGTCTGCGAGCACCCCGTTGACTCCGTCGTGGACCTGCTCGATGAGCCCGCCGACAGGGGTGGCGATCACCGGACGGCCGGCGGCGAACGCCACAGGCGCCACCGCGGACTGCGTTGCTTCCAGGTATGGGAGCAGAACCAAGTGGTGCTCGCGGAAGAGCTGCTCCGCTTCGGCATCAGTCACATATCCGGGTCGGAGGTCGATCCGGTCCCCGACGCCGAGGTCGATGGCGTGCTGCCGGTGGACCTCGACCGGGTCCCAGAACTCGCCCGCGACCGTGAGCGAGATGTCGGCGCCGTCGCTTCGGAGCTTCGCGACCGCCTCGATCGCGACGTCGAGGCCCTTGTAGGGCCGGACGAACCCGAAGAACAGGAGCCTGATCGGGGGCCAAGGGGGCAGTTCGACGGCGGCGGGCGACAGGTTTGGCGGGATCGGAGCGATCGCCACGTTCAGCTGTCCGGCGATCTGGATCACGTCACGTGCAACCGATTCCGTGTGACACACGATTCGGTCCGCGCCTCGGAACACGAGCCGCGCGAGCCGTGTGTCGAACGGAATCCGCTCGTGCGGATGGGCGTTGTGAACGAGGACGACCGTCTCGGCGGCCCGAACCGCTCGCATCAGCAGTCGCTGATGCAGCGCGTGGACCGGGGTGACGTAGGGGACGATGAGGACGTCGCACCCGCGGCAGCGGCGACCGCTGCGGTAGACGGAGCGAGGACTCCACCATCGAAGGGTCGCGCGCGCACCTGGAAGGGGCGTGGCGTCAGGGTCCGTCTGCGGGCCTCGATAGACGAGGCGCGGATACTGATCGCGCCAGGTCAGCACGTCGACCTCGTGGCCCAGCTCCTGGAGTGCGCCGACGAGCGAAGCACCGTGGTGCGAGATCCCTCCACGAAGCGGGGGAACGGGACCGGCGTAGACGATGTGCATTGGACCGAAGCGAGGCTAGTGGCCTCCGGGCCTCGGGCTGACCACGCGCAAACGACGTTTCGCGGTCGGCGAATGACCGATCGATCGCCCACACCTGGGGTACGGTCAGTCGAACGTGCGTCGCGCCCTGCTCTTTGGATTGATCGCTCTCGCGGTCCTCGCCCAACCGATGGGGGTCCGTGCCGACGTTGCCGCCGCCTCGCCGAACCTGCCCCCGCGGGCGACCGACGGCGTGCCGGTAGGGGCATGGACCACCTCGCGCACCGGCGCACAGTCGATGCCCGTGGTTGCTCAAGCCGCCGCTCCAACTCAGCGCTACTTCGGCTCGGGGCCGTACAGCGCCATTCAAGCGGCGGTCGCTGTGACGACGAGGTGCAGTGGACTCGACACGACGCAGCTCACCTTCATGGTGTTGAGCCCGGTCTTCGGCGAGTCGTCCGCGGCGGCGACGCCGTCCACCGCGCCGGCGCCCATGACGCTCTCTCGGTACGACGAGTGGACCGGCGTGACCTCGCCGGACACCAACGCCAATCGCAACTATGGGTTGTACGCGTTCCGCAACCCGTCCACCACCTACCCCCGTGCCTTCTGGCACCCAGGCATCGGGATCTGGCAGTACGACAGCGCCGGGGTTGGAGCGCCCTTCACCGCGGCCGAGCGCATCGACGTCTCCGCTGTGGCGCGCGATGTGGCCTCGCGGATGGCTGGCGCGTGGTGTGCCGCGACGGGGACTGCCGCGCAGCGCCGTCAGGCGGCGTGGCAGCCATGGTGGGCAGGCGACCCGAGCTGCAGCGGTTGTGAGACCGCCTACCAGGACCTGGTGGCAACCGGCGGCCCGTCTCTCGTCAGCGGGATCAGTGCGACCGGTGGCATGGTCCAGCGGTCGTGCACCATCGACGCCGGACCTGCGGAGCCCTGCTGGTTCGTCGACCCAGCGGTCGCGGAGGGCGCAACAGGATGGCGGTTCCAACCTGACGGATACGGAGATCCGACCAGGGCGCCGACACCGCTCTCGTACCCCTTCTACGTGCTCAAGCGCGGTGGCTACGAGGAGCGTCACTGGCTGCGCGCAGACACGCTCTACTCGATCGACATCTCCGGTCGCCGCTTGCTCGGCAAGAACGCGCGTCCGCGCGACAGCCAGGCTGGCTCGGGCCTGACGTGGGCCAGCTACTCGGGTCTCTGCGACCTCGCGACCGGGAAGGGCGCGTGCGACGCGCATCCGCCGGAGGGGAAGACCTACCGGAGCCTCGACATCGTCGGGACGCGTACCGACCTGGTGGGGGACATCAACGGCGACGGCCGTGACGACATCGTCTGGTACGGGCGAGGGTCCACACCCGATCAGGTATGGCTCGGCCAAGCTGACGGTTCGTTCACGGCGGTGCCGTTTTCGATCTCGGGGGATTATGAGCCGTTGATCGGGGACATCGATGGGGACGCGAAGGCGGAGATCGTCTGGTATGGCGTTGGGTCGGTGCCGGACTATGTGTCGGAGTGGACGGGTTCGACGTTCACGGCGGTGCCGTTCTCCGCGAACGGCGTCTACGTGCCGGTGCTGGCCGACCTGTTCGGGGATGGCAGCAGCCGCGTGATCTGGTACGCGCCAGGGACTCCGGCCGACTACCTCTCGACCTGGTCTGGCACGACCTTCACTGCAGCGCCCCTCGACATCCGCGGCCAGTACCACCCGATCACCGGGCAGTTCGACGCCGGTGGCCAGGATGTGCTGTGGGTCGATCCGACCGCGAAGCCCGACCCGTTCTGGCACGGCTAGCCAACTGGGCACCAGGGGCCGTCGCCACTAGCGTCGACCCCCTGCCCCCGACGCTTCGAGTCCCGCATCGCCCATGACGAAGCTCTCTGAGATC
Source organism: Microthrixaceae bacterium (assembly GCA_052390255.1). Lineage (GTDB taxonomy): Bacteria > Actinomycetota > Acidimicrobiia > Acidimicrobiales > VFJN01 > VFJN01. The sequence continues at coordinate 28,129 of JBQTHC010000140.1, forward strand.
GCCGCCGCCCGCGAGCTGTTCCTCAACCTGACCCTGCGCGAGCTGCGCAGCAAGTACAAGCGCAGCGTCCTCGGCTGGGCGTGGTCGATGCTCAACCCGCTGGCCACGATGGCCATCTTCTCGGTCGTGTTCAGGTTCTTCCTGAAGGTCCCGGTGGAGCTGGGCGATCCGAGCGGCCTGAAGGTGTTCGCCTTCTTCCTGCTCTGCGGCATCCTGCCGTTCAACTTCCTCTCGGCGGGTCTCACGAGCGGACTGACGTCACTCGTGGGCAACGCGAACCTCGTGAAGAAGGTGTACTTCCCGCGCGAGGTGCTGGTCGGCGCGATCGTCACGAGCTGGGTCGTGTCGTTCCTGATCGAGCTCGCCGTGCTGAGCGTGGCGCTGCTCGTCGTCGGGAACATGGTGCTGCCGTGGCTGCCGATCGTGATCCTGGTCGTCGTGCTCCAGACCTTCTTCGTGCTCGGGCTCGCGCTCGTGTTCTCGGTCTGCTCGGTCTACTTCCGGGACCTCGAGTACCTGAGCACGATCGGCCTGCAGATCTGGTTCTACCTGACGCCGATCATCTATCCGATCTCGCTGGTGCGAGAGGAGTTCGCCAATCGGCCGAACCTCCTGCGCCTCTATGAGCTCAACCCGATGACGCGCTTCGTCGGCGTGTACCGCGACCTGCTGTACCACCTGCGCGTCCCGAGCGGTTGGGACCTCCTCTTCCTCACGGTCGCTGCGACGATCAGCATGGCGATCGGCCTCACCGTCTTCGCCCGGCTCGACGCACGGCTCGCGGAGGAGCTCTAGTGGGCGACGCGATCACGGTCGACAACGTGTCGAAGCGCTTCCGGCTGTACCACGAGCGCAACCAGAGCCTGAAGGCCACGGTCATGCGCCGAGGCCGTGCGCGGTACGAGGACTTCTGGGCGCTGCGCGACGTGTCGTTCGCGGTGGAGGAGGGCTCGACGTTCGGCCTCATCGGCCACAACGGCTCCGGCAAGAGCACGATGCTGAAGTGCCTCGCTCGGATCCTCCAGCCCGATGCCGGCTCGCTGAGCGTCGACGGTCGGATCTCCGCGCTCCTCGAGCTCGGCGCGGGCTTTCACCCGGAGCTCTCCGGACGCGAGAACATCTACCTGAACGGCTCGATCCTGGGACTGTCCCGGCGGGAGGTGGATCGCCGGTTCGACGAGATCGTCGCGTTCGCCGGGCTCGAGCAGTTCATCGACATGCCGGTGAAGAACTACTCGTCGGGGATGTACGTGCGGCTGGGCTTCTCGGTCGCGATCGCGGTCGACCCCGACATCCTCCTCGTCGACGAGGTGCTGGCGGTGGGGGACGAGGAGTTCCAGCGGCGCTGCAACGAGCGCTTCGCCGAGCTGCGCCAGTCAGGTCGGACGATCGTGATCGTGTCGCACGGCCTCGGCGCGGTGGAGCAGATGTGTGACCAGGCGGCCTGGCTGGATCACGGGGTGCTCAAGCTGCTCGGCCCAGCGCCCGACGTCGTCGACGCGTACCTCTCGCAGGTGGAGGTGGCCGCCGTGACGTCGGCGGAACGTGACGCCGAGGGTGAGCCCCGGTCTGGCGAGCTCACGCTGGGTGAGGTGACCGTGCTCGACGGAGCTGGCGCGCCGACACACCGGTTGGCCACTGGGGACCGTGGCGTGGTGAGCATCGCCTGGTCCTGCCCGGTGCCGATCCAGCGTCCGCTCGTCCGCCTCCGCGTGTCGACCTCGGACGGGTTCGTCGTGTCGGTCGCTTCGACAAACGGGGCGAACCTTCCTGACGTGTTCAGCGGCGCCGGGGAGCTCCACCTGGAGATCCCCGAGCTCACGCTGCTACCGGGGACCTACGACATCAGCGTCGAGGTGACCGACTCGGCTGGGCTCCATCAGTTCGACCAGCGGCGTCGGGCCGCCAGGCTCGAGGTTGCACCCGGGCACCCGCATGGCGAAGGCGGAGTCACCCCGATGCGTGGAGTCTGGTCGGCTCGCTGATCAGTCGCGCCGCGTGACGAGGCGCGACGGCTCGGTCGCCACGACCGTCACGAGCGCGGCCGCTGTGACGACTGCGACGCCAACCGTGACGAGATCCAGCCAACCAGGCAGCGGGGACCACGCCGCCGCGGCTCGGAGACCCGCTGGAAAGCTGCGCCCGACCGGGCCCCAGAACTCACCCAGCACGGTCAGGAGCGCGAAGCCTTGGAGCGTGGCTGCCCCTGCGAGCACACCACCGATCACGCGCCGCGGGTGTCTCGCGATGACCGGCGAGGCTGCCGTCGCGGCGAGGATCATCATGCTCGGGATGGCGCCGAACAGGTACCGACCCTGCTGAAACGCGAACTGCGCCGTGCTGCGATATGAGTCGAGCGCTCCGCCGACGAGCACGAAGCCGAGGGTGCCGATCGGCACGAGGAGCACCGCTCTCGCGCCTCGGGTCAGCCCACCGTGATCGTGTCTCCGCAGCGCTCCCAGGCCGATCGCCAGGAGCAACGTGACGGACAACGCCACGGTCAAGCGGTCGGGTAGGTGCACGTCAAACGCACCGAAGTCCCCCCAGAAGCGGCGTGGCAGCGTCGTTCGCAGCGTGTGGACGAACTTGCCATAGTCGGGAACGAAGCCCGGCGGAGGCGGAGCGAGCCGGCTCTCCTGGATCGACGGCTGGAGCGCGCCATAGGCAACGACGTTGTGGACCCACCACCAGCCGCCGATGGACATGGTCACCACGCCCGCGAGGATGGCCGTCCCTGCCGCACTTCGATACGTCCGGCGTGCGAGCACAAGTGCTGCCAACGCAGTGGCGTACCAGAGCGGCAGCACCAGCGCGAAGCCCTTGACGAGAAGCGCGGCACCCATGATCCCAGCCGCGGCGAGGTGGATCCTTCGGTCGAGGCTGCCCCGACAGATCCGGGCGAGGGGGATCATCAACAGCGCGCACAGCACGACGAAGAGGTTGTCGTTGTTCACAGCCGACCCGATCGCGGTCAGCTGTGGGATGAGCAGCGTGCCGGTCGCCGCGACGATCGCCTGAGGTGGTCCGAGCCCGAACTCGCGTGCGGCCCACCAGACGAGCAGTGGCAGACACGACATGAGCAACACGTTGCCGAGTCGAAGGAGCCAGACCTGAGCTTCGAACCCTCGCATGACAGCGGGCAGCGGGGCCGCGTCGGTGAGGCGCGACCAGCCACCGAGCGCCGCGTAGTACAGGGGCGGATGTTGTGCGAGCTGGTTGCGGTCCACGGTCTTGATGCCGCGATCGAGCTCATCGAAGGACGGTCGGGATCCGCGAGGAAGCGCCTGCGACGCGGCGAGGT